>CAYONG010000135.1:0-66611 GCA_964405235.1 uncultured bacterium | reverse complement strand
GATGATGTGCTTGGCCTTGTCCACGTCGAGGATCGGCATGCCGTAGATCGGGCTCGACTTGTCGTGCCGGGCGGCGGGGTTCACCACGTCGTTGGCGCCCACCACCAGCGCCACGTCCGCGTGCTCGAAGTCGGGATTGATGGCGTCCAGGTCGAAGAGCTGGTCGTAGGGCACGTTGGCCTCGGCCAGCAGCACGTTCATGTGGCCGGGCATGCGGCCGGCAACCGGATGGATGGCGTACTTCACCGACGTGCCGTTGCGCCCGAGCAGCTCGGCCAGCTCGCGCGCGGCGTGCTGCGCCTGCGCCACCGCCATGCCGTAGCCGGGCACAATGATGACCGACTGCACGTTGGCGAGCAGCACGGCGGCGTCCTCGATGCTGATGTCGCGCACCGGTTTCGCCGGGCCGCCGGCACCCGTGGCTGTCGCCGGCCCGGCAGCCGGGCCACCGCCCACGCCTGCGAACAGGACGTTGGCGAGCGAGCGGTTCATCGCCTTGCACATCATCATGGTGAGGAACGTGCCCGAGGCGCCCACCAGCGTGCCGCTGATGATGAGCGCGTTGTTGGTGAGCACGAACCCGGTCGCCGCCACCGCGAGCCCGGTGAACGAGTTGAGCAGCGAGATGACCACCGGCATGTCGGCGCCGCCGATCGGGATCACCATCAGCACGCCGAACGCCAGGGCGCCCAGAAGCAGCGTCAGGAACCACGGCGCCCCGCCGCCGGCCATGATGCCGACGATGACCGCGAGCAGCCCGACGAACAGCAGCACGTTGACGACCTTCTGCGCCGCCGAGGTGATGGCGCGTTCCGAGATGATGCCCTGCAGCTTACCGAAGGCGACCATGCTGCCGCTGAACGAGATCGCACCGATGATGCAGCCGAACATGGTCGAGGCGGCCTCCGTGCCGGCGGTCCGGTGTCCGGACGCCGCGGCGTGCATGAACTCGGCGGTCGAGATGAGCGCCGCCGAGCCGCCTCCGAAACCGTTCAGGAGCGCCACCATCTGGGGCATATCGGTCATCGCCACCCGCCGCGCGCCGATCGTGCCGAGCACCGCCCCGATCGCGATCGCGGCCAGGATCAGTCCCTGGTTGTGGTAGCCGCTCCCAGGCACCCATAGGCTGGCGAGCGTCGTGACGCCGGCGATCGTCACCCCCAGAGCGGCGAGCAGGTTGCCCCGGCGCGCCCGCGCGGGATGGCTCAGGAACTTGAGGCCGACGATGAACAGCACGGCCGAGAGCAGGTACGAGAAGTGAAACAGAGTGGCGAGCGGCCCGGAGGCGGTCATGGGCGCTTGGCCTGCGGCTTCTTCTTGAACATGTAGAGCATGCGGTCGGTCACCACGAACCCGCCGAACAGGTTCATCGCCCCCAGCACCACGGCGGCGAACCCGAGCGCGACCAGCAGCGGGCTGTCGGCGGTCCCGAGCACCAGCACGCCGCCCAGCATGACGATGCCGTGGATGGCGTTGGTGCCCGACATGAGCGGCGTGTGGAGCACCACCGGCACCTTCGAAATGACCTCGAAGCCCACGAATACCGCCAGCACGAACACGTAGATCTCGGCGAGCAGTGTGGGGCTCATGACGTCGCCTCAGAGCCAACGGGGGCCGCGATAGGGGCCGCGACGGCGCCGGCGCCCGCAGATGCGGCGGCCGCGCCCGCCCGCACCAGGCAGGTGTCGCGGGTAATCTCGTCCTCGAAGTCTAGGCTCAGCGCCTTGTCCTTGATCAGGTGGGTGAGCAGCGCCGAGATGTTGCGCGCGTACATCTGGCTCGCGTGTACCGGCACCGTCGCGGCGAGGTTGACGGGGCCGAGGATGGTGACCCCGTGCCGCACGACATCCGCCCCGGCCTGGGTCAGCTCGCAGTTGCCGCCCATCTCGGCAGCCAGGTCCACGATCACCGAGCCGGGCCGCATCTCGCGCACGGTCGCCTCGGGGATCAAGATGGGGGCCGTGCGGCCCGGCACCATCGCGGTGCTCACCACCACGTCGGACTGCTTCAAGCGGTCGGCCACGAGCTGGCGCTGTTTCGCCTGCTGCTCGGGCGTCAGCTCCTTCGCGTAGCCACCCGCCGCCACGGCAGCCTCGTCGAGCAGATCGTGGCCCACGAACGTCGCGCCCAGGCTCTGCACCTCCTCGCGCACCGCGGGCCGCACGTCGAACGCCTCGACCACCCCGCCGAGTCTTCTCGCGGTGGCGATCGCCTGGAGCCCTGCGACACCGGCCCCGAGCACGAACACGCGCGCGGGGGCGATGGTGCCGGCCGCGGTCATCAGGAGCGGGAAGAACTTGCCGAGTGTCGCCGCTGCCATGAGCACCGCCTTGTAGCCGGCGACGGTGCTCATCGAGGAGAGGGCGTCCATCTTCTGGGCGCGCGAGATGCGCGGGATCATCTCCATCGAGAAGGCGGTGATGCCGCGCGCGGCCATCTTCCTTGCCGCCTCGCTCTGCGCGTCGCGGCCGAGGAACGCGATGAGGGTGGCGCCCTCGCGGATCAGGTCGGCCTCGTGCGCCGCGAGCGTGTCGCTGGCGACCGGTTCGCGCACCTTGAGCACCACGTCGGCCGCGGCGTAGAGCTCGCGCGCACCGGGCACGATGGTGGCCCCCGCCTGGCGGTAGGCCTCGTCGGCAAACATGGCCTGAGCCCCGGCGCCGGTCTCCACGGCGACCTCGAGTCCGCTCTTTACGAGCTTGGCGACGGTCTCGGGCACCAGAGCGACGCGGTTCTCGCCCGGGATGATCTCTCGCGGCACGGCGATGCGCATTAGGGGACATTTCTATCAGGGTCGAGCGCCGGACACAAGCCGGCCCGGGCGCCCCGTGGGGGCCCCACCCTGGGGGGATGCGCCCCCGGCCCGCTCGTCGGGCGCCCCGCGCTCTGGTACCTTTGTGGTCACGGTAATCCTGCCCGATTCCGGAGAACTCGATGACCATGCACGGCGGAGCAGCCCCCAGAGTAGTGGTGAAGAACCCCATCGTCGAGATGGACGGTGACGAGATGACCCGGGTCATCTGGGCGATGGTGAAGAAACAACTCATCGAACCCTTCGTGGACGTGAAGCTCGAAGCCTACGACCTCCACCTGCCGAATCGTGACCGCACCGACGATGCCGTCACCGTGGAGGCCGCCCAGGCGATCAGGAAGTACGGGGTCGGCGTCAAGTGCGCGACCATCACGCCCAACGACGATCGGGTGACCGAGTACAAGCTCAAGAAGGCCTGGCCGAGCCCGAACGGCACCATCCGCGCCATCCTCGACGGCACGGTTTTCCGCAAGCCGATCATCGTGAAGAACGTGCCGCCGATGGTGCGCTCGTGGGTGAAGCCGATCATCATCGGCCGCCACGCCTACGGCGACATGTACAAGAGCGCAGAGATGCGCATCCGCCAGCCGGGGCGCGTCGAGCTCGTCTTCACGCCGGCCGACGGCAGCGGACCGCAACGGATTCTCGTCCACGAGTTCAAGGCCTCGGGGATCGTGCGCGGCGTCCACAACCTGGACGCCTCGATCCGCTCGTTCGCCAAGGCCTGCATCACCTACGCACTGCACGACAAGGTGGACATGTGGTTCAGCGGCAAGGACACGATCGCCAAGGTCTATCACGGCGCGTTCCGTGAGATCTTCCGGCAGGAGGTCGAGGCCCGTAAGGCGGACTTCGAGAAGGCCGGCATCTCCTACACTTACCTGCTCATCGACGACGCCGTGGCGCGCGCGGTGCGGGCCCCGGGCGGGTTCCTGTGGGCGTGCATGAACTACGACGGCGACGTGATGAGCGACATGGTCGCCTCGGGCTTCGGCAGCCTGGGCCTGATGACCTCGGTGCTGGTCTCGCCCGAGGGACATTTCGAGTACGAGGCCGCGCACGGCACGGTGCAGAAGCACTACTACCAGCACCAGCGCGGGGAGCCCACCTCGACCAATTCGACCGCCACCATCTTCGCGTGGACCGGCGCGCTGGCCAAGCGCGGCGAGCTCGACGGCACGCCCGAGCTGGTCGCGTTCGCTCGGGCGCTCGAGGAGTCGGTGATCGAGACCATCGAGAGCGGCACTGTCACCAAGGACCTGTCGGCGATCGCCCAGCCGCCCGTCCCGCGTTTCGCCACGACCGAGGGCTTCATCACCGCCATCGGAGAGCGGCTGGCCCAGAAGGTGGGCACGGGGCTGGCGCTGCGCTAATGCGGTCCACACACCACCACGGACGGTGGGACGAGCCCAGGCCAGGGTGATGCTTGATCCGCGGATGAACCATGCGCCCCCGGGGTTCGACCCCGAGCGCGACCTGCCCTCGGGTTTCTGGACTTTCTACGGGCCGCTCCACCGCGCGTTTACGCCGCGCCAGCAGGCGCTCGCCGCTGAGCGGCTGCGCGTCCTCGCTGCCGCGCAACACGGCCACCTCCCGGAACATCTCCCAGCCTCCTCCGCCACGACCGGCGACTGGCGCATCACGCTGCCCGCCTGGTGTGCGGATCAGCGCAACCAGATGACCGGCCCGGCCGACGACGGCGAGCTGGTGGTGAAGATGCTCAACTCGGGGGCGCCGGGCGTCATGCTCGACCTCGAGGATTCGATGGCCAACGCCTGGCCCAACCTGATGCTCGGCGTGCGCAATATCCTTGGCGCGCTGCGCGGCGAGCTGACCTACGAGGACAAGAAGCGGGGTCGCACGGTGGGCATCGAACCCAGCCCGACCGTCATCTGGTCGCGGGTGCGCGGCCTCCACCTCGCGCAGGCAGGGGTGCTGTCGGGGGAGGACCTCACCTCGGCCTCGCTGTTCGATCTTGCCTTGATCACCTACCAGGTGGACGCGGAGCGGCTGCGCCATCCGCTCTGCTTTTACATCCCCAAGTCCGAATCGGCCGAGGAGGCACTCTGGTGGGTGGAGGTGTTTGGCGCGCTGGAGCGCGCCAAGCGCTGGCCCTTGGGGACCATCAAGTGCATGGCGCTGGTCGAATCCCACCCTTTCGCCTATCAGATGGAGGAGTTCCTCCATCATCTCCGCGGCCATATCCTGGGTCTCAACCTGGGGCGCTGGGATTACATGGCGAGCCTCATCCACTACACACACGCCGATCCCGCCTGGGTGCTGCCCGACCGCAATACCATCCCGCACGATGTGCCGTTCTTCCAGCGCCTGCGCCACCTGCTCGCCGACATCTGTCACAGGCGGGGCGCGCTCGCGATCGGCGGCATGACCGCGCTCTACCCGAGCCGCGAGGACGCCGAGCTCAACGCCCGCGCGCTCGAGGTGCTGGAGCATGACAAGAAGAACGAGGCGGCGTGCTTCATGGACGGCGCCTGGACTGGCCACCCGGACCAGAACGCGATCGCAGTCGCGCAGTTCCCGGCGCCCAATCAGCTCGCCGCGAGGCCGCCCGGCGTCGAACGCTATCCGGACTTGAGGCCGGTTCCGGCCGGCGTCGGGCGACATTCGTTGGATGGGACGCGCGCGGCTGTGCGCACCGCGATCCGCTACCGCAACGGCGTGCTCAACGGCAGGGGGGCGAGTCTCCTCGACGGCTACATGGAGGACCTCGCCACCGACCGCATCTACCGCCTGATGATCGCCCAACGCATGGTGCACCGCGATGCGGTCACCATCACCGACGGTTCAGGGCAGGCGGTCGCGCACACGCCCGAGCGGGTAAGCCAGCTCTTCGACGAGGAGCTCGCGCGCCTGCTCGACTCGCCCACGCCGGGGCGCGACCTGGGGACCCCCGAGACCATGCGCGAGGCGCGGCACAGGAGCGAAGAGCTGATCAGGAACGGCTGGTTCGATCCGGTGTGATGGAAATCGGCGAGACTCGATACGAGACCGAACGCCTCCACCTCGAGCCGCTGCGGGGCGCCCACGCCGCCGAACTGTTCGAGGTCCTCTCGGACGAGCGGCTCTACCGCTACCTCCCACACGATCCGCCCGCGACGCTGGAGGCGCTCACCGCACGATACGAGCGCCTCGAGACCCGGCGGTCGGCGAAGGAAGACGAGTGGTGGCTCAACTGGGTCGTGCGCTCGAAGTCGGACGGCCGCTGCGTGGGCCGGGTCGAGGTGACGATCCGCCAGGATGCCAGCGCGCACCTCGCCTACGAGATCGGCCCGGCGTTCTGGCGACAAGGCATCGCGACCGAGGCCTGCCGCCCGGTGATCCGGGCGCTGTTCGAGGCGGGCGGTGTCACCGGGATCGTGGCCGAGGTGGACACGCGCAATCGGCCCTCGATCCGGCTGCTCGAGCGCCTCGGATTCAAGCGCGAGGGGTTCCGACCGAACGCGGACTTTTTCAAGGGACGCGCCAGCGACGAGTGGACCTACCGCCTTGCGCGGCCCGCCGTCGATCCGGCCGGCCCCGATGGGTGTTCATAGCATGAGCACCACGTTCGACCCCACGCCTGCGGATCTGGACCTCCAGGTCAGGCTCGCCGTCTACCGGCACTTCGTCGCGACGGGTGGCCGCCCGTCACCGGAGCAGACGGCGGCCCAGGTGGCGGCAGATGTCCCCACCGTGCTCGAGGCTATTCGCCGGCTCCGGGACCAGCGAATTCTCGTGCTCGAGCCGGATGAGGCCTCGATCCGGATGGCGGCCCCGTTCTCGGGTGTTCCGACCGAGCATGTCGTGAATGCCGGAGGGGTCTCCTATTTCGCCAACTGCGCATGGGACGCGCTCGGTATTCCCGCCGCCCTCGGGAAGCCGGCGAGCATCCAGTCCCGGTGCGGACAGTCGTTCGAGCCCCTGCGCCTCGAGGTTTCCGCGACCGGCCTCCAGCGCTCGGACTGGCTGTTCCACTGCCTGTTGCCGGCCGCCCTTTGGTGGGACGACGTCGTTTTCACCTGAAGCACCATGCTCTTCTTCCGGTCGGAAGAACGGGTTCGCGAATGGTGCGATGCCAGGGGCGCCCCGGTGCGACCGCTCGTACGGATGGACCAACTGTGGGGGCTCGCCCTCGCGTGGTTCACGACCCGCCTCCAAGCCACGTGGCGCAGGTCGCGACCCGAGGAGATGCGGGAGATCTTCGCGACCGTGGGGCTCCTGGGTGCGTTCTGGGATCCGGAGTCCCGCGCTTAAGCCACGCTGCCATCCTGCCGATAGCTGGGAGACCGACCGCAGCCGTGGGCGGGCACCGCGTTGCCCGTCCGTGACCCCCGCAGAGAGAGCGATCCCATGTCGCACCAACGCAGCGCCGAAGAGATCCAGCGTTCGTGGGCATCTGACCCGCGCTGGCAGGGTATCCATCGCAGCTACACGGCGGGCGACGTCATGCGTCTGCGCGGCACGGTGCACATCGAGCACTCGCTCGCCCGCCGCGGCGCCGAGCGGCTCTGGCACCTGCTGACCCACGAGCCGCCGGTGCGGGCGCTCGGCGCGCTCACCGGCAACCAGGCGGTGCAGCAGGTGGCGGCGGGGCTCAAGGGCATCTATCTCAGCGGTTGGCAGGTGGCGGCCGACGCCAACAGCGCCGGACAGATGTATCCGGACCAGAGCCTCTATCCGGTGGACAGCGTGCCCGCGGTGGTGCGTCGCATCAACCACGCGCTCCAGCGCGCCGACCAGATCGATCACATGGAGGGTCGCGGCGGCAAGGTCGAGTGGTTCGCCCCGATCGTCGCCGACGCCGAGGCCGGCTTTGGCGGCGACCTCAACGCCTTCGAGCTGATGAAGGCGATGATCGAGGCGGGGGCTGCCGGCGTCCACTTCGAGGACCAGCTCGCTTCGGCCAAGAAGTGCGGCCACATGGGCGGCAAAGTGCTGGTCCCGACCCAGGAGTTCATCCGCAAGCTGTGCGCGGCTCGGCTCGCGGCCGACATCCTGGATGTGCCCACCGTGCTGGTGGCGCGCACCGACGCCGGCAGCGCCCGGCTCATCACCAGCGATTCCGACTCCCGCGACCGCGGGTTCCTCACCGGCGAGCGCACGCCCGAGGGTTTCTACGACGTGCGGGGCGGGCTCGAAGCGGCGATCGCGCGCGGGCTCGCCTACGCGCCTTACGCCGATCTCATCTGGTGCGAGACGTCAACGCCCGACCTCGACGAGGCGCGCGCCTTCTCCGAGGCGATCCACGCCCGCTACCCCGACAAGCTGCTGGCCTACAATTGCTCGCCCTCGTTCAACTGGTCCAAACACCTCGATGCCGCGACCATCGGCAGGTTCCAGAAGGAACTGGGCGAGATGGGCTATGCGTTCCAGTTCGTCACCCTGGCGGGTTTTCACTCGCTCAACCTCGGGATGTTCGAATTGTCGCGTGAGTATCGCGAGAGCGGCATGTCGGCCTACGCGAAGCTGCAGGACCGCGAGTTCGCTCTCAACAACCCGCACGGCTACGCGGCGGTCAAGCACCAGAGCTTCGTCGGCACCGGCTACTTCGACGACGTGGCGAAGACGATCGCCGACGGCCAGCTCTCCACCGCGGCGCTCAAGGACTCGACCGAAGAGCAGCAGTTCTAGGAGGCGCGGAGAACCGGCGGAAAACGCTGGTTGAGCCCGACAGCCGGGACTAGACTTCCGCACGATGAGCGCCGTCAACGCGCTCTCGCATGGCCGCCTCGACTCCCCGGCGATCGGTGCGGTCGGAATCCCTCGGACCTAAAGGGGGTATCCGGTGCGGAAGGTCCTTGCGGTGATGCTGCTGAGTGTCGTGGTGGTCGCCCCGGTGGTCGCCCAGGAGAAGACCTCGACGATCGCGATCGGATACTCGCTCGCGCTCTATCTGGAGACGGGCGGGGGTGTGGCCCCATTGGGGATCAGTCTGTCCGCTTCGAGCGCCACTCACCGGCTGTCGGCTTCGAGCGCCACTCAGCGGATCGGATTCGAGGGCGACTTCGCCTACCATCGTGACGAGGGCCTCAGAACGGTGACCGCCGCCGCCGGGCCACGCTGGGAGCAGAGCGGAGTCATGGCGTCCCCGTTCGTGCATGTCATGTTGCTTCTCCGCCATGACACCTCCCGGGGGGCGTCGAACGCATCCGGCGGTACGATGGTCGGGTTCGGCGCGGACATGGGTCGCGGCGAAGGGGCGAGGCTGAGGCTCGCGATGGACGCCCAGCTCCTCTTCCGCTCCGGCCAGTTTTTCGAGGTCCTCCGCTGGACGGCAGGCGTGGCGTTCTGACCTGATCGGTGGGGATCGGATCCCGACCGGGATACCGGCTATCATGCCGGGGTCATGTCCGAGCCCGACCCCCGCTCCACCGACGCCTTCAAAGCCTTCGAGCACAAGGGCTGGGAGAGCGTCGCGCTCCCTTATCGGGATGCTTTTTCGTCCCTGACCACGCAGTCCATCGGCCCGCTGCTCGACGCCGTCGCAGCCGGCCCCGGTGTACGCCTGCTCGACGTGGCGTGCGGACCCGGTGACGCCGCCGCCGAGGCGGTGAAGCGCGGCGCGAACACGACCGGGATGGACTTCGCCGCCGCGATGGTCGAGGAGGCGGGGCGCCTCCAACCGGGCGTGGAGTTCCGGACCGGCGATGCGGA
The DNA here is from genome assembly GCA_964405235.1 of uncultured bacterium. Lineage (GTDB taxonomy): Bacteria > Eisenbacteria > RBG-16-71-46 > RBG-16-71-46 > RBG-16-71-46 > WS-11. The sequence goes on along the minus strand of CAYONG010000135.1, from coordinate 57,145 downwards.
GGACCTCCCGTTCGATGACGCCGTCTTCGACGCCGTGGTCATCAACTTCGGCGTGCTCCACTTCGCGCGCCCCGATCGGGCGATCGCGGAGGCCCACCGTGTGCTGCGTCCCGGCGGCCGTCTCGCGTTCACGGCGTGGGCGCCGCCCGAGCAGTGCGAGGGCTTCGCGATCGTGCTGAACGCCATCGAGGCGCACGGCCGCATGGACGTGGTACTTCCCGAGGGCCCGCCGTTCTTCCGCTTCGCCGACCACGACGAGTGCCGCCGCGTGCTGTCGGCGACCGGCTTCTCACACGCCGCCGTCCGGGAGCTACCGATGCGCTGGCGGCTTCCCGCACCCGAGGCGCTGCTGGACGCATTCCTCGAGGGCGGCGTGCGCACGCGCGGGCTGCTGCTGGCGCAGACCCCCGAGGCGCTGGCGGCGATCCGGGTGGCGGCCCGGAGGGAAGCCGCGCGACACGCGCGCGGGGAAGGGGTCGAGTTCGCCATGCCGGCGGTGCTGGCGTCGGGGGTGAAGGCAGCCGTTTCGGCTTAGTCGTTGACGCTTGATGCAGCGCTCGCCTAAACTCCAAGATACGTGCACGCTTTTATGCGTATTATGAGGAGCTTTGGCGCGCTGTTCCTGGTCGCCGCCACCGGCTGGAGCCAGCCGAGTGCCCTCGTACTCTGTATCGCCCCGGGTGGCCACGTCGCCATTGAGTCTGGCCAGGATCGGTGCCCCGTCCTCGACGATTCCGCCCATCATGATGACGGCTCCGCTAATGCAGGTCTTGTGCACACGGAGGGGTGCTGCACGCCGTGCGCAGACCTTCCCCTCGGATCCTCCGCTTTTGTCCGGGCGAGCGGATCGAAGGACGAGCTCCAGCAGTTGAGCGCCTCCACCGTACTCGCCACAGCTGCGACTCCGCATGGCTGCCTGGCCCGTACCGCCGAGGACTCTCGCAAAAGATCCCGCCACGCTTACCCCCGCTTCTCAACATCGGCGCTCCAGACCGTAAATCTCCGCTGCTGATCTTCTTCACTGCCGCGCTGCCTCTCTGCGCAGCGCGCGACCGGGTCTTACTTCGATCAACCCTGTTCGTCCAGTGAAGGAGTCCATCCGTGCAGCGACGCGACCGTTTGGGTGGCGCCTTGGCGTTCATCCCGGCATTCATCTCGACAGCACTCATCTCCGTTGCCACCGCAACATGGCCGGTCGCCGTGGCCGGCGCCGATGTTCTCTCCCTCGACTCCTGTCTGACCATCGCTGCGCGTCGCAGCCCGCAGATCACGGGGGCAGACCGCGAGGTTGAAGCAGCGAGAGCACGGCGGCGGCAGGCGCTGGCGTTTGATCCGCCGACGCTGTCCTACGACTTCGGCAAGCTCGGTACCCTGGTGAGCCGTGAGGAGCGGGAGGCATCGCTTCGACTCTCGCAGGGATTCCCACTCCCGGTGCAGCGAAGCCGAGCGGGGCGTGTCGCACGCCTCGAGCTGGCGCTGGTGGAGGCCTCCCGGGAGTCGCGACTCCTGCGTCTACGTGCCGAGGTGACCCGGGCCTACCGGCGACTGCAGGCCGACCGGGCGACGCTTCGGGTGCTCTCAGGTCTGCGGAGCACGGTGGCCGACCTCGAGGAAGCGACCAAGGTGCGGCTCCAGGCCGGCGGCGCCAGGTATCTCGATGTGCTGCGTGCGCGATCCGAGCGAGCCCGCCTTGAGAACGACCTGATCGAGTCCGAGCGGGCGCTGCGCAATGACACGCAGACACTGAACGCGTTGATGGCTCGAGGGGCCGATGAGCCCCTGGAGCCGGCCGATTCCCTGGTCTTCGCCGCGCTGGAGGACACCCTTGCGGCCATCCTCGCCCGTGCCCGCGAAACGAGACCCAGCCTGCGAGCGGCCCGATTGAGCGTCGAGCGGGAGCAGGCTGCCACGAGCCTCGCGCGCAGCGCACGGCTGCCGACTCCCGAGGTGTCTCTGGGCCTGGACCGGGTCCCGGGTGCGAGCGGCCCGGGCATCGGTGGCTCGGTCGCCCTGACGCTGCCCTTCGCTCCCTGGACCGACCGAAGCGCACGCATCCAGGAATCCGAGGCGCTGCGAGGCGCAGCCCAGGCTGCGCTAGACGCGTCGGAGCGGGGGCTCGACCTGGCGCTCCGCAACGCCTACCAGGACGCTCGCGCCCTGTCTGCCCAGGTCGAGAGCTTCGAGCGGCAGCTGCTGCCCGACGTGTCGGATGCCATCCAGTCGGCTACGCGCGGCTTTCAGCTCGGGCAGGTCGACGGTTTCGAGCTCTTCGAGACGATTCGGACCTACCGCAGCGTGCAATTGGAACACATCCGGGCGCTGCTCAACTACCACCTGGCCCTCACCGACCTCGGCACCGCGGAGTGATCACCCATGTCGAAGAATAGTCTCATCCGTTCCCTCGCGATCGGCATGCTGCCGCTCCTGGCCGTAGTCTCGATGGGGTGCAGCAAGGCGAAGGATGCCGGGCCGGCTGCGGCCTTCGCTTTGGACACATTGGTGCACGTCCCGGCCGCGGTCGTGGCCGCGGGCGAGGTGCGCATCGCGACCATCCCGGTACGTCCTCTGGCTGACACCCTGGTCGTGTCGGGCGAGATCCAGGCCAACCCTCTCAAGATGGCCCACGTCTCGGCCAGGGTCTCCGGCACCGTTCAAGCCGTCACGGCCATTGCGGGCGATCGCGTCCTTCGGGGCAAGGCTCTGGCCACGATCTACAGCCCCGAGTTCCTGGCCGCGCAGTCCGACTTCCTCCTGGCCCACGAGCGGGCGGATCGCGCAGTGGCTTCGGGCAGTCCGGAGGCTGAAGCGCTCCAGAGCATCGCGCACTCGTCGGATCGTCGGCTGGAAGTCATGGGCGCGAATGCGGCGGATGTGGAGACCCTGCACCAAACCCAGGAGTCGATTCCCTATCTTCTCCTGAGGAGTCCCATCGCGGGCGTGATCACGGAGGCCGAAGCTGCGGTCGGGAAGCAGGTCACGCCGGGGACCGACCTGTTCGGCATCGCCGACCTCTCAGAGGTGTGGGCCGTGGTCGAGGCGTACGAGGGTGATATCGGCAAGTTCAGCATGGGCCAGCCCGCTCAGATCATCACCACCGCCTACCCGGGCCGGAGCTTTGGCGGGCGGGTCAGCAGTCTCGAGGGGGTCATCAAGGAGGCCACACGCACGCTCAGCGTGCGGCTTCGGGTGGAGAATCCGGGGCTCGCCCTCAAGCCGGGGATGTTCGTCTCGGCCCGGATCGCGACCGGAGCGACCCGGCAGGCGATCGTGCTCAGCGAAGGCGCGGTCCAGGAGATGGGCGGCCGCAAGGTCGTGTTCGTGGCGCTCTCCGACTCGGAGTTCGTGGCACGACCTGTGGAGTTGCGCGCGCTCGGCGGCGACCTGGTGGAGGTCACGAAGGGGCTCCTGCCAGGGTCGCGGGTCGCGGTGCACGGGGCGTTCCTCATCAAATCCCAGGCCCTCAAGGGCGAGCTCGGAGAGGAGTGACCCATGGAACGCATCGTCTCCTTCGCGCTGCGCCAGCGGTTGCTCGTCATCCTGGGTTGCCTGGGCCTGCTGTTCTTTGGCATCCAGGCCGTGCGCCAGCTACCGATCGACGCCTTTCCCGATGTCACCAACGTCCAGGTCCAGATTCTCGCAGAGGCGCCGGGCATGGCGCCGGTCGAGGTCGAGCAGCTCGTGACCTATCCGATCGAGGTCTCGATGGGAGGGTTGCCCGATGTCGAGCAGGTTCGGTCACTCTCGAAGCTCGGCCTGTGCGTCGTGACGGTTGCCTTCGAGGATCACGTCAACATCTACTTCGCCCGGCAGCTTGTCTTCGAGCGTCTGCAACAGGCACGAGGGAAACTGCCCCCCGGCGTGGAGGTCCAGCTTGGCCCGATCTCGACCGGGCTTGGCGAGATCTACCAGTACACGCTCGAGAGCCCGACGCGGGACGCGATGGAACTCCGCACGCTTCAAGATTGGGTGGTGCGTCCCATCCTCCGCTCCGTGCCCGGGGTCACCGATGTCAACAGCTTCGGCGGTTTCGTGAAGCAGTACCAGGTGCTGGTCCGGCCCGAGCAGCTCACGAGCTACCGGCTCACCCTCCGGCAGGTGCTCGAGGCGCTGGCCGCGAACAACACCAACGCCAGCGGTGGCTACATCGAGCACCACGGCGAGCAGTACGTGGTGCGCGGCCTGGGCCTGGCTCGATCGGTCGAAGACCTCGGCAACATCGTCGTGGCCACCCACGATGGAACGCCCGTCTACGTGCGCAACCTGGCAGACGTGGTTCTGGGCCCGGAGCCACGCCAGGGCTTTGTCACCCGTGACGGAAAGGGCGAGGCTGTCGCCGGCATCGTGCTGATGCTGAGCGGTGCCAGCGGACGCGATGTCGTCGCGGCGGTGAAGGAGAAGGTCAAGACGGTGCAGAAGGCGCTGCCACCGGACGTCAGGTTGTCGCCCTTCTACGATCGAACCGAGCTCGTCGACCGGGCGATGCACACCGTGACGAAAGCGCTTCTCGAGGGCGCGCTGCTGGTCGTCATCACGCTCATCCTGTTCCTCGGAAACCTCCGCAGCGCACTGGTCGTGACGATGGTACTGCCGCTCTCGGCGCTGGTCGCGTTCATCTTCCTCAAGGGCGCCGGCTACTCGGCGAACCTTATGTCCCTCGGCGGGCTCGCGATCGGGATCGGCATGATCGTCGACGGGGCGGTGGTGATGACGGAGAACATCTATCGGCACCTCGTGGAGGCCCATGGAAGCCGCAACGTCATCGAGGTGGTCCGAGATGCGTCACGCGAGGTCGCGCGGCCGATCGTCTTCGGCATCTCGATCATCGCGGTCGTGTTCCTCCCGCTCTTCACCCTCGAGGGTTTCGAGGGGAAGATGTTCTCGCCGCTCGCCTTCACGATCACCGCGGCGCTCGCCGGCTCGCTCGTGTTCTCGCTGACGCTGGTTCCGGTCGCGGCCAGTTTCCTCCTGCGGGGCAAGCTGTCGGAACGGGATACCCCGGTGGTCGCATGGTGCAAGCGCGCCTATATCGCCGGCCTTCGCTGGGCGCTGGCGCACTGGCGAATCCCGGTCGGTCTGACACTGGGCGCCATGATCTTGAGCCTCGTCCTGTTCACCCGGCTTGGCCGCGAGTTCCTTCCACCGCTCGACGAAGGCGCGATCGGGCTTCAGACCTTCCGCCTGCCCAGCATCTCGCTTTCCACGTCCCGCAGCATCGAGCTGCAGGTGGAACAGATTCTCCTGTCGTTCCCCGAGATCGAGACGGTGGTCTCGAAGACCGGCCGCGCCGAGATCGCCTCGGACCCCATGGGCCTCGAGGTCAGCGACGTGATCGCGAATCTGCGACCCCGCCGGTTCTGGCGCACCGCGCGGACCAGTGAAGAGCTGGTCGAGAAGATCCGGGAGCGTCTGGGGCGAGTCCCCGGGGCGACCTTCAGCTTCTCTCAGCCCATCCAGCTGCGCGTGGACGAGTTGATCTCCGGGGTCAAGGCCCAGCTCGCGATCAAGATCTTCGGCGACGACCTCGATATCCTCCGCGAGCAGGCCGATGCCGTGAGCCGGGCAATCAGCCGTGTGCGCGGGGTCGCCGACCTCAACGTCGAGCGGGTCGCCGGCACGGCCTATCTCGAAATTCAGATCGATCGCCAGCGGATCGCCCGTTACGGCATCAACGTCGCGGACGTCCAGGACATCATCGAGACGGCGCTCGGCGGCGCGGAAGCGACGCAGATGCGCGAGGGTCAGCGACTCTTTGCTGTGGTCGTAAAGTTCGCCGAAAGCGTTCGGTCCGATCCCGCCCGGCTGTCCAACCTACTGGTCACGGCGAGTGACGGTACCCGGGTGCCGCTCGGCCAGCTGGCCACCATCCAGGTGGTCGAGGGCCCTTCCCAGGTGAGCCGCGAGAACGGGCAGCGGCGAATCGTCGTCGAGTGCAACATCGTGGGCCGCGACATCGGGTCGTTCGTCGCCGACGCCCAGCGGGCGGTAGGCCGCGATGTGCCGCTACCGCCCGGATATTTCATGACCTGGGGCGGCCAGTTCGAGAATCAGCAGCGGGCCATGGCGAGGCTCTCGGTGGTCGTGCCGATCGTGGTCCTGCTCATCTTCATTCTGCTGTTCACCAGCTTCGGGTCGCTCCGCAACGCGTTTCTCATCATCCTCAATCTTCCGTTTGCCCTGGTTGGCGGGGTCATCGGGCTCTTCCTCTCGGGGCAGAACCTGAGCGTCGCGGCCTCCGTCGGGTTCATCGCCCTGTTCGGCGTGGCGGTCCTCAACGGGGTCGTCATGGTCACGTACTTCAATCAGCTGCGGCGCGAGGGCGCGAGCCTCGAAGAAGCGATCCTCAAGGGCGGCGAGCTGCGCTTGCGGCCGGTCCTCATGACCGCCCTGGTCGCCAGCCTGGGTCTGATCCCCCTGCTCTTCGCCACCGGACCGGGCTCGGAGGTCCAGCGCCCGCTTGCGGTGGTCGTGATCGGCGGGCTCGTGACCTCGACGCTGCTCACCCTGTTCGTGCTACCCATCCTGTACCGGTGGTTCGAGCACCGCGAGGTCGAGTTCTAGGGAGGGCTCATGAAGCGAGTCGAAGCCTACATCCAACCGTTCATGCTCACGCGCGTCATGCACGAGCTGCGCGACGCCCACGCCCACGGCCTCACGGTCATGGACGTACGGGGTTTCGGCCGCGAGAAGGACGAGAGCTATCCCCACCACTCGGCCGACTTCGCCGTGGACTTCACGCCCAAGGTGAAGCTCGAGCTCCTGTGCCAGGATGAGCAAGTCGAAGCGATTGTCGAAGCTATCATCAAGGGTGCGCACTCGGGCCGCAAAGGGGACGGGAAGGTCTTCGTGACCAACGTGGAGAGCGTCGTGAGCGTGCGGAGCCGCGAGACCGGAGACGCCGCCATCTGACCGGGGGGACTCACTCTCGCCGATGCGAACCGCGGCCACAGAGATGCAGTTCAGGATCCACGGCATGGACTGTGCCGAGGAGATCACCGTCCTCAGGCGCGAGGTGGCGCCTTGTGCAGGTGGCGAAGACGGGTTGGTCTTCAATCTCCTCGAGGGCAGCATGACGGTTCAGTCGCCGCGGCGCGAGACGTTCTTCCTGGGAAACAATCCAGAGATCACCCTGTCTTCCACCACCGACCGCGCCCGGCGCTGCGGCTCGGTGACTCAGCCGCTTTCTCTGACGGGCGAAGGCATCCACGCGGCCAGGAGCGTGCGCGCCGGTCTGGACGCCGCAAAGGCTGCGGCCGAGCGCGCCCACTTCGAGACCGCCGCCACGACCCGCCGGGCCTACTCCCGGGCGGTGCTCGCCCGGGAGTTGCTCCGCTTCGCTGAGGAGGACCGGGCCCTGCTCGCGCGGCAGCGCGGGGTCGCCGAGGCGAGGGTGGCGGCAGGCGAGGGCGTCGACCTCGACCTGAGACTGGCTCGCCTCGAGCAGGCTCGCGCGATGGCCGCGTGGCTCGACGCTCAGGCGCAGGCGACCGCATCCGACACCGATCTGGCGGCGCTCATCGGAATGACACCGGGCCCGTTGGCCCAGGACCCGCTCGTGGCCGGGCCGGCGGAGCCAGGGCCCGGGACGTCCCGGTCAGATCTGATCGCGACCAGCGCGGCCACGCGCGCCGCGCGTGCGACGCTCTCCCGCGAGCGCGCCGCGGTGCTCCCCGCGATCGGGCTGGGCGCTTTCTACGAGAGGGATGAGGGGCGCGAGATCTTCGGGCCAGCCGTCACCTTTGAGGTGCCCCTCTGGAACTGGAACCAGTCTCGCGTCGGCGCGGCGCGGGGAAACTTGAGGCTCGCCCAAGCCATCGAGGCTTCCACGGCAGGACGGGCGGCCACCGAGGAAGTGCGCGCCGCCGAGCGGTTGAGAGTGGCGGAGGAGTCGCTCGCGACGCTGGCGCCCGACATCGGCGCGGAGGCGGCGCCAGCGCTTCGGGCGATTGAGGGATTGCTCGCCTCCGGCGAGGCCAATCCCTCGGAGACCCTGCTGCTGCGGTCCCGAGTCGTCGAGGGGGAGCGCGCGTGGATGGAAGCGCGCGCGGCGGTTGCAGTCGCGCGGATCGACGTCGCGCTGGCCAGACAGTCGGCCAGCCTCCTGCCATGAAGGGTCTCGGAGTCGTTGACATCTTCCGACCGCTTGTCCTGGCTGCCGGAATTAGAGCAAGGGACCCCGAGCGTCATGCCACACTCCTGGGGGGACGCCGGCGCAGGGTTGAATCGTACGGCCCGTTCGCCGGCAATCGGAGGGATCATGGATTGGAACGCGAGTCTTAGCTGGATCCTGGTGGTCGCCTTCGGCCTTGGTGCGCTCCACGCCCTCGAGCCTGGTCACGGGAAGTCCATCATGGGGGCTTACCTCGTCGCCTCCCGCGGCGGTGTGCGGCACGCCCTCCTCCTGGGACTCGTCGTGACGGTGACCCACACGCTGATCGTCTTCCTGCTCGCCCTTGGCGCACTGGTTCTGGCCGATCGGTTCGCCACCGGGCAGGTGACATCCTGGCTCGAGGTCGTATCCGGGATCCTCGTGCTGGGGGTCGGGATCTGGATGATTCTGACCTCGTTCGACCTCCTGCGCCGCCGGGGGCGGATTAACCATGGACACGCGCACGGGGCGGGGCACGCGCACCCGCACGACCACCCGCACGACCATGTGCATCACGCGCACGACCACGGTCACGACCCTGTTCACCCCCATGCTCACGCTCATCATGCCCACCACGGCCACACGCATGATGTGAAGATCCCAGAAGGGAGGGATCCCCTGGGGATCTGGACTCTGGTCGCGGTCGGGGCGTCGGGCGGACTCGTGCCGTGCCCCGCCGCGCTCACCGCACTCCTGGCGGCTGTGAACCTTGGGCGCCCGGCGACCGGAATCGCCGTCGTCGCCGCCATGAGTCTCGACATCGCCGCGACCCTGATCGCGATCGGCGTCCTGTTTGTCCAGGCGGGTCGATGGGCGTCGCGCATGTTCGAGACGCGCGGACTCGCCGTCTACGTGCCTCGCGTGAGTGCCGTACTGATCGCGCTGCTCGGCGCCCTCCTGCTCGCGAGATCCGTTTTCGGTCACGGGCGCTAGGCTCTTATCGGTCCGGTCTGGTTCAGGGACCGTGGCGATTCGTGGGCTCATGACGTCCACCCGCCGCCGGTGTTTGGTCCCCCTGCCGCCTCGGAGCGCCCACGGAGATCCCTGAGAGGACAGCCGGCTTGCGCCCCGCTTCGGAACCGGGGCGCCTCGGAGGTGTACGCGTAGCCGCCGGGTGATAGACTGCGCGCTTGGCACGGGGGCGCTCGACACGCCGATTGGGCGGGACCCCATGCCCACCGTCAGCCCGCGATGTCCGCGGCCCGTGAGCCGCTCCACCTGCCGGCGCCCCGGCGCCCGCTGAGCGCGACGAGACCCATGGCGGACCTCTCCATCGATTTCGCGGGGATCAAGAGCCCGAACCCCTTCTGGCTCGCGAGCGCACCGCCCACCAACTCCGGGGACCAGGTCATGCGCGCCTTCGACCTGGGCTGGGGCGGCGCGGTGTGGAAGACGCTGGGCGATCCGATCGTCGACAGCTCGAGCCGGTTCGGCTCGCTCGACGTGAACGGCACGCGCATGGTGGGGTTCAACAACATCGAGCTCATCACCGACCGGCCGCTCGAGGTGAACTTGCGCGAGATCCGCGAGGTCAAGCGCAAGTACCCGGACCGCGCGGTGATCGTCTCGCTGATGGTCGAGTCGAAGGAGGACTGGCGCGACATCATCAAGGCGACGGTGGATACCGGCTGCGACGGCATCGAGCTCAACTTCGGCTGTCCGCACGGCATGTGCGAGCGCGGCATGGGCTCGGCGGTGGGCTCGGAGCCCGAGGTGTTGAAGGTGGTGGCCGGCTGGGCGGTCGAGTACTCGACCGTCCCGGTGCTCATCAAGCTCACGCCCAATATCGGCGACATCCTCGAGGCCGGCGTGCCCGCGGTCGAGGCGGGGGTGCACGGGCTCTCGCTCATCAACACCATCAAGAGCCTGATCGGCGTGGACCTGGACAAGTTCGTGCCTTACCCGGTGGTGGGGAACCGCTCGACCAATGGCGGCTACTGCGGCCCGGCGGTCAAGCCGATCGCGCTCCACATGGTGGCGGCCCTGGCGCGCGATCCGCGCATCACGGTGCCGATCTCGGGCGTCGGCGGGATCTCGACCTGGCGCGACGCCGCCGAGTTCATCGCGCTGGGGGCGACCAGCGTCCAGGTGTGCACGGCGGCCATGCACCACGGATTCCGCATCGTCGAGGACATGATCGACGGGCTGAGCGCCTACCTCGACGACAAGGGCATGACGTCGGTCAAGGAGCTTCACCGCAAGGCGCTGCCCGCGTTCGTCGAGTGGGGCGATCTCGACCTGAACTACAAGGTGATCGCCCACGTGGACGCCGACACGTGCATCGGCTGCAACCTGTGCTACGTGGCCTGCCGTGACACGGCGGTGCACTGCATCCACAACGCCGACGAGCCGCTCAAGTCCGGCCACCGCGCCACCACGCGCGAGGGCGCGATCGCGGCAGCGAAGGCCCGGGACTCGCACATCGTCTGGGTGGACGAGAGCGAGTGTATCGGCTGCAACCTGTGCGCGGCGGTCTGCCCGGTTCCTGGCTGCATCACGATGAAGGACGAGTCCAACGGCGCCCCGTTCGAATCCTGGAACGACCGCATCGCCAAAGGCACCGCGAAGGTGCCGGGCGGACTCGCTGACTACCGCGCCGCGCATGGGGCACGGGCGAAAGGTACGGCGTGATCAAGCCGCTCGGCGCGGTGCTTGTCGTCCTCGGGATGCTGGGGCTCATGTTCGGCGGCATCCCGTACGACCGCAGGGAGACCATCGCCCAGCTCGGCGGCCTCAAGATGCAGGCGACCGAGAAGCGCCAGCTTGCGCTGCCGCCGGCCGTCAACGGGCTCGCCATCCTCATCGGCGCCGCGCTCTGGTTCCGCGCCGGGCGCAAGACTGGTTCCTGAGGGAGCCCCGCCGCCTCCATGGACGCCGAGAAGAGCCAGATCCAGCTCCCCGACGGACGGGTGGAGTTGCTCGGTGTTGCGGCCATCCACCAGAGCCCGCTCTACAACCGCGACCTGGCCCCGGTCCCGATCGCCCGCCGCACCTGGTCCACGTACAACTACGCGGCGCTGTGGATCTCGATGGCGCACTGCATCCCCACCTACATGCTGGCCTCCGGCCTCATGGCGCAGGGGATGAACTGGAAGCAGGCGCTGTTCACCATCCTTCTCGGCAACACCATCGTGCTCATCCCGATCCTGCTCAACTCGCATCCGGGCACCAAGTACGGCATCCCGTTCCCGGTGTTCGCGCGCGCCGCGTACGGGACCGCGGGCTCCAACCTCCCCGCGCTCATGCGTGCCCTGGTCGCCTGCGGCTGGTTCGGCATCCAGGCCTGGATCGGCGGCGAGGCGCTCAATACGTTCTTCGCCGCCCTGATCCCGGGATGGAAGGACATGCTCGGCCCCGGCTTCGGCGGGCACAGCGGGAGCGAGTGGCTCTCGTTCATGCTCTTCTGGGGTCTCAACATCTGGATCATCTACCGCGGCATGGATCTGCTCCGGAAGGTCGAGAACTGGGCGGCGCCCTACGTGCTAATCGTCACCATCGGGCTGCTGGTGTGGGCGGTGAAGGCCGCGGATGGTTTCGGGCCGCTCCTTTCTCAGCCGGGGAAGTTCGAGACCATGGCTGAGTTCCTGCCGATATTCGCGCCGTCGCTCACCGCCATGATCGGCTTCTGGGCGACGCTCTCGCTCAACATGCCCGACTTCACCCGTTTCGGCCGCAGCCAGCGCGAGCAGATCGTCGGTCAGGCCTTGGCGCTCCCCACCACCATGTTCATGTTCGCGGCGATGGGAGTGATGATCACCAGCGCCACCGCCATCATCTATGGCGAGGCGATCTGGGACCCGGTGAAGCTGGTCGCGAAGTTCGGGAATCCGTTCGTGGTCGGCTTCGCGATGTTTTCGGTCGTGGTCGCCACGCTGGCGGTCAACATTGCCGCCAACGTGGTTTCCCCGGCCAACGATTTCGCCAACGCGCTGCCGCGCTGGATCAGCTTCCGCACCGGCGGGCTCATCACCGGGCTGGTCGGCATCGCCATGCAGCCGTGGCGGCTGCTCGCGGATCCCAAGGGCTACATCTTCGCCTGGCTGATCGGCTATTCGGGTGGGCTGGGCTCGATCGCCGGCGTGTTGATCGCCGACTACTGGATCGTGCGCAGGCGGGAACTGCACCTCGCCGACCTCTACCTGCCCGACGGTCGCTACGGCGGCTGGAACATGCCGGCCGTGATCGCGACGCTGGTGGGCTGTGCGCTCGCCTGGGGCGGGTTGGTCGTCCCGGTGCTGCGCCCGCTCTACGACTACGCCTGGTTCGTGGGGTTCCTCTCGGCCGGGGTGCTCTACCTGGCGCTCATGCGTCGAAGCCGGCCAACCGCCTGACGTAAAACGAGTTAGACGAGCCCACCCCGATCCCGCCCATTGGCTCGCGATTCGGCGCAGAATCGTTGACAAAGATGATTGGTTCTCGTACGTTCCGGTCTGAATCTAACCCGCGCGTAAGGGTATGGGAGACGCAAGACCGATGAATCCCGAATCAGCCCACCTGCTGCGTATCGGTGACCTCGCCCGCCAGACCGGCAAGACGGTGCGGGCGATTCACCTCTACGAAGAGCTGGGACTGCTTCGCCCCGCGACCCGCACCAGCGGCGGCTTCCGCCTCTACGAGCGTTCGGTGGTCGAGCGCGTACGCTGGATCGCCCTGCTTCACGGCATGGGCTTCTCGCTGCACGAGATGAGCGAGCTGCTGCGCTCGTGGTGGGGCGCCGATCTGGGACCGGATGCGATGGAGCGCCTGCGCGGGCTGTTCGCGCGCAAGCTGGAGGAGACCCGAGCGGCGGTGACGCGCCACCAGCAGCTCGAGCGCGAACTGACCGAGGGGCTGGCCTACCTCGAGACCTGCCGGGAATGCGCCACGCCCGGGGTAAAGGTGAACGGGTGCGTGCAGTGCGGGCAGGATCATGGCATGCCGCGCGAGCCCGCGCTGGTGGCGGGGATCACCTCGACGCCCGAGCGGAGCCGCCGCGGTGGGCGGGGCGGACTGGTGCATCTGGAAGGACTGGAGACCACGTGACCTCAGAATTGCCCCGAGTGCAAGAGAGGGCGCGACCATGAACGATGGTGAGACGAAAGGAGACAGCCTCACGATGATCACCCTCACCCCGGTGGCGGCCGAGCGGGTCAAGGGCCTGCTCGCCGGCCGCGGCAACCCGCAGGCCGGGCTGCGTGTCGGCGTGCGCGGCGGCGGCTGTTCGGGCAACTCGTACTTCATGGAGTTCTGCGACGCCGAAGCGCCCGAGGACCAGATCATCGAGTCGCAAGGCGTGCGCCTGGTGGTGGATGCGCGCAGCGCGACACTGCTCGGCGGGACCGAGGTGGACTACGTCGAGGGCCTGATGGGCACCGGATTCAAATTCACCAACCCAAACGTGCGGCACGGCTGCGCGTGCGGTGAGAGCTTCTCGGTCTGACCGACCGGAACCGACGACTTCCAACAGAGGACCGCGACGACATGAGCCATACTCCGGAGCTGGTGATCAAGGGTCTGCACGTGGCGATCGAGGGCAAGGAGATCCTCAAGGGTCTCGACCTCGAGGTGCGCAAGGGCGAGATCCACGCCCTGATGGGACCGAACGGCTCGGGTAAGAGCACGTTCGCCAACACGCTGATGGGCCACCCCAAGTACGAGGTCACCTCGGGCGACATCCTCTTCAAGGGCGAGAGCATCCTCGAGATGGAGCCCGACCAGCGCTCGCGCGCCGGACTGTTCATGGCCTTCCAGTACCCGGTCGCGATCCCGGGCCTGACGGTCGCCAACTTCCTGCGCACCGCGCTCAACGCGCGCCTGGCGCCGGCCGAGACCAACGGGTCCGGCGCCATGCCGCACAAGCGGGGCATCGCACCCAAGGAGTTCCGCGCCCTGTTGAAGGAGAAGATGGCGCTGCTCAAGATGGACGAGTCCTGGGCCGGCCGCTATCTCAACGACGGGTTCTCGGGCGGCGAGAAGAAGCGCGCCGAGATCCTCCAGATGGCGGTGCTGAAGCCCGAGATCGCGATCATGGACGAGACCGACTCGGGGCTCGACATCGACGCGCTGCGCATCGTGTCCGACGGCGTCAACGCGCTGGCCGGCCCGACGATGGGCGTGCTGGTCATCACCCACTACAACCGGATCCTCAACTACATCAAGCCGGACAAGGTCCACGTCATGGTCGACGGCCGCATCCAGGTGTCGGGCGGCCCCGATCTGGCGTTGAAGCTCGAATCCCAGGGTTACGACTGGGTGCGCGAGAAGCAGGAGGTGGAGAAGTCATGAGCACCGAGACGCCCAAACTCGACCTGCGCGACAGCTACACCGAGAAGTACGGTTTCCACGACGCGGAGCAGTCCGTGTTCAAGAGCCGCCGAGGTCTCGACCGCGAGATCGTCGCCCAGATCTCGGACATGAAGCAGGAGCCCGCCTGGATGCGGGACTACCGCCTCAAGGCGCTCGAGATCTTCGAGAAGAAACCGATGCCGACCTGGGGCCCCGACCTCTCGACCATCGACTTCCAGAACATCTACTACTACGTGAAGCCCACGTCGGAGGAGGCCAAGTCCTGGGAGGACGTGCCCGCCGACATGAAGCGCACGTTCGACAAGCTGGGCATCCCCGAGGCCGAGCAGAAGTTCCTGGCGGGTGTGGGCGCCCAGTACGACTCCGAGGTCGTCTACCACAAGATCCAGGAGAAGCTCGAGAAGCAGGGTGTGCTGTTCCTTTCCTGCGACCATGGCCTCAAGGAGCACGAGGCGCTGTTCAAGCAATATTTCGGCACCATCATCCCGTCCAGCGACAACAAGTTCGCCGCCCTCAACTCGGCGGTGTGGTCGGGTGGATCGTTCATCTACATACCGAAGGGCGTGCACGTGGACGTGCCGCTCCAGGCCTACTTCCGGATCAACACCAAGGACATGGGCCAGTTCGAGCGCACGCTCATCATCGTCGATGAGGGCGCGTTCGTGCATTACGTCGAGGGGTGCACGGCCCCTACCTATAGTAGTGATTCACTCCATTCAGCAGTGGTTGAGATCATCGTCAAGCCCGGCGCGCGCTGTCGATATACCACTATTCAGAATTGGTCTAACAATGTATACAACCTCGTCACCAAGCGCGCGGTGGCGTATCGGAACGCCACGATGGAGTGGGTGGACGGGAATCTCGGATGCCTGACGGGGGACTCGCTCGTCTTTGTGAACAATGATGTCGTGCCGATCAGCAACCTCGAGCCCGGTGCGATGGCCTACACACTCAACGCGGGGATGGAGTGGGAACGGCGCAAGGTGCTCGCCAAGCGATATAGTGGCAAGCAGGTGGTCTATCGCCTCAGAACGGAAAACCATCGTCAGATTCGGGCAACCGCCAATCATCCGTTCCTTTCCCTGAGCAAGACCGGCCGTCATGTGTCGCTATCGTGGAAGCGTCTCGATGAGCTCAAGACCGGCGACCTGCTGGCGATTTCTGGTGTGCTGCCCGACCACGGCAAGGCGAAGGCCTTCGACATCCCGGCCCGTCGAGGCAGCAAGGCCTTGAGGCTCCCAAGCGAGAGCTCCGACGATCTGATGTGGCTCCTCGGCCTGTATGTCGGTGATGGCTATCTCGAGCCAAATCGGGTGAACTTCGCTGTGCCGCCAGGCGACAAAGCGCATGTGCGGATGGTGAGGCTGCTGGCTGATTTGTTCGGGACGGATTGTCAGGTTCATGGCAATGCGGTGCGGATCAATTCGGGGTGGATGCGAGACTGGATAGTTGCTGCCGGGCTCAGCGGAAACGCGCACACGAAGCGAGTTCCCGAGTGGGTCTTCCAGCTGCCGCGATCGCAGCGGGAGGCATTCATCGAGGGCTATCTGGCTGCAGACGGGCACATTCGCGCGAACCACAAGAACATCTCGCTTGCGAGCGTTCATCGGGCACTGCTGGAGGACGTGAAGACCCTGGCGATCTCCTGTGGCCTCGATCCTCGCAAGATCAGCACCTGGACGCGTCGCGAAAAACTGAAGTTGGGCAAAGAGGTCAAGGAGTACACGTGCTATCTCCTCTACTTCGGCGAGGGCCGCTACGACAAGCCGGTGTACTTCACACGCCTGATGGAGATCGAGCCGCTTGGGGTCGAGGATACGTGGGATATCGAGGTTGATGGCACGCACAACTTCGTTGCGAATGGCTTCGTCGTGCACAACAGCAAGATCACCCAGAAGTACCCGAGCGTCTACATGATGGAGCCGGGAGCTCATGGCGAGATCCTCTCGATCGCCTTCGCCGGCAAGGGCCAGCACCAGGACGCGGGTGGTAAGGTCATCCACTGCGCGCCGAATACGTCGAGCAAGATCATCTCCAAGTCCATCAGCAAGGACGGCGGGCGCGCGGGTTATCGCGGGCTGGTCAAAGTGCAGAAGGGTGCGGTGGATTCGCGCAGCACCGTCAACTGCGATGCCCTGATCCTGGACGAGAAGTCGCGATCGGACACCTATCCCTACATGGAAATCGAGGAGGATCGCGTCACGATCGGCCACGAGGCGACGGTGTCCAAGATCGGCGACGAGCAGATCTTCTACCTGCAGAGTCGCGGGATCGGCAAGGAAGAGGCGGCGGCCATGATCGTCTCGGGGTTCATCGAGCCGATCGTGAAGGAGCTGCCGATGGAGTATGCGGTCGAGATGAACCGGCTGATCCAGCTGCAGATGGAAGGCTCGGTCGGATGACGCCCGCGACGATGGCCTTCGACGTCGACACCTGGACGACTGCCGCATTGGAGCGCGCGGTCCGAAAGGACGAGCCGGTTTGGGCGATTGCCCAGCGCCGCGCGGCCGCCGGCAACGCGCGCACGCTCGGGTTCCCGGGCCGCGAGCAGGAGCTGTGGCGCCGGATCGACTTCCGCACGCTCGAGCAGGCGTTTCCATCACTCGATCCGCTGCGCGCGAGCCCCGCCACCCGCAATCTGGACGATCTGCCACCGGTACTGCTCGAGCGCCTCGGGAGCGAGGCGGGCCGCATCGGGCTCGTCGTGCAGCGCAATACCGCCGTGGTCATCGAGCAGACCGCGCCCGAGCTGGCGCGCCAGGGCGTCATCGTCTGCTCGCTAGAGCGCGCGTTGGTCCAGCACGCGGACAAGCTAGGTGACCGGCTGGGGGCGTTGATCGAACCCGACTACGACGGATACGCGGCGCTGGGGGCGGCGCTACGCTCGGGCGGCGCTTTCGTCTACGTCCCGGACGGTGTCGAGGCGGCGGTGCCGATCCGCCTCTTCCACTGGCTCGACGGCACCGGCCAGATCGTGGCGCCGCGCAGCGTCATCGTGATGGGTAAGAACGCGCGCGCCACCATTGTCGAGGAGGAGCTGTCGGGCGCGGGTGAGGGGATCGCGTTCCATCTGGGCGGCACCGAGGTGTTCCTGGGTGACGACGCGAAGCTGGTGTATGGCACCCTTCAAGAGTGGGGCGGGCATGTCTACCACTATTCGAACCAGAGGGCGCAGATCGGACGCGGGGCCGAGCTGCAGTGGATCCAGACCATCCTCGGCGGCCGGATGGTGAAGACCAACTCCTACTTCGATCTCGTCGGCCCCGGCGGGCAGGCGTTCGTTCACGGTTTCATGTTCGGCGACGGCCGGCAGCAGTTCCATCTCCACACGCTGCAGCGGCACCTGTCCGACCACTGCACCAGCGACCTGCTCATCAAGGGCTGCCTCAAGGACCGCGCGCGCAGCGTCTACCAGGGCCTGATCCAGGTCGCCGAGGGCGCGCAGCGCACCGACGCCTACCAGGCGAACCGGAACCTGGTGCTCTCCGACACCGCGCGCGCCGACAGCATCCCGGGCCTCGAGATCCTCGCCAACGACGTGCGCTGCACCCACGGGGCGACGATCGGCAACGTGGACGCGGAGCAAATGTACTACCTCATGGCGCGCGGGCTGCCGCGCAACGACGCACAGCGCCTGATCGTCGAGGGATTCTTTGCGCCGGTGATCGATCGCATCCCGCTGGAGGAGATCCGCGAACATCTGCGGCAGGTGATCCAGCGAAAGATCGGATAGCGCCCATGAACGCTCCAGCGGAAGGTCCGGGGGACGCCCTCTCATCGCGACAGGCCGCGGACCTCGCTTCGCGTGGTGCCCGCGTGGGTGCGATCGAGCGGCCCGAGCGAGGAGAGGGCGTCCCCCGGACCGTGAACGAGCACCCGGCGCCCCGTCCGTTCGACGCGCACGCCATCCGCGCGCAGTTTCCGATCTTTCGCACCGCGCGCGCGAAGCCGCTCTGCTACCTGGACAGCGCCGCGACCAGCCAGAAGCCCGACAGCGTGCTGGCGGCGATGGACCACTACTACTCCACGTGCAACTCAAATATCCATCGCGGCATCTACCGCATCGCCGAGGAGGCCACGGCGGCCTACGAGGACGCCCGCCGGCGGGTGGCGTCCTTCGTCGGCGCCCGCTCGCCGCGCGAGCTGATCTTCACCCGCAACAGCACCGAGGCGATCAATCTCGTCGCCTACTCGTGGGGCCGCTCGCAGTTGAAGGCCGGTGACGCCATCGTGCTGACCGAGATGGAGCACCACTCGAACCTGGTGCCGTGGCAGATCCTCGCCGCTGAGCGCGGGATCGAGTTGCGCTTCATCCCGGTCACCGGCTCGGGCGAGTTGGACCTTGGCGCCCTGCCCGGGCTGCTCGCCGACGGCCGGGTGAAGCTGGTCGCGGCCGTCCACATCTCGAACGTGCTCGGCACCGTCAACCCGATCGCCGAGATCGCCCGGGAGGCCCATGCCGCCGGCGCACTGATGCTGGCGGACTCCTCGCAGAGCGTGCCGCACTGCCCGGTGGACGTGCAGGCGCTCGGCTGCGACTTCATGGCGTTCACGAGCCACAAGATGCTGGGCCCGACCGGCATCGGCGCTCTGTGGGCGCGGCGCGCGCTGCTCGAGGCGATGCCGCCCTTCCTCGGCGGCGGGGAGATGATCCGCGAGGTCAAGCTGCGCGAGTCGCTGTGGAACGAGCTGCCGTGGAAGTTCGAGGCCGGCACGATGGCGATCGCAGAGGCGGTGGGTTTCGGCGCTGCGGTGCAGTACCTCGAAGCGCTCGGCATGGACCGGGTGTTTGCCCACGATCGTGAGCTGGCTGCGACGACGATGGAATGCCTGCGCGAGGTCCCCGACCTCACCATCCTTGGGCCCGGTGCCGAGCGGCGCGGCGGCGTCATTGCCTTCACGCTCGACGGCCTCCACCCGCACGACGTGGCGACCGTGCTCGACGACGAGGGGGTGGCGGTGCGCGCCGGACACCACTGCGCGATGCCGCTGCACGAGAAGCTGGGCGTGCCGGCGAGCGTCCGCGCCTCGTTCCATTGCTACACCGTGCCCGAGGAGATCGACGCGCTGGTGCGCGGGCTTCATCGCGCACGCAAGGTGTTCGCGACATGAGCGGGATGGACGACCTGTTCAGGGAGAACATCCTCGACCACTACAAGCATCCGCGCAACCGCGGCACACTCGAGCATCCCGACATCACCTTCGAGGACGCCAATCCCCTGTGCGGCGATCGTCTCCGCATGGACGTGATGGTCAAGGACGATCGCATCGAGCAGGTGCGGTTCTCGGGCGTCGGCTGCTCGATCAGCCTGGCCGCGGCCTCGATGTTGTGCGAGGCGGTGGAGGGCAGAACGCTCGACGAGGTGCGCAAGCTCTCACGCGACGACATGCTCGAGATGCTCGGTATCGATCTGGGTCCGGTGCGGCTCAAGTGCGGGATGCTGGCGCTGAAGACGCTGAAGTCGGGCGTCTACGGCCTCCACCAGTGGCCCGGCGAAGACGATTGAGGGGAGGGGCTTGATGAGCGGAACGAAGGCCGGCGCGTACACGACCGTGGCGAAGGTGGGCGAGATCGCGCCCGGCGGCGTCAAGGTGATGCGCATCGGCGATCAGGAGATCGCGGTATTCAACGTCGCCGGCGCCTACCACGCGATGGACGACGTCTGCACGCACGATGGCGGACCGCTGGCCGAGGGGCTGATCGAGGATCACGTCATCGAGTGCCCGCGGCACGGCGCGAAGTTCGACATCCGCACCGGTGTGGTGCTTGGGATGCCCGCGACCACCCCGGTCACGACCTACTCCGTCCGTGTCCAGGGCGACGAGATCCAGGTGGCCCTGTGATGAGCGACGAGACGAAGGACGCGCCCGTGGCCCCGCCCGCCGCCGGGGAACCCGCCAGCACCAGCGCCCCGTCCCAGCAGGAGATGGCGGTCCGTTCGGCGCTCGAGACCGTGATGGACCCCGAGATCAACCTGTCGGTCATCGACCTGGGGCTGATCCGGGAGGTGATATTCCTCGAGCCCCCGAAGACGCTCATCCGCATGATGCTGACCACCCCATTCTGCCCCTACGCCCCGCAGATGATCGCGGACGTGAAGCAGGCGGTGACGAGCGTGGTGCCGCAGGAGTGCGAGGTCGAGCTCATGCCCGACGCCTGGAGCCCCGACCTGATGCCGGACCCGGGCCTGCTCGGGTACTCGTACTGAAGCCGGCCGGTCTCGAGCGACGAGCCCATCGGGGACCCGTCCCTCGTCTCCACTGCCCGCGACCCTGCGCGCTCTACAGGTTGATCGCCAGCCCCCAGCTGAACTTAAACTGCCGGTAGCTGGGGACGTGGTGGTACTTGAGCTCGAGGAAGTTCTCGATCTTCTGGGTGAGCGGGAACGCCAGCCCGCCCAGGAACCCGAACCCGCCCTTGACCAGCGCGTGGGTCTCGTCGTTGAGCCCCAGTGTAGGGGCGTCCACCGAGCTCGAGAGAAAATGAATCGCGTAGCCCGCGCCCACGTAGGGTTTGGTCCCGGTCGATTTTAGCGCGTATCGGACATCCACCGCGATGGTGGCGTCCTTGCGCGCGGTGCGGATGCCGAACGGCTCGAGGCTGCTGGCGTTGCGCCAGTATTCGACCGTCGGCATAAACTCGATGCCCTGGATGAAGATGGGCGACGTCATCCGCGCGCGCAGGGCGACACCCGAGAACGAGCTCTGCCCCTCCTGCTTCACCGTCGAGGTCATCACGTCGACCGCGATGAGCTTCATCGCCGAAGCAGTGGGGGCGATGGCGGCACTCGACAGCGCCACCAGGGACATCCGTGTGAGCCAGCGCATACAGCACACTCCTCTTGGTCAGTCCGTTGACACAGGCGGCCGGTTCGCCGGGGAGCGACCCGCACTATAGACCGATGGAAGAGACGCGCCAAACGCAATCTGGAACGACCCTTGCCACCGATCTCGTGCGGGCCTGGCAGCCCGTTGCGGTGGCGCGGGGTGCCGAACCCCGCTACCGAGGCTCGCGCTCCCGATAGCGCAGCATCCGCGACTTGAGCCAGCGGACGCCGATCAGATCGTAGAGCCCCCGCCACAGCCGGTTGCCCACGCCGTACTTGGAGACGCCGTGGCGGCGTGGCCGGTGCGAGAGGGGCACCTCGACCAGGCGCGCGCCGCGGAACATGCACAGCGCGGGCAGGAACCGATGGGCGCCCGTGAACATCGGGATCCCATCGAGAGCTTCACGCCGGTAGGCCTTGAACGAGCAGCCGATATCGGTGAGCGGATCGCCCAGCACCTTGCGCCGCACGCCGTTCGCGATCCGAGAAGAGACCTGGCGGAGCCAATCATCCTGGCGCCGCGCGCGCACTCCCGAGACCACGTCGGCCGACTCGAGCGCCGCGAGCAGTTTGGGCAGGTCGGCAGGGTCGTTCTGGAGGTCCGCGTCGAGCGTCACGATCACGGCTCCTCGTGCGTGGCGAAGGCCGGCGGCTATTGCGGCGCTCTGGCCGTGGTTCCCCGCCAGAAGCACGGGCACGACCCGCGGGTCGCGCGCCGCTTCGCGCACCAGCCATTCCGCAGTGCCGTCCCGGCTCCCGTCGTCCACCATCACGATCTCGTATCTGCGTCCCGCCCGGGCGAGCGCCTCGCGCAGCTCATCGAAGAGCGGAACAATGTTCTCCCGCTCGTTGTAGGCGGGAATGACGACCGAGAGCTCGGGCGCCAGCCGCTCGGCCGCCGAAGCGTCGTCGGGCGGGGTCCCGGCGCGGGCGGCGGCCGGCCACGGGAGGGGCGCGCGCGATGCCGTCGGGGGCGTGTCCATATGGTGGGAGTCTGCCGGGCCGCGCCGCGCTTGTCCAACCACGCCAGCCGGGACCGGCCATGTCCCCGCGCCGGCCCGATCCGCCACCCCGAACCGCTGCCCCGAACCGCTGCCCCGAACCGCAGATGGACAGAGCCGGGTCCCCTTGCGTACCTTTCCTGCCAACCGACCCACTCCCCGCCTCAACCAGTCCGCCTGGAGATCGCCATGCCCCGCGTCGCCTGGAGTCGTCTGCTTGTCGCCCCCATCGCTCTCGTCGCCCTGGCGCTCGTCTCGTGCTTCCAGGATGTGGGCAAGTGCCCGACCTGCCCCGCCGCCAACAGCGGGCGCATCGAGGTGCTCGTGCGGCAGAACGGGCTGGTCGACTCTGTCCAGGTCACACTGGACGGCGGCTCGCAGGTGACCGTCCGCAGGGATCGGCGTGGGGATCGGCGTCATGCCTACGAAGGCCTGAGCGTCGGCACCCACGATGTGACAATCACCCGCTGGTTCAAGAACATCGACGAAGTCGTCAGCTCCCGGTCCTCGTCCATCCAGATCAAACTCGATCGGGGCGAAACCCGCACCATTGTCTTCCACAACGATTTTCCGCTGGTGACCTGGGCGCCGATGCGCGAGGCGGGTCCCGCCATCGGAAGTCTCGAGTACGGTCCGATCGCGCCCCGGGTGGGCTAGCGCCTGAGCGGATCGCTCGCACGGGCACGCACGGACCGTCGCTCCGCACGGCCGCGGCGCCGGGCGCCCGTGTTGGAGCAGCTCGCAATCGATTTCGGGCCCAGCCCTCCGCGCTGGCGCTTCTCCCGGCTGGCGCTCCGCTCCTCGTACCGCGAGCGCATCCGCGAGCGCCTGGAGTTCGTGCGCGGGTTCTTCCCCGAGCTGGACGGTATCACCGTGCGCGTGGGGCTGGTGCGCAAGCCGGGCGTGCTCGGCTGGGGGTCGCTCCATCCCGATCATCCGGGTGTGTGGGTGAGGCCGCGGCGGCTGGACGCCTTTATCATCGCCCACGAGTTCACCCACCTGCTCCAGGCGCGCGGCCTGGTGCCGCGCGGCGAGCGCGCGTGCGATCTGTGGGCGCTCGCCCGCTCCCCGCTGCTGGTGGACACGCCACCCGGCTACCTGCGTGTGCCCAACCGACTCCGGCACCAGCGTCAACTCCCGGCCCGCGACGCGACACTGCTCCATCGCGCGGCAGCCGACGCGCTCAAGGCGCGCGAGCGTGGCGTGCGTAACTACCTCCAGCGCTTCGAGCGCGACGTGGAGCTTGCCCTTCGGGATCTACCCGCCCCTGACCCCGGGGTCCGGCGACGGGCGGGGCTCGGGACGGCGCTCCTCGAGATGTTCGGATTCGGACGGACACCGCGCGCTTGAACGCGTTCGGATCGGATGCCATGCTGTGCACATCCCGTGCGGCGTGCCGACCGAGGCGACGGCGTGGAAACGGCCTCCGGAGGACCCGATGAGCGATGAGCTTGGGCCGGCCCCGCACGCCCAGCACCCGCCCGTGTCCTTCGCCGGCCGGCGCATTCGCGTTGTGGCCGCGGTGGTATGGCGCGACGCGCGGCTGCTGCTGACCCAGCGACCTCCGGGAGGCCCGCTCGGGCTCCAGTGGGAGCTGCCGGGCGGCAAGATCGAGGCGGGCGAGAGCCCCGGGTACGCGCTGGTCCGCGAGATCCGCGAGGAACTGGGCGTCCACGCCACGGCGCACGAGGTGCTCGATGTGGACACCCACGACTACCCGCACGGGCTCGAGGTCGAGGTCAGCTTCGTGCGCTGCGAGCTGGCCACGTTCGAGTTCACACCCAGCGCGGCGGTGCATGCGGCGCGCTGGCTGACGCCCGACGCCATCGACCTCGACACCGTCCTGGCAGGCGATCGCGAGTTCCTCAAGAGCCTTGGGGGCCGGAGCCGATGAGCCCCGGTGTCGCATGAGGCGGACTCTCGCCCAATGGTGATCTTGAATGGGTCGGGCTCGCTACTGCCGGATGGGTTGCAGTTCATGAAGCCCGCATGGTGGCTGCTCCACGTGGTCGCGGCCGCGCTCGTCTACGCGTACGGCTATCGCAAGGGCCGGGCACAGGAGCGCCGCGAGCAGCGGGAGCGGGAGAAGAAGGCGGATTGATCAGGATTGGACCGCGATCTGCGCGATCTGTTTCGCGTGGTGCCGCGCATGGACTGCCTGGACCCGCACCACCTCCGGCATGCGGTAATGCCAGCCCGCCTTGAACGGGTTTGCGATCCAGAGCCGGTCCCGCTCTCCGGCGTCAAGTCGCGCACCGAGGACGCGATGGCGGTCCGCCCCCTGCCGCAGCGCATCGAGCGCGTGCCGCAGGTCGGGCCGTTCGGGCGGCACCGCCCAGCCCGCGGTCTTTCCGCCGCGCGGCATGAATCCGCGTCCCGCGACCAGCCACACGAACAGTCTCTGGATCGGGTCGCGCTTCGTCGGCACCGGCGCGAGCGTCCCGGCGCGCAACGACCGCTCCGCTGCTTCGAGATCCTCGGCCGTCCGCAGCAGGGTGATGCCGACGTGCGCGGCGTGGTGGCCGACCGTCCAACTGCCGGGCCGGCCGTGTTCCCACCGTCCGGAGGCCTGTCCGATCGCCGCGAGGATTTCGGCGATCGTCGCGTCGAGATCGTCCGCCAGAGCCTCGAATTCCTGTCCGATCATCCGCATCGCCGTATGATGCGCTCCGGTGGGCAGGCTCTCAACCTCTGCCCGGCTCCCCCAGGCAACGGATGGACGCCCGCCGAGCGCCTCGGCTAGGGTGCCGGGGCGCGGGAGCGTCCGCGCGATGTCTGGGATCACCCGACGGGATTACCCACGACGAGTGAGGGGGACATGTCGCAAGGCATACGATTCAAGGACCGCGTCGCGCTGGTGACCGGCGCGAGCAGCGGCATCGGCCGCGCGTGCGCGCTCGCCCTCGGCGCCGAGGGCGCCCGCATCGTGGCCACCGGCCGGCGACGCGAACGGCTGGCCGAGGTGGTCTCGAGCATCGAGTCGGCGGGTGGCACCGCGATCGCGGTCGAGGGCGACGTGCGTGACGAAGCGGTCTGCGCCACGTGGGTGGCGACCGCAGCCGGGCGTTTCGGCGGGCTCGACCACCTGGTGAACGCGGCGGGGGTCATCGGGCCCGGTCTCGGGCTCCTCGGGACGGTCCCGGCCGAGTGGGACCGCATGGTGGACTCGAACCTCAAGTCGGTCTACCTGCTCACGCGCGCTGCGGCCCCCGAGTTGATCAAGCGCAAGGGGAGCGTGGTGAGCATCTCGTCGGTCGCGGGGCTCCGTCCCTATGCTGGGCTCATGGCCTACTGCGTCAGCAAGGCCGGCGTCGACATGTTCACCCAGTGTGCGGCCCTCGATCTGGCGCCGCACTGTGTGCGGGTCAACGCGGTGAATCCGGGCGTCGTGGTGACCGAGCTCCACACCGTCACCCAGGCGATTCCCGACTACGCCGCCTTCCTCGAGCGCTCGAAGGGGACCCATCCCATCGGCCGGGTGGGGACCCCGGACGAGGTCGCATCGCTGGTCCTGTATCTCCTGGCCGACGAGGCCGGCTGGATCACCGGCACCTGCTGCTCGATAGACGGGGGTCGGGCGCTCGCCAGCGCGCGCTGAGCCGCCCCGAACGCCCGGGCCGCTCACGCGGCCGGGAACCTCCTGCCTGCACTCTGTTTCGGACTCAGGCGAGGGGTGCGAGGGGCCGATAACCCTCGCACCATGGAAATCCTCCTGCAGCCCACCATTGCTGGGGCCGCCTTCGCCGCGCTCGCGGTCGCCGGAGGTGCTCCGATATTCAGTGACGGGCTTCGCACGTTTCGCCTGCGGCGGCAGTTCGAAAAGCTGAGCGAGCGCCCACTCGACGAAGAGCCGGTCGGATTCATCCACACGCGCGGCCGCGTCCTTCTCGACAGCCCGCTCTTCTCGCCGCTCACGGGGAGGCCGTGCGCCGGGTACCGGCTCGAGGTGCAGGGCAGCGGCGCGGCCAGGGCGACTGTGGTCGAAGAGCGCCGTCCATTCCGGATCGTCAGCGGCGACACCAGCGCGCGGGTCATGGCGGGCGCGGGACGCTGGGTCGTCTCCGAGACCGGGCGCCGGGAGATCGCGCCAGACGAGAGCGTGAGTGAGCGGCTTGCCGCCCTGCTGGGTCGCTCGGCGGACGTCCTCCTGCTCAAGCACCGTGGCATGCCGATGGTGCTCACCGAACACGCCCTGTTCGCCGGGGCCCAGACGCACGTCGTCGGCCAAGTCCGGCGCGCGAGGCCGTACGAGCTGTCGCCCGAGATGGAGCTGGTGCGCACCGGCACCGATGACGTGGTCCAAATGGTCTCGGGCCGCCCCCAACAGGCGATCTATCTGGTCCCGGAGCGGGCGGAGGAGCCGGATGTGGAGCCCGCGGGGGCGCCGGAGAGCATCCCGCCCAAGAGAACCGGCCCGTTCGGGATCGAGCGCCGGGCGCCCGGACGTCCCTTCCCGGGCGACGTAGACCTGTGGGTGGACGGCGGGGGCCTGTTGGATTTCGTCCTGGTCTCGGACGCACCGCCCGCGGGCGATCAGCTCGTCATGTCGCGGTGGCGGACGCTCGGACTGCTGCTCGGGCCGGCCCTGAGCCTCACCGGCCTCCTCTACCTGGCACACGCGGCCGATCAGCTACACACCCAGGGGCGTTTCTAGGGGCGACGATGACGAATCTCGAGACTGCGATCTGGGCGACCGCGGGGCTGGCGACTGGACCCTGGCTCTACTACCGGGGGTTCCGCACGCTGCGCACCCGGCGGCTGATCGCCAACACGCCGACTGCGCGCATCCGCTCCATGGCGATGGGCCTGGTCGAGATCAACGGCGCCGTCGAGCCGCGCAGCATGCTGCGTGCACCCTTCTCGGGCAAGCCGTGCGCCTACTGGGAGGTCGACGTCGCGATCCAGAGCCGGCAGAGCTGGCGGATCGTGCACCGGAACCAGTCCGGGAATCCGTTCTACCTGAGCGACGACACGGGCGCGGCGCTGGTCTACCCGCATGGAGCCCAATGCAGTATCCGCTTCGGCACAGAGGAGCATTGCCCGGGGTTGATGCTCCCGCCGTGCTACGCGGAGTACATGGACGCGCACACGTCGGTGTTCGGCCGGATCGCCCGTATCGGGCACCTGCGCTTCCGCGAGCGCGTGCTGGAGGCGGGCCAGCGGGTGTACGTGCTCGGCACCGCGATGCCCCGCAGCCAGGCGCGCGTCGTGGCCGAGAGCGAGGAATTGCAGGCGACCGGCACCGATGGGCCGATGGCGACGCGACGGACCACACTCGATCGTGAGGTCGTCGCCGTCGTGCGGCGCGGCGAGAACGAATCCACCTTTATCGTCAGCCAGGAGTCGGAGAAGGGCCTGATGCTCAGCCTCGGCGCCCGCGCTCTCCTCCAGCTGGTGGGGGGGCCGGTACTCACGGTGGGCGGACTCGGCTACTGGCTCATGGCAATGTCCTCGGGGCGAAAGCCCTGGTAACCGGGAGCGGGGCAACGAGTCTCGAACCTAATTCTGTGGGAGGCGTGAGATGCATCCTGGGGAGATCCTCTGGACCGTCGTCATCGGTCTCGTGGTCGTCGGCAGCGTCGGGTACGGGCTGTCCATCTACAACAGCCTAGTGTCGCTGAAGAACAACATCGGTCGCTCGTGGGCCAACATCGACGTGCTGCTCAAGCAACGGCACGACGAACTGCCCAAGCTGGTGAAGACCTGCGAGGGCTACATGCAGCACGAGCGCGCGGTGTTCGACCGGCTGAGCGAAGCGCGTGGCGCGCTCATGAAGGCCAGGAGCGTCGAGCAGCGCAGCGGGGCGGAGAGCATGCTCACGCACGCGCTGGGAGGATTCTTCGCGGTGGCCGAAAGCTACCCCGATCTCAAGGCCAACCTGTCGTTCCTCCAGCTCCAGAGCCGCATCAGCGAGATCGAGAACCAGGTCGCCGACCGGCGCGAGTACTACAACGACACCGTGACCACCTTCAACACGCGGATCGAGCAGTTGCCCGACGCGATCGTCGCCCGCTGGCTCGCCCTGGCGCCCGCCGAGCTGTTCAAGGTGGAGGATGCGGATCGAGAAGACATCGAGATCAAGTTCGCGATGGCGAGCTGACCGATCGGGCTGCAGGTTTCGCCCGATCCGGGCTCTCCAGAAGACCGGGCGGAGTGAGTGCGAAGGGTCCCGGACGTGCGACGCTCTGCCGCCCGGGACCCATTCGTGCAGGCGGGTTTGCCGCCCGTCCAGCCCGCGTGTAGACTGCCTCGCTCACTCGGCACCGGGAAGTGCCCGGCGTGCCGGACGATGCGCGTTCGCATTCGCGCGAGAACACGCCCGAACCCCCGAGCCCCCACTCACTTGCGGTTCGCCCCCCGATCATGAAGGTGTTGGTCACCGGCGCGTCCGGGTTCATTGGGCAGTCGCTGGTCTCGCGGCTGGCTGCCGGCGGGCACGAGGTCCGCGCGCTGGCACGCCGCCCGGAAAGTGTCCCCAGGCAGACCCGGATCGAGGCGTTCGCGGGCGACCTGCTCAATGCCGGGTCGCTTGACCGCGCGACCCAGGGCATGGACGCGGTGATCCACCTGGCCTGCGCCACAGGGGTGGCGGACCAGGCCCAGGTCCGCCGCGTGAACGTGGACGGGACGCGCGCTCTACTCGACGCCGCCCAGCGCCACGGTGCGCGGCGGTTCGTGTTCGTCTCGACCATCTCGGCCACCCGCGAGCGCATGGGCCCCTACGGGCGCACCAAGCGGGAGGGCGAGGCGATGGTCGCCCACTCGGGGCTCGAGTGGGTGACGGTGCGGCCTTCACTGGTCTACGGCGCGGCGCCGGTGGGGCTGTTCGCGACGTTGGCCGGCTACCTGCGCGCGCTTCCGGTGGTGCCGGTGATCGGGAACGGACGCATCGAGTTGGACCCGATCCACGTCGACGACGTGTGCGAGGTCCTGGTCCAGTGCGTCACCCGCGCCGACGTGGTGGGGAAAACCTACGACCTGCTCGGCCCCGACCGGGTGACCTTCAACGAGTTCCTGGACCGGCTATCGCGCGAGCTGGGCATCCACCGGCCTGTCGTCCACATTCCGGGCGGCATCGCGCTCGTGATGGCCGCGGTGCTCGGTCTAATCTCGAAGCGCCCGCCGGTGTCGGTGGACAACGTGCTCGGCATGACCTCGCCCGCCCGCGTGGATCGCGCTCCGGCGCGGCGCGATTTTGCGATCCGCTGGACGCCGCTGGTGGACGGACTCGAAGCCTTCGGGCGTGGGGCTGCGGGTGCCGCCGGCGGTGGCGCCGCCGGCACCGTCGTCGCCGCAGCGACCAGCGCGGAGGCCGCAGGCGCGCAGGCGCGCGGCCCGATCGCCCATCCCTCGCCGGCGCCGCTCGTGACCGCGCCGCGACCGTTGCGCCCGGTGCGGGTCGCGGTGGTCGGTCTTGGCAAGATGGGGGTGGCGCATACCGCCGTGCTCTCGATGATTCCCGACTGCGAGGTGGTCGGGATCGCGGACCATCACGCGCCACTCGGCAAGACCGTGCGCGGAATGGGCTACCAGGCACCGTTCTTCACCAGCCTCGAGAAGATGCTGGCGGCCACGCGCCCGGACGCTGTGATGGTATGCACCCAGCAGGACGTCCACCTCCGGCTCGCGAAGATGGCGCTCGAGGCGGGGGCGGCAGTGTTCGTCGAGAAACCGCTCGCCCACACGCTCGCCGACGCCGAGGCGCTGGCCGCACTCTCGGCCCGGACCGGCCTGCCGGTCTCGTGCGGCTACACGCTCGCCTACCTGCCAGTGTTCGCACGGGCCCGCGACGCGGTTGCGGCGATCGGGACGCTGCGCCAGGCGCGCTCCTCAATGTATCTCTCGCAGGTCTTCGGGCCCCGTCGGGGATGGATGTACGACCCGGCCCGCTCGGGCGGCGGCGTGGTGGCGAACATCTCGTCGCACCTGCTGTTCCTGCTCGAGTGGTACCTGGGGACGCCGGTCGAGGTGCGCGCGACCTGGAAGAAGCTCTACGGGGCGGTCGAGGACGAGCTGCACGGGATGATGACGTTGGCGAGCGGGGCCGAGGTCGGGTTCGACTCCTCGTGGAGCGTGCCGGGCTACCCGCTCTCGGCGGTGGTGATCGAACTGGACGGTGAGAACGGCAAGCTACTGATCTCGAACGACGCGTTCGAGCTGGATCTCCTCGAGGCCCGTGACGGCTGGCCCGCGGGCCACACCCGGATGCGGCACGCCGAACTGCCCCAGCCCGCGCGCTTCGACGTGAACGGCGACGGTTACTACCTCGAGGACGCCGCCTTCCTGGCCTGGGCGACGGGTGGTCCGCCGCCGCCCACCACGGTCGAGGCGGCGGTCAGGGTGCAGCGCGCGATGGATGCGCTCTATCGCTCCGCCACCGCGGGCGGCGCTGCCGTGCGGGTGGGTGGGTGACGCGGCCGCCCTTCGTCGCGCCACGCCTGCTGCTGGGCGGCGAGTCCCTGCTCGGTGTCTCGCGCGCGCCGCGCGACCGCATGCTCGCCCTCACCGCGCGCTACAACGACCCAGAGACCCTCGCCGTAACCCTTTCGAAGGCGCTGGCGGCGGGCGCCGAGGGTGTGCTCGTCAGCCCGTCACAGCCGCTGCGCGCGGCGCTCGCCGAGCTCAAGCAGTCGGTCCCCATCTACGCGCTGCTCCCCAACGTGCCCGAGTACGTGCGGGATTCCTCCGACTTGGGGCTGGTCGGGGCGGCCCTGAAGCGCGTGCGGCGGGCCAGCCCGCTCACGCTTGCGCGCCTCGGTTTCACCGGCCTCACCCACACGCTCGCGGTGCTCAAGAGCGACTTCACCGGGATGGTCCCGCTGCTGCTCGAGCTGGAAGCGGCCGCGCTCGGCGCCAGGGATCTGCGGGCCGTGGTGCTCGCAGCGCCGCTGACCGATCTGGCGCTGGCCGGCCGGCATCGCGTGTTCTTCGAGCACTTCGGACAATTCGTGCGCGGCCGCTTCGGCGCCGCCGCCGGGTTCGAGACCCACAACCTGGGTCACCTCCTCAGTCGGCTGCGTGAGTGGGGGATCACACCTGACCTGGTCGTCGGTCCGATCAATCCGCGCGGACTCCTGATGAAGCCCAGTTCCGACGAGCTGCTGGCGGCGCTGCGCGTTTCGAAGGTGCCGGTGCTCGCCAAGGAAGTGCGCGCGGCCGGGACGGTGCCGCTGATCGAGGGTGCGCGCTACGCGCTCGACCACGGAGCGCACGGCGTGGTCGCCGATCTGGTGGATCTCGAGGACCTGACTGCGGAGCTGCGGGCACTGAAGGCCTGACACGCCCCGGCGGGAGAGCGGATGGGGAGCGAGACACTGCGTGGCTTGGGCGTCGTGATCGCGGTGCTCGTGCCGCCCGCGGTCGCCGTGTTCCGCCATCCCGGCCGGGGCTTACGCCTCACCGAGCGGTTCCTGCTCGCGACGACGCTGGCGCCGTTCGCCCTCGCCGCGCCGGCGTTGGTGCTCGCGCTGTTCGTGCGCCTGCCATTGGATACGTGCCTGTGGCAATCCGAGTTCATCTGGATCGTCGCCGCGCTGTGGCCGCGCTCGGCGCCTGGTTCGCAGGCGCCCCCGCCCGAGCCCCTGCCCGAGCGCGGGCATGGGTTTCCCTCGGTCGTGGCTTTGACGAGCGCCTTGCTGGCCACCCTGCTGGTTTCCGGCGTGGCGCTCTCGGTTCCGATGGTGCGGATGTGGAGCGACGCGTGGTTCCACGCCGCGGCGACGCTCGAGGTCGCCCGCCGCGGGGTTCCGCCACAGGATCCGAACTTCGCCGGCGTGCCCCTCTACTACGCTTGGGTCTACCACTTCCTCCTGGCGTTGCTGGGGACGGCCGGCAGGCTCTCGCCCTTCCACACGATGGCGCTGATCAACGCCTGGGCGGCGTTCGTGACCGTGCTGGCGGCCGCCCAGCTCGCCTACCGTGCATTTGGCCGGGGCGCCGCAGTGTGGGTCGGCGCCATCGTGGTGCTGGGTCTCGACCCGCTGGGCTGGTGCTACTGGCTGATCCGCGGAGCGGTCGGGGAGACCCGTGGGCTCATGGCCGCCATCGCCGATTTCGCGAGTACCAACGGGGCGGCGAACGGGCTCGCCTGGATGTTCCCACCCTGGCACGTCTCGCTGCTCAACCGGTTCTGGACCGGTACCGCGCTCACCCCCGCGATCGCGCTGGGGATCGCGACCGCGTGGAGCGTGGCCCGAGCGCTCGACCGCCCATCGCGCGCCGCCTGGCTCATGACCCTGCTGCTCGCGCTCGCCCTGTTCGCGATCCACCCCGCCTACGCGGCGTTCGCGGTGGTGTCGATCTGCGTGGGGACCGTCGCGGCCGTAGCCGCTGGCAAGCGGCGGGGCGCAGGCTTCGCGCTGCTCGGTGCGCTCGCGCTCGCGACCGCCGCCGGGGCCGCCTGGATCCGCGCATGCAGTGTGCCGGGGACGACCACCGCCGTGCATCTCGGGATCTACTCGCGCAACCTCTGGTCGCTGCTGCTCGCGATTGGGCCCTGGTGGGTGGTAGTGGCCCCGGCTCTCATTACGGCCTGGCGCGGCGGTGCCGCGGGCCGGTTCACCCTCGCCGCCGCCGTCGCCGCGGTGGGAATCGCGGTCATGGTCGTGCTCCCCGAATACAACAGCGACAAGTTCTTCTACCTCGTCTGGGTGTCACTGGCCCCGCTGGCGACCGCGGGGGTCGTGTGGTGGGGCGATCGCATGCGGCTGCCCACGGTGGCGCGCCTCGCCCTGCTCACCGCCTTGATCCTCCCGACCGCCGGGCTCTACGCGATCGGGACCGCCAGCGACCGTCGCTCGCCGGGCATGCTGATCCGCGGGGATGCGCCGGCGGCGCGCCAGCTGCCGCTCGCGACCGGGCCGGAGAACGGTGTGTACCGGTTCATGCGTGAGCGGTTGCCC
The DNA here is from genome assembly GCA_964405235.1 of uncultured bacterium. GTDB lineage: Bacteria > Eisenbacteria > RBG-16-71-46 > RBG-16-71-46 > RBG-16-71-46 > WS-11. Next base: position 23,985 of record CAYONG010000135.1, on the reverse strand, counting down.
GTAGATGCGGTAGTGATCGAGCTGCCGCGCCCGACGGTGAACGAGCCGGTCCCGGTGCTCGGCGAGCGGCGGGTGTTCTGCGGCTCATTGGACGTCTATCTCTCGAACCACTTCGACGGCGGCCAGGCGCGAAGCCGCGACATGCTGGCGCTGATGGAGGAGTTCCAGGTCCGCAGGGGCATCCAGCGCACCCTGTTCGCCGATGGGCAATTGAATGAGACGCAGGCCCTCTACCTCGAGGGGTTCGACATGCCCCTGTACCTGCTGCTACGGCGAGGCGAGGTCTCCGATGCCGTCTGGGAGGGATTCCGGAGGCGTTCGCAGTGGGACGAAGAGATCGCCAACGAGGAGGTACGCCTATACCGGTTCACCCGGCCGACATCGTAGGTATCGCCCGCCGGACCGCTCCGGGGCCAACCGCTTCGAGGCCAACGTGTTCTAGGGCCCGCCTTCCTTGGGATCGCGGGCCTGCTCACGATCTCCAGTTGCGTGCTTTCCGCAGTGGCGAGTAGGGTTGCCCGGTTCGGCAGAACATCTCGGATGATCGCGTGGTGCACCCCCTGGCGCCGCGGTGGGAGGGCCGTGCGATGTCCGTCAGTCCCCGATTGCGTGAATTGCTCGACCAGCACGGCGCGAGGTACGAGGTCCTCACACACTCCCCGGCGCACACGGCGCAGGAAGCCGCCCAATCGAAGCACCTGTCGGGGCGGGATATTGCCAAGGTCGTGGTGATCCGTCGGGGTGGTGCCTTCTCGCTCGCGGTGCTGCCCGTTCAATCCCGCGTCGATCTCAAACGGCTGGGCGCCGTGCTCGGCGAAGAGATCAGTCTGGCGTCCGAGCCCGAAGTCGCCGCAGCGTTCCCCGACTGCGAGCCCGGGGCGATGCCGCCGTTCGGCATCCTCGAGGGACTCAAGACCTACCTGGACGAATCGCTCACCCATGACCGGCAGATCGTCTTCAACGCCGGTTCACATGTCGAGGCGATCCAGATGCCATTCGAGGACTACCGGCGCGTCGCCGCCCCCGTCGTGCTGTGGTTTGCGGAGTCGCTCGCGGGCGCTGAAGGTTAGATCAGAAGAGGCAGGATCAGCCTTCGAGCGATGGCTCGCCGGGGCTCCCCACGACGCTCACGCCCCGCGCGCGCTCATCGTCTCGTGAGTCCGGGTCCCGGTCCGGCCGGTCGCCTGCGCGCGCGACGATGCTCTCGGTCTCGATGCGGGTGGCGGGCGCCGCCGCCGTCACATCGCCGCCGGAGTGGCCGTCGGGCCCGGCCGCCGGTTCAACCGCCGCGGGCTCGAGCGCGAGGCCCAGCACCTGCTCGATGCGCTCCACCGGCGCGAAGATGAGGTGCGTGCGGATGTCGACCGGGATCTCCTCCAGGTCCTTCTGATTGTCGGCCGGCAGGATGACAGTGTGGATCCCGGCCCGGTGCGCAGCCAGCACCTTCTCCTTGAGCCCGCCGATCGGCAACACGCGGCCGAGCAGCGTGATTTCGCCGGTCATCGCGATTCCCGAACGCACCTTGCGACCTGTGAGCGCGCTCACCAGCGCCGTGCACAGCGGCACGCCTGCCGACGGGCCGTCCTTGGGAATCGCCCCAGCCGGCAGATGGATGTGGACGTCGGTGGTGTCGTAGAACAAAGGATCGACGCCCAACTCCACGCTGTGAGCGCGAACCCAGGAGAGCGCGGCCTGCGCCGACTCCTTCATGACCTCGCCCAGTTGGCCGGTGAGCTGCAACTGCTTCGAACCCGGCATGACGGTGGCTTCCACGGTCAGCACCTCGCCGCCGACCGGGGTCCACGCCAGGCCGAGCGCCTGCCCTGGCCCCTCGATGCGCGTGACCTTCTCGCTCAGGAACTGCTCGGGGCCGAGCAGCTCGCGCACGCGCTGAGCGTTGATCGCGCGCGGCGGGGTGCCGCCCTCGGCGACCTGCTTGGCCGTGCGCCTCAGCAGGGTGGCCAGCTCGCGTTCGAGATTTCGCAGTCCCGCCTCGCCGGTGTACTCGCGCGCCACCCTGAGGATGGCGTCGTCCTCCACGGTCAGGCCCAGGGATTCCAGCCCGTTCTCACGGATGATGCGGGGCAGGAGGTGGCGCCTGGCGATCTGCAGCTTCTCGGCGTCGGTGTAGCCGGTCAGCTCGATGACCTCCATGCGGTCGCGGAGCGCCGGCGGCACCGGGTCCAGGTAGTTCGCGGTGGTGATGAACAGCACCTGTGAGAGGTCGAAGGGCACGTCGAGATAGTGGTCCATGAACGCGTGGTTCTGAGCCGGGTCGAGCACCTCGAGCAGCGCGCTCGCCGGGTCGCCACGGAAATCGGCGCCGAGCTTGTCGATCTCGTCGAGCATGAATAGTGGATTGCCCGAGCCCGCGCGCCTCAAGCCGCGGATGATGTTGCCCGGCAGCGCCCCGACATAGGTGCGGCGGTGGCCGCGGATCTCAGCCTCATCGCGCACTCCTCCCAGCGACTGGCGCACGAACTTGCGTCCCAGCGCGCGCGCGATGGACTGCCCGAGCGAGGTCTTGCCCGTGCCGGGCGGGCCGGCGAAGCACAGGATCGGCGTGCGCGCGTCCTTCTTGAACCGGCGCACCGCCAGGTACTCGAGGATGCGCTCCTTGAGCTTGTCGAGGCCGTAGTGGTCCTCGTCGAGCACCGTGCGCGCGTGTTTGAGGTCGAGGTCGTCCTCGGTCTTCGCCACCCACGGCATGTCGCACAGCCACTCGAGGTAGGTGCGGGCGACCGTGTACTCGGCGGCCTGCGGCGGGATGCGCGCGAGGCGCGACAGCTCGCGGTCCGCTTCCTTGCGCACCTCGGGCGGCATCTGCGCCTTCTCGATCCGATCCTTGAGCTCCTGGATCTCGCGCTGCGCGTCGTCGCCCTCGCCCAGCTCCTTCTGGATCGCCTCGAGCTGCTGGCGCAGCACGAACTCCCTCTGGCGCTTGTCGAGCGACTCGCTCACCTGCGTCTGGATCTTGTGGCCCACCTCGAGCACCTGCAGCTCGCGCGCGAGGATCCCGTGCAGATCCTGAAGGCGCCGCTTGACGTCGAGCGTCTCGAGCAGGCGCTGCTTGTCGTCCGATGGCAGCTCGAGCAGCGAGGCGACGAAATCCCCCTTGTGGCCGGGCGAGGACTGGGCGCGCGCGGCCGCAACCGCCTCGTCGGCGACGTGCGGAGAGAGTGCGACCACCCTGGCGAACTGGTCGAGCAGGGTCTTGGCGAGCGCCTCGGTCTCGACATCGTCGATCTCGATCTCGGCGAGCGGCTCGACGCGGGCGTTGATGTAGGGTTCGAGCGACTCGACCTTGCCGAGCCCAATGCGCGCGACGCCCTGGAGGATGGCGGAGATCTGTCCGTCCGGCAGCCGCACCATGCGCAGGATGTTGCAAAGCGTCCCGACCGGGTGCAGGTCGGCGGGGGTCGGATCGTCGTGTGCCCCGCGCTGCATGAACACGGCGAGCGTGCGGTCGCCGGCCACTGCGTCGTTGAGCAGTCGGACGCTCTTCTCCCGCCCTGCTCCGAGCGGGAGGATGCCGAGCGGGAAGACGATGGTGTCCCGAACCGCGAGCACCCGCGCGACTCGCGGGCCGGTGTTCGGCGGGGCCTCTTGGCCCTCGCCGCCCACCTTGGTCTTGCGGCCGCGGCGGGGCATCGGATCCGGCTTCGGCCGGCGGTCTCGGGAGCGGGGGCGCGTCACGGCGCGCTCTCCCGCACCGGAACTTCGGTCGGCCGGGGCGCGGGCACCGCCTGGAGGCGGATCTCCAGCATCCCGTCGCGATAGGTGGCGGACACGCTCGCCTCGTCGGCGTTCCAGGGCAGCTCGACCACCCGGGAGAACTCGCCGAAATAGATCTCGGCCCGGTGGTAGTGGGCGCCCGGCGATTCCTGCGGCGCAATGCGCCGCCCGCTCACCTCGAGGAGGTTCCCGCGCAGGCGTACCCGTACGCTCTCGCGCGGCACGCCGGCCAGCTCGACGATGACGCGCGCCGATCGCTCGGTGACCACCAGGTCCGCCGGCGGCACCCAGGGCTGCTCGGCGAAGTGGGCGGACGGGTGCCCGTGGTAGCCGAGGTCATGAAACAACCGTACGACCTCGCGCTGGATGTTCTCGGGAGGATCGGAAGGGGTGCGGGGCATGGCAGGCTTCGGCAGTCTCGGTGCGGACCTCAGTAGCCCTGGGTCCAGGTATGGACCTGACCGGTGAGAGTCAGGCTCAGGCGCCGACAGGTCTCTTCCAGCGCGCCCGAGTTGGGCCAGGAATGGAGTCCGCAGGAACACACGATGCGGCCGTCCGACTGCTCCTCAAGCGTGCAGGGCTTGCCGACGTGCGGCTTGCAGATAGGGCACATGGGGAGACTCCTTTCGGGGAGGGAAGGTAACGCAGAGGCGGGCGGATTCCCAGGTGGCCGGACGCCGATGTGGGACGTCAGTGAAAATGTCCCCCCATGGACCTCATTCTTATGGGCAACCGGGACGCCCGGCGTAGTGCACGGCATGGCCGCCACAGACACCGGAGCGCCGATCACCGTGCCGGTCGGGGAGGAGTTCCTGGGCCGCATGCCGAGCGCCGTCGGCTACCAGCCCACGCTCTTGACCGAGAACCGCGCGACGGTGCTGGCAGATGGGGTGGAGGGGGCGCGAAGGGGTAGGGCGCGCGGGACCGTCGCGACCGCGGCGGGCGGAGCGGACGGCGAAGCACCGAGACGGGCGCGGGGCTCAGGCTCCGCGCCCGCTCTCTTGAGGGGGGGAGCGCGATGTCGCCGCCGGGGTCGAAGTGACCCCCGGGTGGCGGACCGTCCCTCGCGCAGGTCGCGCGGCGCGCCGGGGTCCGGGTCGGGCGCACGCGCGGGAGATCAGGCTGAGCGCGGTGGCAGACGGGCGTAGGCTCGGGGTCGCGCACATGCGTGTTCTTTCCATCCCTGTGTGCGGCATAGACCTCGTGAAACATCCGGTGGACCCCGCAATGGGTACCACGTCACAGCGGGGGTCAGCCGCTTCATCACATCTATACTAATACTCTAACCTCAGGCTGGCGCGGCCCGGACCGGACGGCCGCGCACCTCCGGGGGAAGGGCGTAGCGAGTGCGGGTGAGGGCCTCACAGCAGCCCGCCATGGCGCCGGGGCCGGACTTCGGGCGGGGGGTGGCAGGGCGTCACACCCTCCACGCCCGAGCAGCGGCATGTCTGGAGGCCGCCGCACCCTCTCGTGTCATTGTGCGAAAGGTCTTGAAGTTGCCCAGCCTCGGCCTACACTACAAGCGTCTCATGCGACGCTCGATAGGGCCGTGTGCCGCGCGATCTCGAACCTCGCCGAAGAATGCGAAGTTGCTCCGCCCCGGGGCAGCGCGACGTCACCGGTGTCTCTTTCGGGTGATTCACATGTCTGCTGGGGAGATCGGTACGATGCCACGCGACCTGGGTGCCACCGTCTCGGGGCTGAGTTCGTCCCGCATCCGCGTCCGCAACTTCTGCATCCTCTCCGTCGCCTGCCTGTTCATGGGCGCAAGCTCGCAGACAGCCAAAGGAGAAAGCACCGGCAACGCGGGCGCCTGTAGCGTCATCGCATCCGCCGAGTCGCTGGTGTGCCTGGGCGCGACAATTCAGTTGGGCGCGGCGGGGACCCCGACGGGTGGCACCTACTCGTGGTCGGGCCCCAACGGATTCTCCTCGAGCCTGCAGAATCCCATGATCGCGAACGGGCAACCCTCGAATGCCGGTCTCTACGTCGTACGCTACATCCAGGACCGGTGCGTGGCGCGGGACTCAGTATTCGTTCAAGTGGGTACGCTGAGTTGTTCGATCTTCGATCCGGATTCCCTGCCGCCGCAGTGTGGGTCGACCGGCAATCAGCTGTGCGTGGCGGCCAGCGGCGCGGTGGACTACGCGTGGTCGCTGGCATTCGCGGATGCGGGCTGGGCAATCACGGGTGGGCAGGGCACGAGCTGCATCACCTACACGGCGGGGGCCGCCGGCATGGCCCACTTCAAGGTCGTGCTGACGTCGGCTGCCGGGTGCCTGGACTCGTGCACCTTCGCCGACAGCTGCGTCGCGGCGGCGCCATGCAGCGTAAGCGTGTCCGCGACCTCGGCGTGCGCGGGCGGCACGATTCAACTGGGCGCGGTGGGCAGCCCGCCGGGCGGTTCCTACGTGTGGACGGGGCCCAACGGCTTCTTCTCGACCCTCCAGAACCCGGTGATCGTCAACGCCACAAGCGCCGATGCCGGCACCTACGTGGCCACGTACTACGCGGCCCCTTGCACGACGTCGAACTCGATCGCCGTTCAGGTGGATTCGCTGAGTTGTTCGATCTTCGATCCGGATTCCCTGGCGACACAGTGCGGCTCGACGGGCAACCAGCTGTGCGTGGCCACCAGCGGAGTGGTGGACTACGGGTGGTCGATGGTGAACGCGGATCCAGGCTGGGCGATCACCGGCGGGCTGGGCACGAGCTGCATCACCTACACGTCGGGTGCCACCGGCACGGCCTTGTTCAAGGTCGTGCTGACGTCGGCTGCCGGGTGCCGGGACTCGTGCTTCTTCGCCGACAGCTGCGCCGTGGCTGCGCCATGCAGCGTGAGCGTGGCCGGCACCGCCGCGTGCGCGGGCGGCACGATTCACCTGAGCGCGGTGGGCAGCCCTCCGGGTGGCTATTACGTGTGGACGGGGCCCAACGGTTTCTTCTCGACCTTCCAGAACCCGGTGATCGTCAACCCCACCGGCGCCGACGCCGGCACCTACGTGGCCACCTACTACGCGGCCTCTTGCACGACGTCGAACTCGATCACCGTTCAGGTGGATACGCTGGGGTGTTCGATCTTCGATCCGGATTCCCTGCCGCCGCAGTGTGGGTCGACGGGCAATCAGCTGTGCGTGGCGGCCAGCGGCGCGGTGCACTACGCGTGGTCGCTGGCATTCGCGGATTCGGGTTGGGCGATCACGGCCGGGCAGGGCACGAGCTGCATCACCTACACCGCGGGGGCCTCCGGCATGGCCTACTTCAAGGTCGTGCTGACGTCGGCTGCCGGGTGCCGGGAGTGCACACTCCCCGTCTCCTGTCCGGCGGATTCAGGATGCAGCGTGCTGGCATCGGCGGATGCGGCCATGTGCCCTGGCGGCACGATTCAGCTGAGCGCGGTGGGCAACCCGCCGGGGGGCAGCTACGCGTGGACCGGGCCCAATGGGTTCACATCGAGTCAGCAGAACCCGGTGATCGCCAATGCCACGGCGTCGAATGCGGGCACTTACGACGTGACCTACACCCTTGGCAGCTCTTGCCCGGGTCCGTCCCAGCCACCTGTACTCGTTACCAGGTGGGGCGGCCCTGGCAGCGGTGACGGGCAGTTTTCTCGGCCCCGCGGCGTCGCGGTTGACGCGGCAGAAAACGTGTACGTCGTGGAAGGCGGCGTGGAAGGCGGGAACCATCGTCTCCAGAAGTTTGCGAGCGACGGCACCTATCTTACCCAGTGGGGTGAAAACGGCACTGGCGCCGGACAATTCCGCTATCCGGCGGGCGTGGCAGTCGATTTCAGCGGGAATGTGTACGTCGCGGACCAATTTAACCATCGCATCCAGAAGTTTACGAGCGACGGGGCATATCTTGCTCAATGGGGTGGAATCGGGATCGGGGACGGCCAGTTCGCCTATCCGAGCGCTGTAGCGGCCACCGCCAGTGGCTACATTTATGTCTCAGACCTGGGCTTCTCCAGCGCACATCCTTCTCGCATTCAGAAATTCACCAATGCCGGCGAGTTCGTCACGTCGTGGGCGGTTGGCTCGATCGGCCCGCTGAAGGAACTCGTTGGCGACCTCGCGGTCGGTGCCGACGATGATGTCTACGCGGTCGTTTACCGAGGCGGTTACCAGGGCGTTGCACCGGTTTCAAGAGTCGTGGTATTCACACACGACGGAGTATTTATCAGAGAATTCGGGCAAGACTCCTACAGGGTTGCCACCTGTGTAGCGATAGCGCCACCTCGGCCCGACTATCCCTGCGCCAGGGTTCTTGTCGGAAATATGCGGGCGTCCATCATCACGTTCACTCCTGCCGGGGAGTATCTCTCGAGTTGGTCAGATTTCGCGGGCGGGAGCTGCATGGACGGGTATACCGGCTGGCCGATGGGCATCGCCGTTGGCGCTAGCGGTAGCCTCTACGTCGTTGCTGAGGGGGGGAAGGGTTGCTCGCAGGGCCACAAGTTCGCGCCCGACGTCGCTCAATGTTCCGCGCAGGGCTCGGTCACCGTCGCGTTGGACTCGCTGAGCTGCGCGATATTCGACCCCGATTCGCTGCGCACGCAATGCGGATCAACGGGCAACCAGCTGTGCGTGGCGGCCAGCGGCGCGGTGGACTACGCGTGGTCGCTGCCATTCGCGGATCCGGGCTGGGCGATCACCGGGGGGCAGGGCACGAGCTGCATCACTTACACGGCGGGGGCTTCCGGCATGGCGGGGTTCAAAGTCGTGCGGACGTCGGCTGCCGGGTGCCGGGACTCGTGTGTCTTCGCGGACAGCTGCACGGGCACGGCGGGCACGGGTACCGATCGACCGTCGAGATTCTCGCTATCGCCAAGCTCGCCAAATCCGTTCCGAGTGCGAACGAGCATCGGGTTCGATCTGGCCAGACCGGGCCCTGTCACGCTTGCGGTGTACGGGGTGGATGGTCGGCTGGTCGCACGACCGGTGGATGGCGAGTTCCGAGAGGCAGGACACCACGAGGTCGAGTTCCGGGCCTCGGGTCTGCAGCCCGGTTTGTACTTCTATCAGCTCAAGACACCGGGTTTCATCGGCACGCGACGGATGGTGCTCTTGAAATGATGGGTTGTCCTCGGCTGATTGGGTCTGGCGCGAGGGGCGCAATGTCCCGGGACACCTCCACAGTTTCAACACGATCTGCGCTCAACGGCGGCGAAGGCCGTCAAGACCGGCCGTATCAGTCTCCGCGCCGTTGGGGAGACGAACCGTGAGCGGGCAAACCGGGACGGGCCGTATCCACACCTCGGCCGCCACCGTGGCGGTGCTCCCCGAGGTGGAGAAGGTGGGCGTGCAGGTCGAGGAGAAGGATCTGCGCGTCGATGTCTACCGCGCCGGCGGCCCCAGCGGGGAGGGCGTCAATACCACCGACTCGGCGGTGCGCATCACGCATCTGCCGAGCGGGCTGGTGTGATAGGCAGCACCCTGCGAGACAGATCGTTGATCATTGTAGCTTTTCACGGAGGACCTCGTACGGTGTCTTTCCGTTGAAGGCCGCGTGGGGTCTCCCGAAGTTGTAGAACTGCTCCCACTCCGCCAGTTTCTTCTCCAGGTCCACGTCGTCGACGTAGGTCAGAAGCTGGTAGAACTCCTCCTGGTCTGACCGGTGGGACCGCTCCACCTTGCCGTTCAGCTGCGGCGTGCGTGCCTTGATGTAGACGTGCCGGATCCCCTGGTCCTCCACGTGCCAGTGAAACTTGGCCTGGAACTCGTGCCCGCGGTCGGTGCGGACCGTATGGATTCGGAAAGGGAACTTCGCGATCACGTGGTCGATGAAGTTAATCGTGCTGGCTTGGTTGTGTCGCAAGTAGATCTTCAGGGCCCTCACCCGAGTCGCATCGTCGATGGCGGTGTGCTGGAATCTGCGAACGGTCGCTCCATCGGACTGCTTGAGGGAGAGGAACTTCACGTCTACCTGGATGTGGTGTCCGGGCACCTGCTTGGCGTATCGGGCGGTATGAACCGCCCGCCGGCCAACTTTGCGTGGCAGTCGATTGAGGCCATGGCGTTTCAGAATCCGGTAGACGCCCGCATCGCAGAGCTTGATGCCGTGGTAGCGCTGCAGCTACCACATGATGCGGACCGGCCCCAAGTGGTAGGTGCGCCTCAGATGCAGCACCTTCTCCACGACCTCTGGAGGCGCTTGCCGAAATATCGGCAGGCTTGAGAGGCACTTCCCACGCTCGCCGCGTATTCCGGGACCCGCATCTTCCGCCGGATCTCACGGTCCCGCTGAGCCACCAGCATGCGCACCTCCTTGGCAGTTCCGTTAGATTAGATCTGTCTCGGAGGGTCGTACATATCACAGTCCGGTGAGTCACGGCGCCCTGGAGCTAGAGCGCCAGCCCGACTTCGGCGGCCATCTCGGGCGTGATCGCGTTCGCTCGCGCGATGCGCGCAAACAGGTCCGCACTCCGGCGCCGCGCGCGCGGGCGCTCCGGATGTTCGTGATCGACACCGTAGAGGCCGAAGCGTGGGCGAAAGCCTTCGGCCCACTCGAAGTTGTCCATCAGCGACCAGTGCAGGTAGCCGATCACCGGAGCACCCCGGTCGATCGCGCGACCCATGTGGAGCAGGTACTCGACCATGGCGCGCGGGCGGAAGGCGTCGGCGTGGTCGGCGAATCCGTTCTCGGTCACCAGCACGGGCACCCCCTGGGCGGCGGCGTGTATCAGCGCCTGCTCGAAGCCGCGCGGGTGGATCTCCCAGCCGAGGTCGGTGAGCGGTGCCCCGGCCGCCGCCACGTGGGGGTCGGGGGCGAGCGCGTTGACCTTCCAGCGCGTGTAGTGGTTGAGCCCGAAGTAGTCGAGGCTTTTCTCGAGCTCGGGCACATGGCGCCGGATCCCGCGGGCGCCGGGGATGGCGAGGTGGATCTCGCCGGTCACCGCCGCCCGCGCCACCGCGCGATTGAACACCGCGTTCTCGAAGTGGGCCCGCAGCCGATCGAGCGGGAACCAGGGCCTGAGCGGCTCGAGCGTGACCCAGGCCTTGGCGAAACCGACCACCGCGGCGCGCCCGTCGCCGTCCGCGTCGCGGGTGTCCTCCCCGTGCAGGATGCGGTAGGCGCGGCCGTGGGCCTCGAGCAGATGGGCCATCACCGCCAGCGCCGCGCTGTCGTCGCGCCGGGCCGGTGGCCATTTGCCCTCGGAGTACGAACGGAACGCGTACACCTCGGGCTCGTTGACCGTGCACCACCAGTCCACCTCGCCGCCGTACTCGCGCGCGCAGAAGCTCGCGAACCCGGCGAAGCGCTCGAGGGTGTCGCGATTCTCCCAGCCCCCCTGATCGGCGATCCAGAGCGGGTTGGTGAAATGGTGGAGCGTGACGATCGGCGTCAGCCGATGGCGCCGGAGCGACTCGAACACGGCGTGGTAGTGGGCGACCGTCGCCGGGTCGATGCGGTCTCGCTCGGGCTCGATGCGGCTCCACTCCAGCGACAGCCGGTGCGCGTTGTGGCCATCGGCGGCGGCGAGCGCGAAGTCCTCGTCGAAGCGTTCGTAATGCCGGCAGGCGTCGCCGCTCACGGTGCCGTCGGCGATCACGCCGGGCTGGTGCTCGAACCGCCACCAATCGTTGAGGCGGTTGCCCCCCTCGACCTGGTGGGCCGATGTGGCCGCGCCCCAAAGGAATCCGGGAGGAAAGCGGCGACCGGCTTCCCCGGCGCGTTCGGGCATCGCTCTCGTCCCCTCCACTCGCCGGCTCCACGGCGCCTGACGCGGGATCGCGCCTGCCATGTTCCCAGCGGGAGGGTAGCAGGATGCCGCCCGGGCGCGCATCGGCCGCGCCAGCGCCCCGCGTGACGGCAGTGCGGACGGTCGCTATCGTGGCGCGCATGCACGTCGCCGCCCGTCTCGCCCCCGGTTGGGAGCGCCTGGTCGACCCCGCCTGGCTTGCGGGATGGCGGCCGCGGCCTTTCGACCTGGGCGAGGGGACCACCGAGGTGGTCGTGATGGGCGAGGGCCCGCCGCTGCTGCTGCTGCCGCCGCTGCCCGGCTACAAGGAGGCCTGGATCGCGGTGGCGTGGCGCCTCGCGCGCCGATTCCGGGTGATCACCTTCGATCTCATGGCGCGCTTCAGCGGTCCTCCCTCCTGGGCGGCGCTGCTCGGCGACCTCGCGCGCGTGGCCGACGCCTTCGCTCCGGGCGCGGCGGTCGTGGTGGGGCACTCGCTGGGTGGCGCACTGGCGCAACGCTGGGCGCTGGCGCGACCCGGGCGGGTCGCGGCGCTGGTGCTGAGCAGCAGCTTCCCGCGCGTCGGCAGCACCCGGGGCCAGTGGCGCAAGCGATACATCGAGCAGTCGCTGGTGCTCGCCTCGCAGCGCTGGTTCCCCGAGGCGCTGGCCGCAGCGCTGGCCCGACGGCTCGCCGCGCGTGGCGCGTGGGTGTACGACCCGCGGTGCGACGAGCGCATCCTCGCCTTCGTCCGCCACGGAATCCGCAGCGTCCCGCTCGGGTTGGCCCGCGAGCGCGTGCGCCTCGCCTTCACCCACGACACGCGGGCCGAGTTGTCGCGGATCGCAATCCCCACGCTGCTGATTGTCGGCGAGCGCGAGACCCGCTGGGCGCGCGAGGCCACCGATGAGATGGCGCGGCTCATCTCCGGCGCCGAGGTCCGCGTGTCGCCCGGCGTCGCCCACCTCCATCCGCTCTCGGGCGCTGCGTGGCTGGTGGAGACGGTGGAGGGGTGGGTGGACGGGGTGTGGAACCCCGCTTCCCGCCCCGGCCCCATGCTCACCGTCGTGCAGGACGAGACGGGCGGATAGCGACGATACGCCCCGCGCGCCGTGACGCCTGCGCGCGCCCGTGCTAGCGTGCGGCGGGTATGTTCCGCACCGCGCCCGGCGAGCTGCTCCACACCCGCTTCCGCGCCCTCACCCACCGCAACTTTCGCCTCTTCTGGTCCGGCCAGCTGGTCTCGCTGATCGGCACCTGGATGCAGAGCGTGGCCCAGGGCTGGTTGATGCACCGCCTGACCGGCTCGGCGTTCATGCTGGGTGTGCTCGGTTTCGCGCAGTTCCTGCCGGTCATGCTCCTCGCGCTCTGGGCGGGTGTCGTCGCCGACCGCATGGACAAGCGCCGTCTCATCCTCACCACCCAGGTGCTGATGCTCGGGCAGACGATCGCGCTCGCGACCGTGGTGAGCCTCGGGGTGGTGCAACCGTGGATGGTGATCGGCCTCGCGCTCGTCTTCGGCACGGTCAACGCGTTCGACCTGCCGGCGCGCCAGTCGTTCCTGATCGACATGGTCGGCAAGGAGGACCTGCCGAACGCCATTGCGCTCAACTCGGCCGCGTTCAACACCGCGCGCGTGCTGGGCCCGGCGGTGGCGGGGGTGGTCATGGCCGGCGCGGGGGAGGGTGCGTGCTTCTGGATCAACGCGCTCACCTTTCTTTCGGTGATCGCGGTGCTGCTGCGACTGGACATGGCGCCGCACGTCGCCGAGCGGGATTCGGGTAAGAGTACGCTCGCCACGCTGCGCGAAGGAGTGAACTACGCGCTCGGCAACCGCCAGATCCGCAATCTCTTGGGCTTGCTCGGGGTGACGGCGGGGCTCGGCTTCCAGTACATGGTGCTGCTCCCGGTCTACGCGCGCGACATCCTGCACGCGAACGAGAAGGCCTATGGCCTCATGGTCGCCGCGTTCGGCCTCGGCTCGCTGCTCTCGGCGCTGGTCATGACCCGGCCACAGGACCGATGGGCGCTGCGCCGAAACCTCCTGGTCGGGCTCGGCAGCGCCGGGGTCGGGATGGGCGTGTTCGCCTGGTCGCGGGCGCTGCCGCTCACGCTCGCGATGGGATTCATCGCGGGCTTCGGCCTCATCCTCTTCGTGGCGAGCATCAACACGCTGCTCCAGCTCACCACCGAGGACCGCTTTCGCGGGCGCATCATGAGCCTGTACACCTTCATGTTCATCGGCACCGCTCCGATCGGCGCACTCATGTCGGGCGGGATCGCGCAGCGCTGGGGAGCCCCGGCTGCGTCCACCGGCTCGGCGCTGGTGCTGCTCGGGGGGGCGCTGTGGGTCTTCTTCCGTCTCCGCACGCTGGCCGCGCGAGAAGCGGCCCTTGCCGCCCTGCCCGCCTTGCCCGAGAACGTCGGACGCTAACCCGCCGGGGCGGCCGGCCGGGCGGTCAAGGCGTAGAGCCCGCGCAGCGTGGCGGCGTGATGCACCAGGAGCGTCGAGCCGAACGCCGCGCTCCAGACCTCGGCGCGCGGCAGCTTGGGGCGGCGCGGCCCCCATGGGAACTCCGGATCGCGACGGGCATGGCGGAGCGACCCGAGCGCCCAGAGGGCGGGCCACAGGCAGAATAGCCGGTAGCGCACGCGGCGCACCGGGATCAGGTCCAGATAGTCGGGCACCCGGGCGAGCGCCTCGCGCGCCTTGCGCTCGAGCCGGCGCGCGACGGCGAGGGTGCCGGGCCCGGCGCGGTCCACCAGATCGCGCGGCGTGATGCCCGCCTCCGCGAGCCAGCTCGCCGGCAGGTAGCAGCGCCCGTTCCGCACGTCGCTCGGCCAGTCGAGCAGGATGTTGGTGAGCTGAAGCGCCTGTCCCACGGCCGGGGCGGCCGCCAGCCGGCGGGCCTCGAGGGCGGGATCGGCGGGACCGTACTCGGCGGCGAACAGTCGCGTGAGCATCACCCCGACACAGCCGGCCACCACCCAGCAGTAGTCGTCCAGCTCGGCCTCGCTGTCGAGGTAGGCGGTCCCCGCCGGGCGCCCCGCCGCCCGGGCGGCGTAGCGCCCCATGCCCTCGGCCAGGGTGCCGACCCCACCAGTGAGCGCCTCCCGGTGCGCCGGCGGGAGGGAGGCATGCACGCGCAGCAGACGTCCGAGGTCGCCGACCAGCGCCAGGTCCATGCGGTCCGAGGCGAGGGCCCGCGTCTCGGCCGACAGGCCGGCCAGGGCCAGCGCGTCGCCGTTCAGGGCCATCAGGAACCGCTCGAAACGGTCCCGAATCAGCCCCGGCTCGCCGGGCCACGAGTCTTCGAGTGCGTCGGCGGCGCGGCACAGGAGGTACCCGAGCCGCACGGCCTCGCCGAGCGTCCCGGTCAAGAGCCGCATGTTGAGGGCGAACGTGCGCGATACCCTCGGCAGCGCCTCGCGGCAATATCTGAGGTCGGCGGCATCGGCGGGCATTTGAGTCTGGACAGCGGGCGAGGCGGCGTCGGTGGTGGACATGGCGAGGACATCAACGTAGCACCCGCGCCGGGCCCACTCCACTCGCGCGTCAAGCGTGGGGGTGGAAGCGCCGATGGATAGGGTGTGAGGCAGAGGAGGCATTCGATGAGCGCCCGCCCGACAATCCTCAGGTCTCTGGCGCTGATCGCCCTGCTGTCGCTTGGTCCTGCGTCCTCGGCGGTCGCCGCCGGCTACCCGCGGCTCGGTCTCTACGGCGGGATCATGGGGATCGGCTATCCCTTCATCAAAGGGGGCAATCGCAACGGCGCGCTCGATGAGGCGACCTGCGACTCGGTGGCGCGCTTCGACCAGGTGATCCTCGATGCGAGCCCCATCTCCGAGTACCGACCCGACGTCGCGGCGGCGCTGCGGGCGCGGAACCCCGACATCTCCCTGCTCGCCTACATCAATGCAGGGGCCATCTGGCCGGCGGCCGAGGCGGACTCGACCGTCCACTACCCCACGCGATTCCGTCGGCTGGTGCGTGACATGGATGGGTTTCTCTACGCCCGGACCGGAAGCCACTATCGCGACTACAACGTGAACCTCGCCAAACGCGACGCCTTCGGCCGTTACGCGCTGGCCGAGGGGATCGCAGACCTGTTCCACGACGCAATCGTTCGCACCGGAATCTGGGACGGCATGATGCTGGATGTCTTCTGCGATCGCATCGGCTGGACGCAGACTGCCGCCGAGAGCATCGACTACCAGCGGGCCGGCTATGCGACGCTGGCAGCCTTCGATGCCGCCTACCAGGCGGGGGGCGAGGTGCTCGCCAATCGTCTGCGCAGCCTCGCCGGCCCCTCGTTCCTGCTAGTCGGCAACTGCGCGCAGGGCACCAAGTACGTCTCGTTCAACGGCTGGATGCGGGAGAACTTCCCGTTTCAGAACGGCGGCACCTGGTCCGAGAACATGTTCCGCGCCCCGGGCGGCTACTTCACCGACGAGGTGAAGTTTCGCGCCCCGCGCCACAACTACCTGTTCTCCGCCGCGAATCCGCCCTGGGATCCGTACACCGTGCAGAACGCCCGCAGGGTGCGCTTCGGCCTCGGCAGCGCCTCGCTCGGCGAAGGCTATGGCGCGTTCGGCTACTCGAGCCGCAACGTCAGCGAGTTCAACTACTCCGGCTGGTGGTACGACGAATACGCCGTGGACCTCGCGACCGGCCGCGCGAGCGAACGTCTGGCCGACACCGGCTGGCTCGGCCAGCCGCTGGGTCCCCCGTTCCAGATGATCTGGATCGGCAGCGCGCCCGATGCTTCGACCAACCCGGATTTCGAGACCGACGTGACGAGTGGCTGGACCTTTGTCGCCGGGATACCGGCGACGCTGACGCGCGATGCGGGCACGGCCGCGTCGGGAATCGCGTCGGCGCATGTCCACCTCCCGGTCGCGGGCGATTTCGACTGGCGCGTAAACCTGAATACGGTCGGCACGCTCAGCATCGGCGACGGGCGCGCGCTCTCCGCCACCTTCTGGGCGCGATCGTCTGCGCCGCGCACGCTTCCCGTCATCGTCGGCGTGGGGGGTGTCGGCGAGGTCGCCCGGCGGACCGTGGATCTCACGGCCGAGTGGCGCCGCTACCAGGTGGAGTTGATCCCGTGGGGCGCCGGGAGCGCCTCGCTCTCCTTCTTCCTCGCCGGCGCCGCCGGGGATGTCTGGCTCGATGATGTCCACTTCCAGAAGGACGTCACCCATCTCTGGCGGCGGGACTTCCAGAACGGCGTGGTGCTGGTCAATCCCGCGTCGAGCGCACTCACGGTGGATCTCGGGCGGACCTACCGACGCATCGCGGGGGTCGTGGATCCTGGCGTCAACGACGGACTGCCCGGCTCGCTGATCACCGTGGGCGCCGCGGATGCGAGGTTCCTGATCGGCGACGACCGCACCTCCCCGAGTCTGGTCCTCGACCTGCATCCAGTTCCCCGCTAGCCCCGCAACCGTACGACCAGCGCCCCGGCGTTGCTGCGGTCGATTCCCGGCCGGCACGGCGGCCGGTACCCTGCCCTTGAAACGACGTGCCACTGTGCTAGGGTCGCTAGCCGTTCGACGGGACATGTTCGAATCCGTACCGACCGCCATTCCCGGCACTCAAGTCCGCTCGCCGGGGTGGATCTCGCGCAGGAGAGCACCTTGTCCGCGAACCCCACATTCCGCCTTGCCGCCCGCCTCGGGTTTGCGTCCACGCTCCTCACCTTCGTCCTGATCGTCATCGGCTCGGTGGTGCGCACGACCGGCTCGGGTCTCGCCTGTCCAGACTGGCCGCTGTGCCAGGGGCGGCTCATCCCCGCGTTCCAGTTCAACGTCATGATCGAGTGGACCCACCGCCTGGTGGCGCTGCTGGTGAGCCTGTCGATGGTCGCGCTCTCGGTCCTGACGTTCATGCGCTCCGTGCTGCGCAAGCGGCTCGGTGGCCTGGTCGTTCTCGCCCTGAGCCTGCTCGCCGTGCAGGTTCTGCTCGGGGCGCTAACGGTCTGGAAGCTGCTCGATCCCTCGGTGGTGAGCGGGCACCTCGCGGTCGCGCTGCTGATCTTCGCCACGCTGCTCGGCTACACCCGTGTCGCGGGGCAGGCCGCCGAGGCGGGCGCCGTCCCGTCCACGGCGCGGCCGGCGGGCCTGATGCCTGCCTTCGCGGGCGCGACGACGCTCACCTACCTCCAGTCGTTGCTCGGCGGCATGGTGAGCACCCACCACGCCGGGCTCGCCTGCCCCGACTGGCCGGCCTGCTTCGGCGAGTGGTTCCCACCGCTGCAGGGGTTGGTCGGTCTGCAGATGGCGCACCGCTATGGCGCCTATCTCCTCACCGCCCTCGTGTTGGCCGCGGCGGCGTTCGCGCGCTCGGCGCCAGATCCGCGGGTGCGCGCGGCCGGCCCGCTGGCGCTGGGGTTGGTCGTGCTGCAGGTGGTGCTCGGCGTGTCCAACGTCTACTTGCGGACGCCGGTGTGGCTCTCGGCCGCGCATCTGGCGATCGCGACCGCGTTGCTGGGCGTGCTGCTGAGCGCCACGATGCGCATCGCCCTACTGCCGCGTACCGCGGCGGTCCCGGGCCCGGCCCCTGTCCCCGCCTCGGGCGTGGCGTGGCGCTCCCGCGAGGCGGCTTCGTCATGAGCGTGGCGCTGGCATCGGTGGGCGCGCGACGTCGCGCGCTGGCCTATCTCGAACTGACCAAGCCGCGCATCTCCATGCTGGTGATGGTGACGGCCGTGCCGGCCCTGCTGCTCGCGGCCGGAGGCTTAGCGGACCCGGTCCTGTTCTGGGGCACGCTGGCCGGGACCGTGTTCGCCGCGGGCTCGGCGGCGAGCTTCAATCATTACGTGGACCGGGACATCGACGCATTGATGCATCGCACCGCCACGCGCCCGCTCCCCTCCGGCGTTCTGCCGCCGCACCACGCCCTGGTGGTCGGCTTCGCGCTCGCCGCGCTCGCGTGGGTGACCCTGATGCTTTGCGCCAACATGCTCGCGGCCGGCATCGCGATGGCGTCCATCGCCTACTACGCGGTGATCTACTCGATGTGGCTCAAGCGGCGGACGCCGCAGAACATCGTCATCGGCGGCGCGGCCGGGGCCTCGGCGCCCCTGATTGCCTGGGCGGCGGTGAGCGGGCGGGTCGAGCTGCCGGCGATCCTGCTCGCGGCCATCGTCTTCCTGTGGACGCCGCCGCACTTCTGGGCCCTCTCGCTCTACCGTCGTGAAGACTACCTGCGCGCGAACATCCCCATGCTCCCGGTGACCCACGGCGAGGCCGAGACCCGGCGCCAGATCCTCCTCTACTCGCTGGTGATGGTGCCGGTGACGCTCGCGGTGGCGCCGCTGTGCGGGTCGGGACCGCTCTACTGGCTGCCCGCGGCCGCCCTGGGCGGGCTCTTCATCTACTACGCCGCGCGGCTCTGGCGTTCGGCCTCGACCCCGCACGCCGTCCTGCTCTTCCGCTACTCGATCCTCTATCTGTTCCTGCTATTCATCTTCATGGCGGCCGACGCGGCGGTGCGGACGCTGGGCCATACGGGCGCCTAGCCCGACCGGGAAACGACCGCGTGGCGGGTTGGGCCCGTATGCCGCGCATGATGGCCACCCACGCGGCCAGGTGTGCGGCAACATGCGTGGGGGTGCTGCTCAGCGGCGTCGCGCGGCCGGCGCACGCCGAGCCGTTCTCGCACGCGGCGTTCGACACGGTGCTGGCGCGGGTGCTGCACGACGGCCGCGTGGACTATGGGGCGCTCCTGCGCGATCACGCGGGTCTCGACCGATATCTGGCGGCGGTCGCGGCCGCCCGCCCGGATGCCCGCGCGGATGCCCGCGAGTCGGAATGGCCGCGCGAAGAGCAGATCGCCTTCTGGGTCAACGCCTACAACGCCCGCGTGCTGGACGGCATCATCCGCAGACCGGGCGTGAAGAGCGTGCTCGACGTGCGCAAGGTGATCGGCATCCCGACCCTCGGCTTCTTCCGCGAAAAGCGGCTCACCGCCGGGGCGCGGCGCTCACTCGACGACATCGAGCATCGCATCCTGCGCGCGCGCTACGCCGAGCCGCGCCTGCATTTCGTGCTCAACTGCGCCTCGGTCTCCTGTCCGGTGCTCCCCGAGCGCGCGCTCAGCGCGGCAACGCTCGAGGCCGACCTCGACTCGGCGACCCGCCGCTTTCTCGCCGATTCAACCCGCAACCAAATCGATCCCGAGCGGGGCATGAGGCTCTCGGCGATCTTCAAGTGGTATGCGGAGGACTTCCGAAAATCAGATGGCAGCGTCGAGGCATTCGTCCTGCGGCATCAGCCGGCCGGCGGAGCGTTCCGGCCCGACCGGCCCGTCGAGTACCTCAAATACGATTGGTTGCTCAATGGGAGCTGGTGACGTACTCAGCGTGATCATCCCGTCGCGGCAGGAGGGCGAGACGCTCCTCGGCAGCCTGGCGGCTCTGGCGATGATCCCCGGCGTCGACGAGGTGGTGGTGGCGGCGTGGGGCGAGCGCGCCGCGGTCCGGCGGTGGGCCGGGCGCTGCCCGCGCCTGCGCTGGGTGGAGTGCCCGGTCGCAGGGCGCGGCGCGCAGCTTAACCGCGGTGCGGCGGCGGCCCGCGGGACGCTGCTGCTGTTCCTGCACGCCGACACGCGGCTACCGCCGGACGCCGCGCAAGCGGTGCGCCGGGCGCTCGAACGCCCGGATGTGGCCGGAGGGGGCTTCCGACTTGCCTTCGATGCCGCCCACCCGGCGCTGCGGCTGCTCGAGCGGCTGAGCGCCCTCTCGTGGCGGACGGCGTTCTTCGGTGACCAGGGGTTCTTCTGCCGGCGCGCGGACTTTGCGGCAGTCGGCGGCTACCCCGAAATGCCGCTCCTCGAGGACCTGGGGCTGGCGCGACGGCTGGCCGGCCGCGGGCGACTGGTCCGACTCCGGGAGTGCGCGCGCACCTCGGCCCGGCGTTTCCTCGCGACCGGGCCCTGGCGCCAGCTCGCGATCAACGCCGCGATCGTGACGCTGCACGGATCGGGTGTCCCGGCGGCGGCGCTGGCCCGGTTCTACCGACCATGAGACTCATCCCCATCGTGGTGGCCGCCTCGCTGCTGCTGGGATGGGGCCCCGCGGGCCCCCGGGTTCCAGGCGCACGTGAATGGCATGAGCAGCGCTACCGGGGCCGCACCGACTACCTGCGGGTCGGCGAAGGCGACCAGGCCACGCTGCGCGCCGAGGCGCGCGATCGCAACTCGGCGCTGCTCACGCCGCTTTCGATCGACCCGCGCGGGGTAATCCTGAAGTGGCGCTGGCGGGTGCTGCAACACCCGGCGGGCGCCGACCCCGAGGTGCGCTCCCGCGACGACCGCGCCGCCGGTGTGCTGGTCATTGTGCGGCGTAGCCGCATTCCGGGCCGCACGCGCGCGCTGCTCTATCAGTGGACGCCGTCGCGCCCGGCCGGGGAGTGGAGTCACAGTCCCTACAGCGGTCGGGTGCCGAGTGTCGTGCTGCGGGACTCGCCCGCTGATTCCATTTGGCGCGAGGAGACGCGCGACCTCGAGGCGGATCTGCTGCGCGCTTTCGGCGCCGTGCCCGAGCGGATCGCGGCGATCGGAGTGATCTGCGATGCGGACGACACCGGCGGCCACGCGTCGGCCGAGTTCGGAGCGATCGAGGTCCTGTCGGGGGAGGAGGCCCGGGCGTTACGCCTCCGGCCGTGATCGCGGTCCGGCCGGTGGGCGCGCCGCGTGACGGCGCCCGGGATCCCCGCGGCCTCGCGCTGGGCGGGCGTATGAACCCCCGGCCGCGCTTGCCTCGGTGTCCTCGATTCGTGTATACACCATGTTTCCTCTGGCAGTGTGTTCCCGGCGCGTCGCTGCGTCTCGTCAGACCTCGCCACCGCAAACGGCTCCCGGTTCGCCGGGTCCCGGCGCCGGTGGATTCGCCTCTGGAGGCCTATTTGTTGCGTGGTGTTGCACTCGCCCTGCTCGCGGCGCCGTTGCTGGCACTGACGCTCTGGGGTTGCGGCGGGCGCGCGCGGGCGGGCATCGCCAGGGGGGCGGATCTCTACGACACCTGCGCGCCCTGCCACGGGGACAATGGTGCCGGAAACACGTCGCTCGGGGCCCCGTCGATCGCCGGTCTGCCGCTCTGGTACCTGGAGGCGCAGCTCACCAAGTTCCGGTCCGGCATACGTGGCGCGCATCCGTCGGACTCGGAAGGGCACCGCATGCGGCCGATGGCGCGCTCGCTCAACCTCGAGGGGGATGTCTCCTCGGTGGCGCAGTACGTCGCCAGCCTGCCGGCACGTCCCGCGCCGCAGACGCTCGCCGGCGGCGATGCGGCGGCCGGCGCCGCCCGCTACACCACGGTATGCACCGTCTGCCACGGGCCGGACGCCATGGGGCTCGAGGCGATGGGCGCGCCCACGCTGGTGAATCAGGCCGACTGGTACATGGTGCGGCAGCTTGAGAAGTTCAAGTCCGGCATACGTGGCGCCGACCCGCGCGATGTGCAGGGCGCGCAGATGGCCGCGATGTCGGCGACGCTCGAAGATCACAAAGCGATGCTGGACGTGATCGCCTATATCCGGACGCTGCGCAAGTGACGGAGGGGGGCGGCTGAGATGGCAGGCGGCGACGAATCGCGCGACGATCAGTGGGGCAACGGGATCGCCCGCAAGACGTTCCTCTTCACCGTGATCAGCGCCGCCCTCTTCGTGGCCGCGGTCGCCATCTTCGTCCTCAGCGCTGACGTGGGGCGGTGAAATGATTGAAGGGTGGGTCAAGAACGCATCCAGCTACGCCGGCGACGTCGACGGCTTGATCCTGCTCGTGACCGTGCTGGTGGGGTTCTGGTTCTTTGTGGCCCAGGGCATGTTCTTCTGGCTCATCTTCCGCTTCCGTGCCCGCGAGGGTGTCCCGGCGCAGTACCTCACGGGCAAGGAGAAGCACGTCAAGCGCTGGATCAACATCCCCCACATCTTCATCATCATGTTCGACGTGGTCATCATCGTCGCCGCCATCAAGGTGTGGGTCGAGATCAAGCAGAACCTGCCCGCGGCGGACGAGCAGGTCCGCGTGGTCGGCCAGCAGTGGGTGTGGACCTTCGTCCACGCCGGCACCGACGGGAAGCTCGACACTCCAGACGACATCGTGACCTCGGATGACCTCCACGTGGAGGTGGGGAAGACCTATCACTTCCTACTCGAGTCGAGGGACGTCCTGCACAGCTTTTCGGTGCCGGTCTTTCGCCTGAAGCAGGACGCGGTGCCGGGCAGAACCATCACCGGATGGTTCAAGCCGACCCGGACCGGGTCGTTCGACATCCAGTGCGCCGAGATCTGCGGCATCGGTCACGGCGTGATGAACGGCCGGATCCACATCGAGAACGCGGCGGAGCACCAGGCCTGGGTGCAGGAGCACACACCCATGGCCGCCGCCGCGGTTGAGGCCCCGTGACCGAGACCCCCATGGCGGACCACGCGCACGATACGCACGCTGGGGCGGATGCAGCCCATCACGGCCACGCCAAGCAGTCCTTCTTCCACAAGTACCTGTGGTCCACCGACCACAAGGTGATCGGTTTCCAGTACATGTTCACCGGGATGGCGATGGCGCTCATCGGGGCGTTCATGGCCTACGTCTTCCGCATGCAGATGGCGTATCCCGGGCAGCCCGTCCCGGGCTTCGGCGTGGTGTCGCCGGCGGAATACAACGCGTTGGTCACGAACCATGGCAGCATCATGATCTTCTGGGTCGCGATGCCCGTGTTGATCGCCGGCTTCGGCAACTTCCTGATCCCGCTCATGTGTGGCTGCGACGACATGGTGTTCCCGCGCATCAACCGGCTCAGCTACCAGATCTTCTTCCTGAGCACGGTGATCATCGTCGCCTCGCTGTTCGTGCAAGGAGGCGGCTTCGGCGGCGCGTGGACCGCCTACCCGCCACTCTCGGCGGGGTCGCAATACAACCTCACGAAGATCGGCGCGACCATGTGGGTGCTCGCCGTGGCGCTCGAATTCGTCGCGTTCCTGCTCGGCGGCATCAACTTCATCACGACCGCGATGAACGCGCGCGCCCCGGGGATGAAGGCGTTCGACGTGCCGGTGCTCGTGTGGATGATCGTGGTCGCCAGCATCCTGTTCATGGCATCGGTGGGACCGCTCATCGCCGGCGCGGTCATGCTGCTGTTCGACCAGCTGCTCGGCACCGCGTTCTACAACCCGACGCGCGGTGGGGATCCGATCCTGTGGCAGCACCTGTTCTGGTTCTTCGGCCACCCCGAGGTCTACGTCGTGCTGCTCCCGGCGATGGGCATCGTCGCCGAGGTGATGACGACCTTCTCCCGCAAGAAGTTGTTCGGTTATCGCACGATCATCTACACGGTCATCGCCACCGGCGTGTTGAGCTTCTTCGTGTGGGCGCACCACCAGTTCATCGCCGGGATCGACCCGCGCATGGCGAACGTGTTCACGGTGACCACGGTGATCATCTCGATCCCGATCGGCGAGATGCTCTTCCTCTACATCGCGACGCTCTACGGTGGCTCGATTCGGCTGACCACCCCGATGCTCTGGGCGCTCGCGTTCATCGCCGAGTTCCTGATCGGCGGCGTGAC
>CAYONG010000134.1:0-18900 GCA_964405235.1 uncultured bacterium | reverse complement strand
GCGCTTGAAAACGTACCTCGTCGCTATCTTCATCATTGCAACAACCTGCCAAAGCCCGATCGGGAGGGCGCAGACGATCGCACCAGAACCAGTCCGTGCGTCTGGCTACGATCAACTCAATCCGCTCGTGGGTCGTTGGACCATAGCGGGCAGAGAGGAGACCTACTTGGAAGTGTGTCGTTGGTACGACGGCAACTTTCACATCGTCTGTGAGACGGAAAGTAAGCGCTTGGATGGCTCTATCGGACGGGGTATGAGTATCCTCGGCTACCTGCCTGACAATGATAGTTACACCTATTACGGCATCGGCAGCAAAGGACGCAACGAAACGATGTCAGGCGTTTTCCGTCATGACATTCTCGAGTTCACGAAAGAAGATGAAGTCAGTGGCAAGACCGTAATCTCACGGGTCCGCATGGGGCCTCTTTCAGGGCGAGAGGTCCCATTCGTGGCAGAATCGTCGACCGACCGAGCGACCTGGGAGATTGATGCGAGCCTTACTTACGTCAGGCTCGATTGATCATACGCCAGGAGCACATGCCGTCTGATAATGCGATGCAGCGTTCGGCGCTTGCAACCCCGAACAAGCGGCGCGCCAACTGCGCGCTGCCGCGGATCGCGAGCGTTGGCGGGATACTGAGGAGGGGACACAGATGAACCACCGAACGATCCTGTTGACATTCATGTTGTTCGGTTCGGCAGCCGCCGCGCACGGACAGACGCCTGGGAACATCTTTCAGGCCACGCTGGGCGAATCCGGGCAACGGACTGCGGAGGTTTCCACCGAGCAGCTCCGAGGCATTCTTGCCGACAAGAACGCCGTCGTTCTCGATGCGCGTCCCTTTCGAGAGTTCGCGATCAGTCACATCCCCGGCGCGGTCAACGTTGCCGCCAAGCCCGGTGTTCCCATGTCGTCTTACGTCTCTGATGTTGCGGAGATCGGTCGAATTCTCGAGGGCAAAAAAGAGACTCCGCTTGTTCTCTACTGTAACGGTCCCTTCTGCGGGAAGAGCAAGCGGCTCGCCGATGAGCTTCTTGCCGTGGGTTACTCCAACGTTCGTCGCTATCAGCTCGGTATTCCGGTCTGGCGGGCTCTGGGCGGCTTGACGGAAATCGAGCCGGACGGGTTACGACACGTGGTCGCCAATGACCAAACCACAATTCTCATCGATACTCGCGAAGCGAGCGTCTTCCGCAGCGGCACTCTTCCCAACGCCAAAAACATCCCGCGTAGTGGCGTGTTGGAGGGAAAAGACGTGGGTGAGGTGAAGCGGGCGAAGGACGACGGAAGACTGCCCATGGAGGATCACAATACGCGCCTGATTGTCATCGGGCGAGATGTTGCTGAAGCCCGATATGTAGCCGAAGCCCTGTCGCGCGAGGCGTTCCATAACGTGGCGTACTTCCGCGGGAGCTTCGATGAAGCGCAGTCCGCCCTGAGACCATGAATTAGGGTGAGCGCCGGCTAACAAGGCCATGAACCCGACAGCGGGCGGCAGACTTTCCTGCAGGGGCCAGGCTCCGCGCTCGCCCGCCGCGGGTTATGGCCGGCGTTATGCGGACGTGCGTACGGTGGCTGGTCAATCGACGCTGGTGCAGTTGCTTATCGAAGGGGAAGTTCGTGGATGACAGGCGCGTCGCGCTTCTTCGTGGAGTCAACGTCGGGACTGCGAAGCGCGTCGCGATGGCGGATCTACGGAAGCTGGTCGAAGGCCTTGGCTACGGCGATGTTCGCACATTGCTCAACAGCGGAAACGTCGTCTTCACGGTACGTGCGGAAACGTCCGGCGATGCGGCGACTCGCATCGAGAAGGCGATCGCATCTCGGCTCGGGGTCGAGACTCGAGTCACCGTGCTGAAGGGAAGAGACCTTGCTTCAGCCGTCCGACACAATCCGCTTGCGTCGGTCGCCGACAACCCGTCGCGCTTGCTCGTCATGGCGTGCCCGGATCCGAAGGCGCTGGCGCAGTTGAAACCCCTTCTCAAGGACCGCTGGGCGCCAGAGGCGTTCGCCCTTGGTCCCCATGTCGCTTACCTTTGGTGCTCGGGGGGCGTACTCGACAGCCCGCTCTGGGCGGCCGCGAACCGCCAGCTCGGGGACACGGGCACGGCTCGGAATCTCGCGACGATGACAAAGCTCGTGGCGCTGATCGAAGGCTCGTAGCATCCGGACCCAATCCTCGGCTTTCGGGCGCCGCCTAACATGGCCATCAACCCGACGGTCTCGGGCGTCACGCCGGTTGTCAATCGCAGCAACCGGCGCGCCGCCCGGCCCGCGGATTATGGCCGGCGTTATGCGGAAGGGTCTCAGTCGGGCAGCCCCCTTGTAGCACAGGAGGGAAATGAGATGAGTAGCGAATCGAAACATGGTGAGCCGGACGACCTCTCGGTGTCGGAGAAGATTCTCCGGGTCCAGGATCTCTGGGACGAGATTGCGCTTTCACCGCGGGCGGTCGAGCTCACACCGGTGCAGCGCGAAGAGGCAGAGCGGCGGCTTCGCAAGCACGAAGCCGATCCGGGGGACTGCTCGTCGTGGGACGAGATCAAGCGTCGGTTGGAGGGTGAGCGGTGAAGCGATCTGTTGTTCTGCTACCGGAGGCCGAGCGGGAGGTGGAGCAGGCGTTCTGGTGGTATGAGCGCCAGCAGACAGGGCTGGGGCTCGAGTTCCTGCTCGCCTTCGACGACGCCGTGGAGAGTCTCCGTCGCCTGCCTGAGGCGCACGAGATTGTCGCCCTCCGGACTCGGAAGGCACTTCTGCGTCGCTTCCCGTATCTTGTTCTCTACGCCCTCGAGGAGAAGCGCATCGTTGTTACGGCCGTGTTTCACGCGCACCGAGATCCTCGTCGCTGGTCGGATCGGGTGCGTGAGCGCGCGATCTTGTCGGAGACCCTGGTGACAGAGCGGTACTCCGCATAACTGTGGCATGCACCAGCCAGCCCGCTGCGCGGGCTGCTGGTGATGCCGAGCGTTAGGCGGATCTGAGGGAACGTGTTCACGAAGAGCCACGTCATCTCGGAAATCAAGCGAACCGCCGAGAAGAACGGCGGGGCCCCTCTGGGCATCGCTCGCTTCGAGGCCGAGACCGGTGTCAAGTCCTCAGACTGGATGGGGAAGTTCTGGGTTCGGTGGGGCGACGCGCTCGTCGAAGCCGGGTTCCAGCCGAACGCCCTCCAGGGTCCGCGCAGCGACGACGATCTACTGGAAAGCCTCGCCTTGTTCGCCCGCGAGCTTGGTCACTTCCCAGTCGCGAACGAAATCAACATGAAGGCGAGAACCGAGCCTGGATTTCCATGGCACACCAGGTTTGCCCGCTTTGGCGGCAAGCAGAAACTCGCCGCACGGCTGCATGAGTTTGCGCTGAAGCGCGGCTACGAGGACGTCGCGGGGCTTTGTGACGCCGTGATCGCGCGGCCTTCACAGCGCGGGACGGACACTGGCGACGACGCCCCTGTGGAGGCCTACTCGGACCTCGGGTACGTGTACCTGTTGAAGTCTGGTCGCTTCTACAAGGTCGGTCGATCGAACGCTGTGGGCCGGCGTGAACGTGAGCTCGCGATCCAACTCCCTGAAGAGGCGAAGGTAGTCCACTCCATCAAGACAGATGATCCAGTCGGCATCGAGAACTACTGGCACGGTCGGTTTGGAGACCGACGGAAGAATGGCGAGTGGTTTGAACTCACGGCGAAGGATGTCGCCGCCTTCAAGCGGCGCAAATTCATGTGACCGGCTAACAACCGGTTGCAGCGGACGGTCCGCTGCGCGGCCCGCCGCTGAACCAGAGCGTCGCAAGCCACTACCTTCTCGCCACGGAGGCCCCATGGCTGAACTGAAGACGAAGCAGACGGAAGCAAGCGTTGGTGAGTATCTCGATACCATCGAGGATCCGCGACGCCGGGACGACTGTGCGGCGATATCCGTGCTCATGAAGAAAGTGACGAAGTGCGAGCCCAAGATGTGGGGGCCAAGCATCGTCGGCTTCGGCAGTTACCACTACAGGTACGAGACTGGGCACGAGGGCGACGCATGCCTCGCCGGCTTCTCGTCTAGGAAGCCAGAGATTGTTGTCTACATCGCAGATGGCTTTGAATCCCGCGAGAAACTCCTGCAGCAACTTGGCAAGCACAGAACGGGCAAGGTTTGCGTCTACATCAAGAGACTTTCAGACATAGACGTCGCGGTTCTTGAGAAACTCGTCAGAGCGTCAGTGGCCGAGGTGCGAAGACGATACCCGTCGTGAGAGCGACGCCTAACCACTCGTTCAACCGGACCCGATACGGCAGGCCACCTTGGCCCGGTTGGCGGTACGCGGTACATTTTCGCCAACCGGGCCAAGGTGGCCTGCCGTATCGGGCTCTATCTCCTCTTTTTCAGCTCCGGCATACGAAGACATTGATGATGCCCGTGCCTCCGGTGAGCAGCCTGGTGTACGCTTGGCTGCGCGAGCGAAGCGGCTCGCTCGTGATGCCGGGGGCGCTGCGGTCGTAGTATGGGATGAGGCGGAACGGACGATATGTTAGCGTGCGCCGGCATCCGAACGCAGTCGGGAGACGAGGAGGCCACAAAGCATGTCAACTACTCCGCACCGTGACGGTTCCGGCACCGATGGCCGCGCGCCGACACGCTCAGAGGGCCTCATCGCTCCGTCCCGCGTGCGGGTCGAGATCGCCGCGCTCACCGACATCGGAAAGGTGCGCGAGGGCAACGAGGATGCCTATCTCGTCAGCCGGATCGGCCGCTACCTCGAGCGCCTAAGCTCCAACGTACCGGTGGAGTTGGTGCCGCGTTTCGAGGAGTCGGGCTACATCATGATCGTGGCCGATGGCATGGGGGGGCACGCGGCAGGCGAAGTGGCCAGTCATACCGCCATCGCCGCGACGGTCGCAAGGATCATCGACTCCCCCAAGTGGATCCTCAAGCTGGACGACCCGGAGACCCGCGAGGAGGAGATCAGCGAGCTCTGGGAGCATGCCCGTGAGTTCTTCGCCAGGACGCATGCCGCTGTCGTCGATCGGGCCGTGGCCGATAGGGCCCTGCAGGGGATGGGGACGACGCTGACCAGCGCCTACTCGGTCGGCACCGACCTGTTCGTGACCCACGTCGGAGACTCGCGCGCGTACCTGTTCCACGACGATCGTGTCGAGAAGATGACCCGCGACCACACGCTGGCACAGCGCTACGTGGACCTCGGTCTCATGCAGCCCGGGGACGCCGAGGCCGCGCGGTTCCATCACGTCCTGACCCAGGCGATCGGCGGGAACGATGAGGAGCCGGAGGCCGACATGCACCACTTCCAGCTCGCTCACGGCGACCGTGTATTGCTCTGCACCGACGGACTCTCGAATCTGGTGGGAGAAGACGACATGGCCAGCGTGATCCGGCAGGGCCGCTCCGCCGAGGACGGCTGCCAGGCGCTCGTGGATCTCGCCCTCGAACGGGGCGCGCCCGACAACGTCACGGTCGTGCTGGCGAGCTACACCATCGATCCGGCGTAGGGGGAGAAGTTCGCCCCGCCCTTCGGACGGTCTCGGTGGCCCCGCGATTTCTCGCGGCCGCGGCGCTAAATGGCTTCGCCTGATTCGGCAATGTTCGGCTGCGGTTCGGGGGTCACCCTCCGTCGCGGGGACCCCGCTTCGGGGCCCCGCTCGTCGGGTGCCCCCGAAGCTCAGCCTTCGGGTCCATGACCGAATCAGGCGAAGCCATTTAGAGCGCTGCCGCCGCATCGGCTAGACTCCACCGCTCGCACGCGACCCGCACCCGAGTCCCCACCGGAGGTCCAGCCGTGTCCCCCAGCGCTGTCCGGCTTCGCCTCGCCGCATGTGCAGGCCTCCTCGCCCTCGCGCCCCTCGCCGCCCTCGCCGCCCCCGCGCGCTTCGACTTCTACGACCGCGGCCCCTACAGGCAGGGCATCCCGCGCCCCGCCGACGTGCTGGGCTACGAGTCGGGCACGTCCCACACCTCGTACGGGAACATGGAGCGCTACGTCGACGCGCTGGTGCACGCGTCCGCCGACCGCGTGGTGCGCGAACCGTTCGGGAGTACCTACGAGTTCCGAGAGCGCGCGGTGCTGCTGATTTCGTCGCCGGCGAACATCAAGCGGCTCGAGGCCATCCGCGAGGCGACGGCGAAGCTGGCCGATCCGCGCACGCTGGCGGGCGCCGCCGAGGCGGAGCGACTCATCCAGTCGACCCCGGCGACCGTGTGGCTCAACTACAGCATCCACGGCGACGAGTCGGCATCGTTCGAGGCCATGATGCAGGTGGCCTACCAGCTCGCGGCGGGGGAGGATTCGACCACGCGGGCCATCCTCGAGCGCTGCGTCGTGGTGATGAACCTGGCCCACAACCCTGACGGGCACGAGCGCTTCGTCACCTGGATCAACGCCCTGGGCCAGGGCAACCCCGACCCGTGGGCGATCGAGCAGCAGCGCCAGCAGCCGTGGGGGATCGGCGGGCGCACCAACCACTACCAGGTGGACCTCAACCGCGACGCGCTGGCCATGAGCCAGACCGAATCGCGGCAGATGGCCCGGGCCTTCCGGCGCTGGAACCCGCAGGTGTTCGTGGACCATCACGGGCAGACCGCCTCCTACTTCTTCGCCCCGCCCGCGGCACCCCTCAACCCGGTGTTGCCGGCGGCCGAGGTGATGAAGTGGACCGAGATCTTCGGCCGCTCCAACGCCGCCGCCTTCGACCGCTACGGGTGGAACTACTACGTGCGCGACATTTTCGACCTCTACTACCCGGGCTACTGGGACTCGTGGCCGTCGCTGCGGGGCGCGGTCGGCATGACCTACGAGACCGACGGCGGGGGAAATCTGGCGATCCGGCGCGACGACGAGACGGTGGTGACGCTGCTCGACGGCATCCGCCGGCACTTCACCGCCTCGCTCGCCACCGCCGCCGCGGCGGCCGCCCACCGCGAGGAGCGGTTGCGCGACTATCACCGCTTCGCCGTCGCCGCGATCGAGGAGGGCAGGCGCGGGCCGGTGCGCGCCTACCTGCTCGATCCGGGCAGGGACCCGGCGCGCGCCGCGGCGTTGGCCGAAAATCTGATGGAGACCGGGGTCGAGGTGCGCTGGCTGCCGGGACCGGTGCGGAGCGCCTCCGCGCGGCCGGTGTGGGCGGACCTGCCCGCGAAGGCCGGGGTGGGAAACGGTTCAAAGGCGGCCGGGAAGCCGGGGGACACCAAGCCCGGCGGCAAGGCCGCGGGCTCGGTGCCCCCGCCGCGCTCGGGCACGCCCGCAGGCGTCGAGGCGCCTTTCGCGCCGCGCGACTTCGCGGGCGGCGCGTTTCTCGTGGACCTGGCGCAGCCGGCCGGGCGGCTCGCGCGCACGCTGATCGAGCGCGACGCGCCGGTGGACCCGGCGTTCGCGAACGCCCAGCTCGACAAGTACGAGCGCAATCTCAAGCGCGGCAAGCGCGCGCCCATGGAGGGGTACGATTTCTACGACGTCACCGCCTGGTCGCTGCCGCTCGCCTACGGAGTTCCCGCCTATGGCGTGAGCGAACCTCCGGCGGGGGGCGCGCTCCTCCAGCCGCCCGACCCGACCCGACCCAACGCCGGCGCCGAGCTCCTGGGCGACTCGCTCGCGATCGGTGTGCCGATGACCGCGCGCGCGAGCCGCCTCGGGCCCACGGCGCTGACCGGCACGGACGGGCGCACGGTGCGTGACCTCGCCGGCCTGATTGAAGGCGGGCGCGCGATCACCGCATACGTTTGGAGCTGTGAGACGGACGGCGCGCTCCGGCTGGCGCTGCGGCTGATGCAGGAGGACTTCCGGATCGCGACCAGCACCCGCCCGTTGAGGGCCGGCGGGCGGGACTTCCCGCGCGGCTCGTTCATCGCCCGCGTCGAGCGCAATCCCGACAGCCTGCACGAGCGCATCGCCGAGCTCGTCCTCGGCTCGGGCATCACGGTGGCCGCCACCCACACCGCCTACACCGACCGCGGCGACACCGGGGTGGGCTCCGAGGCGGTCGCGAGCCTCAAGCGCCCGCGGGTCGCGGTGCTGGTGGACGGCTCGATCTCGCCCAGCGCGTACGGTTGGCTCTGGTTCCTGTTCGAGCGCCGGCTGGGCCTGCGCTTCACCGCGCTGCGCGTCTCGGCGCTCGCCGGCGCCGAGCTTCACCGCTACAACGTGGTCGTCATCCCCGATGGGAGTCCCGCGGCGCTCGCCGGCGCACTCGGCGAGGGCGGCATTGCGACGCTCAAGGGCTGGGTGTCGCGCGGCGGCACGCTCGTGTGCCTCGACGACGCGGCCGAGTTCCCGACCTTGAAGAACGTGGGACTCTCGAGCGCCCGACCGGTCGGGGTGAAACCCGCCGATGACAAGAAGGACGACGTCGACGACAAGGCGCCCTCAGACAGCGTGCGCGAGGACGAGCGGCGGCCCGAGTACGTGCCGGGCACGGTGTTCTGGGCCTCGCTCGACCCGCGCCACTTTCTCGCCTACGGCTACGATGCCGAGCGCATCCCGGTGTTGCTCCAGGGCCGGCTGTTCCTCAAGCCCTCGAAGGAAGGGGCCAACCCCATGAAGTTCGACCGCGAGCCCCTGACGCTGACCGGTTGGACCTGGCCCGAGACCGAGCGGCGGCTGCTCGGCACCGCCTACGCCGTGGACGAGCCGACCGGCGACGGGCACGTCATCATGATCGCGGGTTCCCCCGCGTTCCGGTTGTTCTGGCGCTCCACGGAGCGGCTGTTCCTGAACGCGGTCATCTACGGGCCGACGCTGGATTGAGCCGCCCACCGACCATGGCCGGCTCCAGGCCCGCGACCGACGCCCCGCTCGGCAAGCTCCTGCCCGCCCAGTTCGAGCGCCTGATCTCGCCGCACCTGGGCGCGGCACGCCCCGAAGTTCTGGTCGGCCCGCGCGCGGGGGCCGATTGCGCCATCGTCCGGCTCTCGGCCGGGCGGGTGATGGCACTCACCACCGATCCGCTCTCGGTCATCCCCTGCCTCGGCATGGCGGCCTCCGCCCGGCTCGCCTGCCACCTGCTGGCTTCGGACCTGTGGACCAGCGGGCTCCCGCCCGCATACGCGACCGTGGACTTCAACCTTCCGCCGCACATGGCTGACGCCGAGATCGCGGAGTACTGGCAGGCGATGAGCGACGAGTGGGCGCGGCTCGAGGTGGCGGTGGTGGCGGGGCACAGCGGGCGCTATGCCGGGTGTGAATACCCGATCATCGGCGCCGCCACGCTGATCGGTGTCGGCGACGAGGGTCGTTACCTGACGCCGGCGATGGCGGCCCCCGGCGACCGCATCGTGGTCACCAAGGGCTGTGCCATCGAGGCGACCGCGATCGCCGCCCACCTCATCCCGAAGCGGCTGATTGCGGCGCTCGAGACGGCCGGAATGACTCGCCCCGAGGCGGAAGCCGCGCTCGCCCGCGCCAGCGCCTCACTGGCCGCGGTCAGCGTGGTCGCCGATTGCCGCGCCGCGCTGCGGGCGGGCGTGCGCGACCGTGGCGTCTCGGCGTTGCACGATGCCACCGAGGGAGGCGTGCTGGGCGGGCTGCTGGAGCTGGCCAAGGCCGCAGGCCACGACCTGCGCATCGAGCGGGCCCGCATCCCGCTTGCTCCCGCGTCCCGCGCCGCCTGCGAGGCGTGGGGAGGGATCGATCCCTACTGGACGCTCTCCGAGGGCACGCTGATCGCCGCAGTCCGACCGGCGCATGTGGCGGCGGTTCTCGCGGCGCTCGCGCAGGCCGGCATCGTGGCCGTGGAGGTGGGTGAGGTCATGGCGGGAAGCGGGCGGTTGTGGCTCACTGAGCCGGGCGCGGTGGTGCGCACCATCGATACGCCGGAGCCGGATCCCTACTGGGCGGCTTACGAGCGGGCGGTGCGCGAGGGCTGGGGGTAGACCCGCCGGTCAGCAGTTCGGCGAGCGACATCGGCACCCGCTCGAACCCCGGAAAAGGCAAAAGCGGCGAGGCCCGTCGCTGCCCCGCCGCCACGTGTCCCCGGGAGGTAGTCGGGGCGCACGGCCTCTACAAACCTGGCACTAGAACTTGATCACCACTCCCAGTGACGTGCTGACGAAGCTCTGCTTGATGGCGCCCGGGGCGAGCAGCGTGCCCTTCTCGCGCAGGTGGATGTAGCGCCCATTCAAGTCGAGCGATGCGATGGCCGGCACGATCGGGATGGTGAGCCCGCCGCCCAGGTGGGTGCCGAACTCGCGGCTGGTCTCGTCCTGGAGCGGGAGCGTGTCCTTGTAGTCGTAGGTCGTGTGGTAGAGCCCCGCCCCGCCGCCGAAGTAGAACATGGGGAGCGGCGTCAGCCATAGCGAGGCGGTGACGGGCCACATCCGCACATTGAGGTCGCCGTTCAGGTAGGGATCGTTCCGGTAGGCGACACCGATTTCGGCCTTGACCATCGGCAGCACCGACCCGCGCACCGCCAGCCCTGCGAACGCCTTGTAGCCGCCGTCGCCGGAGGAGGCATGGGTGAGCCCGACCGACGGCACGATCTCCGCGGCGCGGGCGGCCTGAAGGCCCGCCAGAAGCATCGCCAGCAGCACGAGCAGGCCAATCACGACTCGGTCCAGCAGCCGCATCGTCTTCTTGTTCGCACGATCCATCGTGGACTCCCCTTGCTCGGCGTGGCGGCGGCACTCCCGGTTCTCACCATATGTAGTATCAAGCTTCGTGCCGGGACCGGTCGCGCGGCGTATCAATCACTTAGCCCTTCGATTCAACGGGCGTCGTTTTCGATTCGCCTCACCTGTTGCGCGCGGTCGTGCGTGTCGCGAGTCGGTGTGGGGCGCCGGCCCCTCCACCAGGACCAGGTCCGCGGGCACCGAGGCGGCCTACTCGCCTTTGCCGACCAGGACCAGATCGGCGGAACCCCAGAGCACCCGGAGCCGTCCGCGCTCGACCAGGGCGGCGACGCAGTCGACGAAGCTCTCGGGATGGTTGGCCCCGTTGAAGCGTCGGGCGGTGGTCCGGCGCGGGACGAGCAGGTGGTCGATCCCGAGCCGGTCGAGCGCGGCGAGGAACCGGTCCGGGTCTCGCTCGGTGAAGAGCTCCAACTGGCCCGCCGTCCCGCCCCAGGGAATGGGCCAGGTCGCGTTCCGCCGGGCGTAGTAGTACGTGTCGTAGGTGGAGCGGCTCAGCACCGTCCCCCCGGCGGGCACGAGCTCGGCGATGGCCCGGTACGCCTCGCGGTCGGCAGGCGATGCGTCGAGCCCCGAGCGCAGGCCGGTCATCCGGACCACGAACACGACGCCCCAGACGATGAGGATCGCCTGGGCGGCGATAGCCATCCGGCGCCTGCTGCCAAGCGCGTCGATCAGGGCGACGCTCCCCAGCAGGGCCATCAGCGCGGTGACCGGGTTGAGGTGGCGCGGCTGGAAGCGCGGCACGAGAGGAGCCAGGAGCGTGAACGCGACGCATCCGCCGAGCAGCCCGGTGACAAGGTTGAAGCGGCCACGCAACAGGTTCCAGGCGAGGGCGACGGCGGCGAGCCAGGGGACGAACGGGCCCATGACGATCAGCGCGTTACGGTAGAACATCGGCGCCGGCAGGCTGAAGAGTCGCGTGTTCATCGCATCGAGCGCAATCTGGGCATTGTTCGTGATTGGGGGATAAAAGGGGCTCCCGAACAGCATGGCGTTGCGCACGAAGAACGGGAGCGCCACGACCATTCCGGTGACAAGCGCGACGAGCATGGCAGTCGCCAGTGGCCGGCGGCCGCGGGCGACATCGAGCGCCGCAAGCGCCGCAAGCAGGACCGGGAGCACCGCGGCCGGCTGCTTGGCAAGCAGCGCCGCGCCGACCGCGACCCCGAGCAGGACGCCCTCCCGCAAGCCGGGCCGGGCGCGCGCCTTGAGGAGCAGCATCACGACCAGCGCCGCCAGCAGGGTGGCGAGGGTCTCGGCATAGAAGCGCACGGCGTAGAGCGAGAGCGCAGGGCTCCCGATGCAGAGCAGGACGGCGCACCGCCGCGCGGCGCGCGAGACTCCGGGGACCGGAAGGGCGTAGAGCACCGTGACCAGCAACCCGGTCAGGACGACGTTCAGGTACCTGAGCGAGCCGAGGCCGGCGAGCTTGACGGCGCCTGCGCCCAGCAGGTGGAGGAGCGGGGGATAGAAGTAGGGGAGCCCCGAGTAGAACTCGGGCAGCTCGCGGGGGAGCCGGCCGCGCCGGGCGATCCACTCCGAGAGGTAGGCGTGGAAGCACTCGTCGCTGGCGAACGCAGCCGTCGAGGCCTGCCGCCAGAGCGACACGAGATAGCAGGTGGCGAGGCCCAGGACCAGGATATCGAGGAGCAGGGATAGGGGGTCGCGAAGCCCTCGTTCGTCAGGGTTCGCGGCCGCGGCCCCCGCGTCCTGCGCCCCGGCGGGTAGGCGCCTGCCTCCGAGCCCATCGCTCGCGCGCGCACGGGGGACTCCGGCTCTCTTCGATCCCATCGCGGCCCTCATTCCCTCCACTGGCCCACCACTGGAAGACCGACACTGGAAGACACCCTCGAAGACCACATTGTGGCACGGCGGAGCGGCCGTGGGCTACACTCGCGCGTCACTCCGACTGGGTGGCGCCCGCGACCACCGCGACCGCCCATCCATCACCGAACCGACACCACGGCGCCTGGCGCCGGAAAGGTCTCCCATGCCCGTCAGGATCGCCAATCGAGGAAAGCTTGTCACCGCCCTGAATAAGGCGCTGGGTTGGGAGCTGCGCGCCCAGGCCATGTACGCCCACTACGCCGCGTACCTCAAGGGGCTCGAGTCGTTGACCCTCGCCGGGCACTTCGAGGACGAGGCGACCGAGTCGTTCGGGCACGCGAAGAAGGTGCGCGATATCATCGCGTCGCTCGGAGGGGAGGCCATCACGACGCGTGACCCTGCCCCGATCGTCCACACGGAAGACACGAAGGTAATGCTCGAAGAGGCGCTCAAGACCGAATCGAAGGCGGCGGACGAATACAAGAAGCTCGTGCCGATGGTGAAGGACCACGCGGTCTTCTATCACACTGTCTTCCACATCATGAAGGACGAGATGAACGCCGTGATCGAGGTCGAGAACCTGCTCGGGCGCTGAAACGAGCGGGCGAATGCATTGCCTCCCAACGTATTGGCAAGGCGCAAATTAAGCGCAAATTAAGCCCTATCACGGGTCGGTGGTTGGGGATAGAATTCCTCGCGCCTATTCCCCGCACGGGGGATATCGAAGGCCGGACCCGCCCATCCCTGATGTTGGAGGTCGCCCCGCGATGAACCCGCCCCGGTGGTTACTGCTCCTGCCTGTCATCCTGCTGGGCGCTCTGGTTGCCGCGCCGCGCGCCCACGCCAGCTTTCACCTGATGCAGGTCGAGCAGGTGGTCGGCGGCGTCAACGGCGACGTCAGCGCCCAGGCCATCCAGCTGCGCATCCGATCGCTCGGCCAGAACCTCGTGAGCCAGGCGCGGGTCAAGGCCTGGGATGCGGCCGGCCTGAACCCCATCCTCATCATCGACATGACGACCAATGTCGCGAACGGTCTGGCAGGCGACCAGGTGCTCATCGTGAGCTCCACGTTCCAGAACTACGTGAGCCCGGTGCAGGCACCCAACTTCACCATGACGAACCTGATCCCGGCCTCCTATCTTACCGCCGGGTCGCTGACATTCGAGGACGACTTCGGCACGATCTACTGGCGGTTGAGCTGGGGTGGGGCGGGCTATACCGGACCGGGGAACATGAGCACGTTCAACGACGCCACCGGGAACGGCAATCCCCCTTTCGCCGGACCGCTGCCCTACTCAAATCTCCAGGCGGTCAGGTTCAATGGCCTGGCGAGCGCGTTGAGCACCACGAATGCCGCCGACTACTCGCTGACGGCCGGTGCGTCGGTGTGGACCAACAACGCCCACC
Source organism: uncultured bacterium (assembly GCA_964405235.1). Taxonomy (GTDB): domain Bacteria; phylum Eisenbacteria; class RBG-16-71-46; order RBG-16-71-46; family RBG-16-71-46; genus WS-11. Next base: position 5,046 of record CAYONG010000134.1, on the reverse strand, counting down.
TGAGCGAGACACTCGTGGGGCTCCCCGGCTGCGCCGTCTATCCGGGGCTCGACCTGTTCACCACGCCGGGTAACGGGGCCACGTACGATGACTTCAGCGCCACGCCGATCCCGGCCGACTTCTTCGACCCGGGCTCGGACCCGTTCACGGGCGTGGTGACGTTGCAGGGGGTTCCGCTCGCGCCCCTGTCACCGCTCGGGCCGAGCGACACCATCGTCAAGCGTCGGGCGCCCGTTTCGCTCCCCAACCCGGGGGACTCGGGCACCATCCCGATCGAGATCGTCGCGCTCAACCTGGTGAGCGTGAACCCCATCACGGTCACTCACAACGGCGGGTCCAATCCCGAGCAGTGGCAGATGGGTGTGTGCCTTTCGGGCGCCGCGCCCCAGCAGCAAGGGTCCATGCAACTGCGGCGGGGCTCGTGTGACTGCGCGGAGGGCGGGAGCTTCAGCTCGGTCCTCCCGGTGCTCCCCAAGCTGGTCTTCACTCGCACGCTGCCGACCCCGGCGGTGCGGATCCTCGACTTCGGGGCCGTGGCGCTGCCGCCGATCCTCTTCCAGGTGACGGGAGGGCGCTGGCTGCCGCAGGATCCGGTATTCAATCTCGTTGTCGCCCCCGCCGGTCTCTCAGTAGACCACGACTGCGACCCCGGGAGCCCGCCGATCGGCAACCTGCCGCCCACCACCAACTTCTTCGCCGGCCTGCGTGCCGACCCGTGCGTGGCCGGGAGCTGCGGCTCGCCGGTGTTCGCCAAGCGCTTGACCGTCGAGCAGGCGGCGTCCGCGGCGCACGGCATCGTACCGGCCCAGCCCTGCGCCGGCGATGCGGACGGTGATCAAATCTGTGACGATGCCGACAACTGCCGGTTCGCCTCCAATCCGGCGCAGCAGGACGCCGACGGTGATGGCGTTGGCAATGCCTGCGACAACTGCACGCTGGTTCCCAATGTCTGCCAGGAGGACGTCAACGATAACGGCATCGGCGATGTCTGCGAGGTAGCGGCGGTCGGCGACCTGCCGGGCAACGGGGGAGTCCAGCTCGGGGCGCCCTCGCCCAATCCGGCCACCGGTGCCCTCAGCTACGCCTTGTCGCTAGAGCGCGCCTCCCACGTCCGTGTGGAGGTGTATTCGCTCTCTGGCCGGTTGGTGCGCACGCTGGTCGACCGCGAGCTGCCCGCCGGCCTGCACCGGTTCGCCTGGAACGCGCGCCTGGACGGTGACGCGTCGCTCGCGAGCGGGGTGTATTACCTCCGACTCGTGGCCGACGGGGCCCGGCGGACGCGGACCTTCACCATGATCCGCTAGCTCCAGCGCCTGGGCCTCGCGCCCGGCCCCGGTGGACGATTACGTCCGCCGGGGAAGAGTAGCCCCTCGTTGCCGACCGATGGAACCGCCTGATCGCTATACGAACCGTACATTCACAGTATCAATGACGTACTAATGCGGTTCTGATGTGTAATTGTGCAACTAAGTTCACAAATGCGTAGACCGCCGCATATGCTAACGATACACTCTTCACCTGCCGAGTCGAGCGGGGGGTCCCGGAGTTGTACGAGTGGTCGCGGGCCCCTCCGCGCGTTTCGGGAGCCACCCTTCCCAGGAGTCAGGCTCCGGTAGGTTCCGGCTCACGGACGAACCAGACCTTTCTCCTACCCTCCCGCCTCCTGGCCCAGACGACGCATGCTTTGCCCGGAGACCGCCGCGATGGGCTGTGCCATCAGGGGCCGATATTCGTATTCGGCCCGCTGCCTGTCGCTCCTGGGCCTGATCCTCGCCGGCTCGATCATCCCGCGCCCGACAGCGGCGGCGATCATCGACGTCCCGGCCGATAAAGCGACGGTTTGGGCCGCGGTCAGTGCGGCCGCCAACGGGGACACGATCCTGGTCGCGCCGGGGACCCATTACGGTGGCGCGTTCGTCGCCAACAAGTCCCTCACCATCGCGTCGCACTTCCTCGTGACCGGGGATACCGCGCTGGTGGCTCAGACCATTCTCAACGGTGTCGTCGGGAACGTGTGCAGCGGAGCTTCGGGCTGCATTGGGAACGCCGTGCTCGAGTTCGGACTGAACTCGCATGGCAGTGCCGTCATCGGCCTGACCCTGGCCAATGGCGAGAACGGGGTCGTCTCGAGTTCGATCGTCGACATCTCGCACTGCCGGATCAACTCGAACGGGGACGGTGTGGACTACGTGGCCGGTTCGGGAGGCACGCTCGAGAACAACGTGTTCGAGAGCAATACGGATGACGGGATCGATCTGAACGGACGGATGAACATGACGATTCGTGACAACATCATCCGGAACAACGGCGACGACGGCATCGAGCTCCGCCTCTACGCGTTCATCGGGCCGGCCGTGATCGTCGACATCATCGGCAACACGATCACCGGAAACGGTGAGGATGGCATCCAGCTCATCGACTATCCCGAGATCTCCGGTTACGTCATCGGGATCGATCGCAACGTCTTCGCGGCGAACTTCGACGCATCAGGCAACAGCGCCGCGAGCGGATTCATGCCGAACGGAGACACCATCGAAAGCCTGGTGGGGGCCGCGGTCGCGGAGCGGGTGTACGTCATCAATAACACGTTCATGGGCGAAAAGAACGGCGTGGTGGGCGGGGCGAACGTCATCGCGCTCAATAACGTGTTCGCGAACATCCCGGGGAAGGCGCTACGGCGCGTGGGCGGCAACTCGATCGCCTCGTACAGCATGTTCTGGAGCAACGGGGTCAACTACGAGACGAGCGTGATCGACGCGCCTCACATGCTGCAGGTGAACCCTGCACTGGGCCCGGCCGGCGATCTGACGGTCGGCAGTCCGGCGATCGATGCGGGGACCGCATTGTTCCAGTGGAGGGGTGAGACGGTGCTGAACCTGCCGGCATCGGAGTATGTTGGGAGCGCCCCGGACATGGGGGCGCGCGAGTTCGGGAGGGGCCCGGCCCCGGTCAATGCCGCTCCCGCAGTGAACGCAGGACCCGATCAGGCCATCTTGTTCCCCGGGACCGCCACGCTGGTCGGTACGGTGAGCGACGACGGCCGTCCCGACTCACCGGGGCTGCTGACGGTCAACTGGAGCGTGGTGAGCGGCGCCGGGCCGATGGTCATCCTGGACCCGAGCGTGGCGGGCACGTCGGCGAACTTCTCGAAGCCCGGAACATACCGGTTGCGGTTTGCGGCGAGCGACGGAGCGCTCCTGACCGCCGATACCGTTCAGATCTCGGTGCTCGTGGGACCTAACGCTGCTCCGGTGGTGGACGCTGGGCCGAACCGGACCATCACCTTGCCGGCGGGAGCTGCGCTGGACGGGACGATGAGCGACGACGGCCTGCCCAATCCACCGGGCGCCGTGACGACGGCGTGGAGCGTGAGGAGCGGTCCGGGTGCGGTGACATTCCAGAACGGGAGCCAGGTGGACACGCAGGCGTCATTCACCTTGGCGGGGTCGTACATCCTGCGACTCACCGCCAATGACGGGGCGCTGAGCCGCACGGACTCCATGCAGGTCACGGTGCTGCCGGCTGCCAACACGTTGCCGGTCGTGGATGCGGGGCCGAACCGCACCATCACGCTGCCGGCGAGTGCGGCGCTTGATGGGACCGTGAGCGACGACGGCCTGCCCAGTCCGCCGGGTGCCGTGACGACGACGTGGAGCGTGGGGAGCGGTCCGGGCGCGGTGACGTTCCAGAACGGGAGCCAGGTGGACACGCAGGCGTCCTTCACCATGGCTGGGTCGTACATCCTGCGGCTCACCGCCAACGACGGGGCGTTGAGCCGCACGGATTCCATGCAGGTCACGGTGCTGGCGCCTCCTCCTCCGATCGAAAGACGCATCGCGGCCGGGAGCGACGACGCCGAAGAGGACCTTGGCGGAGGCATCTCCGCCAACGTCTCCGACATCGAGCTGGTCGTCAGTGCCACCAATCAGACGGTGGGACTGCGGTTCACGAACGTGACGGTGGCGCCGGGCGCAACCATCACCACGGCTTACATCCAGTTCGAGGCGGACGAGGTGCAGAGCGAGGTGACAAACCTGACGCTGAAGGGCCAGGCGGCGGACAATGCCGCCACCTTCACGACCACGAGCGGCGACGTGTCCACGCGGCCGCGGACGACCGCATCGGCGAGCTGGTCGCCGGTTCCGTGGACGGTGGTGGGCGAGGCGGGGGCCAACCAGCGGACGCCCGAGCTGAAGACGTTGATCCAGGAGATCGTGAACCGGTCGGGGTGGACGAACGGGAACGCGTTGGCGTTCATCATCACGGGGACTGGACACCGGACGGCGAGGTCGTTCGAAGGGCTGGCGGCCGGGGCGGCGTTGCTGCACATCGAGGTGGGCGCCGCACCGCCGGGCAACGTGGTGCCGGTGGTGAACGCGGGGCCGGACCGGACCATCACGCTGCCGGCCGACGCCGTACTCGACGGGACGGTGAGCGACGACGGCCTGCCGAGTCCGCCGGGGGCATTGACCACGACGTGGAGCGTGGGGAGCGGCCCGGGGCCGGTCGTGTTCCAGGATGCCAACCTGGTGGACACGCCGGTCACGTTCACGATCGCGGGGACCTACATCTTGCGGCTGACCGCTAACGACGGGGCGCTGAGCACGACCGACTCGATGCAGTTCACGGTGCTGCCGGTGCCGAACGCCCCGCCGGTGGCGGACGCGGGGCCGAACCGGATCATCACGCTGCCGGCGGGTGCGACGCTGGACGGGACGGTCAGCGACGATGGCCTGCCCAATCCCCCGGGCGCATTGACCACGACGTGGAGCAAGGGGAGCGGCCCGGGCACGGTGACGTTTGTGAACGCGAACGCAGTGGACACGCAGGCGTCGTTCACGGTGGCGGGGACGTACATCCTGCGGCTGACGGCGAACGACGGGGCGCTGTCGGCGACCGATTCGATGCAGGTCACGGTGTTGCCGGCCCCTCTCCCGGTGGAGCGGCGCATCGCGGTCGGGAGTGACGATGCCGAGGAGGGGAGCACCGGCCTCCCCAATGTGAGCAGTGCCGACATCGAGTTGGTGTTTGACACCTCGATCCAGA
>CAYONG010000133.1:0-2803 GCA_964405235.1 uncultured bacterium | reverse complement strand
GTATGCGTCCTGTGAACACATCCCCGCCGCCGCGAGGCGGAGCGCGGCCTGGGCCGGTCGGGAACGATTGCTGGGGCGCTGCGACCTGACCGCTGGCGTCAGGTGCCGCCCTCACCGGCCTGGGCTCGGGCGAGCCTCCATCCTCTCGGGGCGAGCTCGTACATCCGGTCCGGTGGATGGTCTCGCACGCGCTCGAGGACATCCTTGAGCCAGGCGTAGGGGTTGACCCCCTGGAGCCGGCACGTGCCCATGAGTCCATAGAGCCGGGCCGCCCAGGGCCCGGCGTCCTCGTGCCCGATGAACGTCCAGTTGCCCCGGCCGACCGCGATGGGGCGGATCTCCCTCTCGACCGAATTGTTGTCGATCGGGATCGCGCCGTTGTCGAGGAAGCGCGAGAGGCACGTCCACTGGTTATGGAAGTAGGTCAGGGCCTTGCCCATCGGGCTCTTGGGAATCACCTGGGGACGGTAGCGTTCGACGTGCTCCTCGATCCGGGCCATCACCGGCCGGCTCGTCTCCTGCCGCATCGAGAGGGCCAGCGCGTGGCGCTGTGCGACCTCGACGCACGCCGCCGCCTGGATCAGATCCTCCACGTCGTAGAGCTGGCGGATCAGGGCCAAGAGGATCAACGCACGGTCGGGATCGACGTCCTTGGCCTCGAACACCTTGCGCCGCGCGTGCGCCATGCACCCGGCGCGCACGACGTCGGGCTTGGTCCGGTCGACCGCGTCGTAGCCCCCGTAGCCGTCGCACACGAGCACGCCGCGCAGGTACTCCTTCAAGGCGCGCATCGGCATTTCCGACCCGCGGCCCATGCTGAAGTCGAACACCACCTCGGCCTGGTCGCCCACGTAGCCCCAGAAGTAGCCGCGGGCGCACTGCTTGCGGCCGAGCTCGAGCACCTTGACCGGCGTCTCGTCGGCGCCGAGCACGCCCGACGTGAGGATCGACGCCCACTGCGCCGCCTCGACGGCGGCCAAGAGCCAGTGGACCTTCTCGACCCACCCGCAAAGCGTCTGGCGAGGGATGTCGATGCCCAGGCGCTTGAAGATCGTCGCCAGCCGCGAGAGCGGCACGTGGTCGGCGTACTTCGACACGATCACGTGCGTGAGGAGCCCGGGGCCCGCGAGGCCCTTGGAGATCGGGCTGCGCGGGGCCAGGGCCACTGTGACGCCGTCCTTGCACTTCGAGCATGCGTACTTGGGCCGCACCGTCTCGATCACCTTGAAGGAGGCCGGCACGTACTCGAGCTGCTCGGCGACCTCCTCCCCGATCCGGACCTTGGCGCGACCGCAGCACGTGCAGACCAGCTCGTCGTCGGCCGGCTCGATCACCCGCCGCTCGCGCGGCAGGTTCTTCGGCAGCGGCCGCCGCCCATGGCCCGGGCGGGTCGTGGGGGCGCGTTCGGAGCGATCCGGCGCCACCGGGGCGACGGTCGTCGCCGCCGCGACCATCTCGGCCTCGAGTGCGGCGAATGCGAGCTGGAGCTGCGCCGGGTCGAGCTGCTCGCTGCGCCGCCCGTAGAGCCGCCGAGCCATCTGGTCGAGTTGGTGCTTGATGTCGTCGTACTCGCCCCGCAGCGTGTGGTACTGCGCGTGCAACTCGAGGATCATCGCGTGCGCGGTCGCGAGGTCGCTGGGGAGTGCGATTTCCGCCACGCGCGAAGCATCGCATGCGAGAGGCGCGTCTCCAAACAATCTGGATCGATCAGCGTGCGGGAAGACGCTCCATTCTCCGACGCGTCCTCGCCGTCGAGAGGTCGATGCCCTCGAGCACGCACATGAGCTCGCGCACGGTCGTCTCGAGCGAGGGCGAGTCGGCGGAGGCGGGCCAGGCGAACGTGCCTTCCTCCAATCGTTTGGCCAGAAGCCAGAAGCCGGATCGGTCCCAGAAGAGCAGCTTGATGCGGTCGCGTCGGCGGTTGCAGAACACGAACACGTGCCCGGACAGCACGTCCTCCTTGAGCACCTGGCTCGCCACCGCCGCCAGCCCGTCGAACTGCTTGCGCATGTCCGTCGCCCCGGTCGCGAGGCGGATCCGCACCGAGGGCGGGAACGTCAGCACGGCGCGCGATCGAGCAGAGCGAGAAGCCGCTCCAGGTCCGCGACGGCGAAGTCGGGCGGGATCCGCAGGCGGCGCCCCGAGGAGAGTTCCAGGTCGAAGACGCCACGGGCCAGACCCCGATCCAGGCGCACCTCGACGAAGCCCACGCCGGCCGAGGGCGGGGTGGCGGCGCCGAACTCCTGCCGCCAGCGCATGAGCGTCACGGGGCTGATCCCTTCCCTGCGGCAGAAAGCCGCCTGGCTCAAGCCGCTCGCCGCGAAGCGACCGATCGCCCCCCGAGCATGGACCGCCCGCGACTCGCCTCGCAACCGTCGGATCGAACCAGAACCCATGGGCGTCTCCCGGGACGCCCGCCAGCATCGCGGATCAGCGAGGCCGGGGACACATGGGGTTCACCGGACGCATACCGCCCCGCAGGCTCTTCGCGTCGAACACGGGACCGACCCAGTCGGGATACGAGAAGCCGGCGGTCCCCACTCGCAGGGTGCCAGGTTTCGTGGACGGGGGGGGGACGGCCGCTAGGCTTGTCCGACCTCGAGCGTCCGCCATCGGCCGTTCCCTTCCCCGCGCCTGGAGGCCCCCGTGCCGAACGTCGCCATCGCCCCCGCCCCGCCGTCCGCCGCCCCCATCGCGGTCGAGGGCTTCGAGAACCTGTACCAGATGGCCTCCTCGCAGTTCACCCGGGCGGCGGACACGATCGACCTCGACAAGGACCTGCGCACCATCCTCTCGCAGCCGA
>CAYONG010000132.1:0-53233 GCA_964405235.1 uncultured bacterium | reverse complement strand
CCTGACGACGCCTCACGACCAACACGCACAGGCGGGCCGTTATGGCACGCCGTCAACTTTCCGAACCGCCGGATGCGGACCCGCATGTCCGGTGGTGTGGGAGGGGAGTAGCGGGGCGAACCCGCTACCCCCTATCCCGATGATCGAATGTCTGTTCGCCAGGTGTCCGTCCGTCGGGTTGAGCGGGCCCCGGCCGTGTGGGAGAGTCGCGACGTGAATCAGGACTACCGCGCCCGCCGTCTGCTGGCGGTCGTCTGGGTGGCGATCGCCCTGTCGTTCGCCGCCCCCCGGTTGATCACCCACACGCCCTATCCGCGACTCGGCGTGGGGCTTGGCCTCGATGCGAGGCGGGGCCTGCCGAGGGTGGACCAGGTGATCGGGCCGCCGGCCCAGGGCGTGCTCAAGACCGGCGACGTTCTGATCGCGGTCAACGGCGAGCGCATGCCTCCGCCTCGGCTGAGTCCCTCCGCCCCGCGCACCCCGCTGCCGCGCGAGGCGTTCACGCTCGAGTTCGAGCGCGGCGGCGTCCACATGTGGTCCACCATCCCGCCGGTGAGCCTCTCGACCTGGCAGCGCATGCGGGTGTTGCTGTTGCCGCTTGCGGCAGTCGTGGCGGCGCCGCTGGTGGCGTTCGTGCTCGTCTGGCGCCGCCCGGATCTCGGGACCGCCTGGGTATTTTTGATGTTCGCCAACGTCCAAGCGGTCGCCGTGGTGCACGAGATCTACCGGCATCCCGAGGCGGAGCCGGTGGGATGGTTCAGGCACTACCTCACCCTGTACGGCTGGCTGGTGTGCTGGGCCCCCGCGACCTTCATCCACTTCATGGCGGTGTTCCCGCGCGCGCGCGCGCGCGCCGGCGAGGTTTGGCGCAGCGCCTGGTCGTGGGTGGTGGCCGCGGGTTACGTCGTGCCGCTCTACTTCGTGGGGCAGATCATCGCGCAAGGCAGGCTCTCGCTCCAGCAGTTCAACTGGTTCCAGACCGTCGCCACGGGGATCGGCGTAGTCTCGCTGGTCGAGCGCTACGGGCGTGCCGGGCATGGCGACTGGCGGCCCTCGCGCAGCCAACGCAGCCTGGCGATGCTGGTCGCCCTGTTCCTGTTGCTGGGCGCCGCGATCAGTTGGGCGTTCGAGAACGAAGCCTTCTCGGCCCTGCTCCAGTTCCCGGTCTACCGCGTGGTCCTTACAGTGGTGAGCATCGGCGTGCTCTTCACGCCGATCATCATGGCGTTCCTGATCGCGCGCGACCCGGTGTTCGACCCGCGCCGCCTGCTCGAGAAGGGGTTGCCGTACGCGCTGCTCTCGGGCGTGCTGGCGGCGCTCTACGTCGCGATCGTGCTGGCGGGCCAGCGTCTGTTCGCGGCGCTGACCGGCGAGCAGGCCCTGGCCATCAACGTGGTGGCCGCTCTGGCGGTGGCGTCGGTGTTTGCGCCGCTGCGTGGGTGGCTGCAGCGTGGCCTCGACCGTCTGTTCCGGCGCGATCCCATGGCGTTGCGCGCCGCGCTCGACCAGGCGGGCCACGAGCTGCTCCAGGCGCTCGATCGCGACGACGCGCGGGCGTCCGTGGAGGCCGCGCTCACCCGGGGGCTCGGACGTGTGGTCGCGCTCGAGTGGCCGGAGATGGGGCCGCCGCGGCTCGCTGCGGGCGAGGAGCTGCCCGATCACGCGGTGGGCGCGGTGGGCAACCTGCTCATGCAGGCCGGCATCCGGCTCGAGAACCTGGCCCTGGCGGAGCAGCGCGCGGCGGCCGAACGGCGCGCGGTCGAGCTGCGCGAGGCGGCGGTGCGGGCCGAGTTGCGGGCGTTGCACGCGCAGGTGCAGCCGCACTTCCTGTTCAACGCGCTGAACGCGTTGTCGTATCTGACCGAGACCGATCCGCGCGCGGCGCAGCGGTTCACCGAGCGGCTGGCCGACATGTTGCGGTACACGGTGGAGGCGGGGAGCCGCACGGCGGCGCTGCTGGCGGACGAGATCGCGTTCGTCGAGGACTACCTCGGGGTTGCGCGCGAACGGTATGAAGGTGAGCTCGGGTTCACCTACCGCGGCCCGCGCGAGCTGCTCTCGGCCACGGTGCCGCCGCTGCTGCTGCAGCCGCTGGTCGAGAACAGCCTGAAGCACGGGCTCGCGCCTGGGGCGAAGGGACTCTGCCTCACCCTCGACGCCGAGCGGGCGGACGGCTGGCTCACCGTCACGTTCAAGGACGACGGTACCGCCGGAGGCAACGGGGCGCGCGGCCTGGGCGTGGGGCTCGAGAATCTGGAGCAACGGGTGCAACGCTTCGCCGGCGAGGAGGCGAGCATGAAGGCAGGACCGCGCTCGACCGGGGGATACGCGGTGACCCTGCGCTGGCGCGAGGCCGCGGAGGTCAGACCATGAGATCGATGAGGCGCCATGCTCCCGACGGGGCCACCGGCCGGGGAGAGAAGCCGGCCGGCGGTCGCGCCTTGAGGGCGGTGATCGCCGACGACGAGCCGCGGGCGCGGCAGTTCTTGGAGCGGTTGCTGCGCGAGCACGGCGAGGTCGAGGTGGTGGGCGAGGCGAAGAGCGGCGGCGAGACCCTCGCGCTGGTCGCCCGGCTCTCGCCCGACGTGGTGTTCCTCGACATCCAGATGCCGGATCTCTCGGGGCTCGAGGTGGCTCGGCACCTGACCGGCGAAAGCGCCCCGGTGGTGGTGTTCGTGACGGCGTACGACCAGCATGCGGTCGAGGCGTTTGAGGTGGCGGCGCTGGACTATCTCTTGAAGCCGATCCGGCGCGAGCGGCTGGCCGAGGCGGTGCGACGGGTGGTGCTCGAGCTGGGCTCGGGCAAGCGCGCGGCACGGCAGGAGGCGGCCGTGCGCTCGGTGCTGGCGAGCCCCGAGGTGCAGCAGGGCCTGGAGCCGCTCCGGCGTTTGCCGGTCCGGTTCCGGCGCGAGGTCAGGCTGCTCGACATGGAGCAGGTGGTGCGCATCGTGTCGCGCGACCGGGTGGTGCTGGCGTGCGCCGAGGGCCGCGAGTACCTCGTGGACTACACGTTGCAGGAGCTGGAGGGGCGGCTGCCGGTGGGGCAGTTCGTGCGCGCCCACCGGGCGGCGCTGGTCAACATCGACGCGATCGAGTCCTACGGCGGCGAGGACGGTGTGCTGGTGCTGCGCCTCAAGGACGGCACGCGGGTCGAGGCGAGCGAGCGTCGGGCGGCGGAGGTGCGCAGAAGGCTGCGGTGAGCCGCGGTTAAGCCTGGCTGAACCATCGTGCTCCGGGGCAGGGAGCGATTCCCCGTAGCGTCCCCGGCTATCGACCGGCTAGACTTCCCCCCGTGCGGGCCGCCCCGCCCGAGGACTCCGACCATGCAGCCGCTGACCCCCTTCCGTCCGACCTGTCCGCTCGTCGCCAGCATCGCGCTGGCTCTCGCCGGGTTGATCGCGCTCACCGCCCCAGCTTACGCCGCCGCGACGCTCGGCTTCGTCGAGAACTGGTCCGGCACTACCCTGCATAACTGGGGAGGCGGTGCCTCCAATTCGAACCCCGGCTCAGGTGGCGTCGGTGGAGCGGGCGACGGGTTCCTTCGCTTCAGCACCCCCAACGGCCCCCTTCAGCACAAGCTCGGCGCCAGATCGTTCGGCACGGATTACCAGGGCGACTGGCAGGCGGCGGGGATCTCACAGGTGCGCCTGTGGCTCAACGACGTGGACGCCGACGACCCGCTCGAGATGCACTTCTCGATCGGCATCGAACACGTGAATGTCTGGCAGTACGACATCGCCTTCCTACCCCCGCACGGCCAGTGGGCCGAGTTCGTGGTGGACCTCTCGAGTGCTACCAACTGGACGCAGACCTTCGGCCCGGGGACGTTCGCAGCGGCGCTGCAGGCGGTGGCCACCATCCACCTGCGCCACGACAGGCCACCGTTTGTCCTGGAGCCTGATGAACTCGACGCCGATGTCGGCCTCGACCGCCTACTCCTGACCAATGGGGTCGTGGGGGTGTCGCCGGGCGGGCCGATCGTGCCGCGCGCGCTCCAACTGGCGGCACCGGCGCCCAACCCGTCGCGCGGCCCGGTGGTGTTGTCGGTCGAGGTGTACGACGGCGGCCCGGTGACGCTCGAAGTCGTGGACGCGGCGGGGCGCATGGTGCGGCGGGCTGAACTCTCGGCCGCCGGTCCCGGGACGCGCACCTGGACCTGGGACGGTCGGGATGCGATCGGCCGTTCGGCGCCCGCCGGTTACTACCGCGTGCGTGCGGTCGGCCCTTCCGGGGGGATGAGTCGGGGGCTGGTCCGGGTCGACTGACGACGCGAGCGGCGGTGCAGGCTGGCGACTCGAGCCGCGACCGCCGCGTCCCGCGGAATCATGGGGTTTCGGGCTCCGCCGGCGGGAGCTTCGGCTGGCCGGCCCGCCCGCCGAGCGCCGCGAGTTGGGCCCGCGTGTCGAGTTGATGGCCCTTGCGGCCGCCGCGCACCAGCGCCCCCTCGCCCAACGATCCCTCGATCATGACCCGGGCCATCGCCACGCAGCGGCCGACCAGCGCTGCGGCGCCGGCGTGCAACGACGCCGACTCTCGCACGTAGCGCTCGTTGTTCTCCATATCCTCGGCGCTCCATCCTCGCGAGTGCGCGACGAATGGGAACTGCGGGAACTGGCAGCCGATCTCGGCGAAGAAGCCGAGCATCTGGCCGGCGACGGCCTGCACGTTATCCTGGCCGCCGGTGATGACGAAGCCTGCGACCTTGTTCCGGAGCAGATGATTGTTCGCGATCGTCTCCTGGTTCTGGATGCAGTTCATGCGCTCGACCATCTTGTGGTAAAGGCTGCTCGCAGTCCCCCAGCGGATCGGAGTGGCGACGATGATGACGTCGGCCCAGTGGACTAGGCCCTCGTACACCCGGTCCATCTGGTCGTTCGGATCCATCTGGGTGATCGAGCACGGCCACGTGCACGCGCGCGAGGACTTGGAGTAGAACCCCTCACAGGCTCGGAACGCGAGGTCCCGGATGCGCAGCATGCGCGTCTCGCACTCGTGGTTCACGGCCGCCGCCTTCAGCGAGTGCTCCAGCAGATCCTCGGACGTGCTGTAGCGCGGATGCCCCGCTGTCATGACTGTGGTGGAGATCCCGAGCACGCGGATCGGACCGGGCTCGCGCACCGGCCTGCGCGCGAGCGAATGCGGGGTGTGGGGTCTCTTATGGCGCTTCGAGCTCGGGACGGCGCAGACCAGCACGCGACCGTTCTCGACGCGCACGTCGTGGGCGGGGACCCGGTCGTCCTCGAAGCCCGGCTCGCCCTCGCCCGTCTGCCAGTGGAACTTCCAGTAGTGCCAGGGACAGGTGACGTAGTCCCCGTCGAGGGCGCCCTCACCGAGCGGTCCGCCCACGTGATTGCAGACACCCGAGATCGCGCCGAACCGGCCGTCCTTGTGGGTCAGCGCGATCCTCGTGCTGCCGAGTGAAACCGGTTGCACCGCTCTCGTCGCGAGCTCGGGCTCGGCGCCGACGTCGATCCATCGATCTTCTGCCATCCGTCCACCTCCTTCCGCGACCGGCTGGGTCGCAATGCGCCGGATCGCGGCGCGGGCGCCACAGGGATGATCCCCCCGCTATTCCCCCCGCAGCGCCTCGACTGGATCCATGCTCGCCGCCTTCAGGGCGGGCGCCACGCCGGCACCGACGCCCACCACCAGCGCCATCACGATCGCCTCGACCACGATGAGCGGTGAGGTGAGCGATTCGATGCCGGGCACGGTGGCCGAGAGCAGCCAGGCGCCGCCGACCCCGATGAGCAGGCCCGCCACGCCTCCCACCAGAGCGGTCACGGCGGACTCGAACAGGTACCACAGGAGGATCTGGCCGCGGGTGGCGCCGATCGCCTTGGCCAGGCCGATCTCGCCGACCCGTTCCTGCACCACGATCCACATGATGGTCAGGATGCCGATCGCGCCCACCAGCAGGCTGATCGCCGCGATGCCGGTCACCACGCCGCTCACCACCGAGACGATGCGGTCCACCATCGCCTGGCCTTCCTTTTGGGTGACGATGGTGAAGTCGACCACACCGTTGTGGCGCTCCTTGAGGAGCGCGGTGGCGCGCTCGACCACCGGGTCGATGGCGTCGGCCGACGCGGCGAGCAGGTCGATCTCGTCCAACTCGGGACGATTGAAGAGTTGCATCGCGTTCGCCACCGGAATGTAAGCAGCGTCGTCCAGGTCGAAGCCGAGGAACTGGCCCTTCTGCTCCATCACCCCGATCACGCGAAAGCGGGTCTCGGCGATGCGAAGGATCTGCCCGAGTGGGTTGAGGTCGCCGAACAGCTCGCGTTTGAGGCGCGGCCCGATCACCACCACCGGCGAGCCGCGGTCGAAATCCATCTGCGGCAGAAACTCGCCGACCGCGACATCCATAGACCAGGTCTGCGGCACGTCGGCAGTGACGCCGTAGACGTAGCAGCGACGGCTGCGGTTGCCGAACTTGACCACCCCCGAGCCGTACGCGGTGGGCACCGTGCCGGTGACGCCGGGCAGGCGGCTCAGCACGCGCGCGTCGTCGAGCGTCAGCCGCCGGGCGCTTCCGCCGAGCAGCGCCGGCATGCCGGAGGTCTCGATCTTCCCAGGGTAGATGCCGACCAGGTTGGTGCCGAACTGGCTCATCTGCCCCACGATGAAGTGCCGCATCCCCTCGCCCAGCGAGGAGAGCAGCACCACCGCAGCGACGCCCACCGTGATGGCGAGTGCGGAGAGCCCGTAGCGCAGGCGATGCGAACGCAGGGCTTCGAGCGTGAGCCCCAAGAGATCGCCGAACTTCATTTGGCGGGCCTCCAGGCGGCGGATCGGACCGGTGGCGCGGTCATCAATGCCTCCCGCGCAGGGCATCGGCGGCATCGAGTCGCGCCGCGCGCCGGGCCGGCATGAGACCGAACGACACGCCGGCCCCGAGCGCCAGGGCCATGACCAACGCGATCCAGCCGGGGCTCGGGTGGAGCGGGATGAAAGGCCAGATGCGGGCGGCGATCAGGATGACGGCCACGCCGACCAACACGCCGACCACGGCGCCCGCGGTCGAGAGCATCACGGCCTCGACCAGGAACACGTCGAGAATCTGCCGGCGCCGGGCGCCGAGCGCCTTGAGCAGGCCCACCTCGCCGGTGCGCTCCGAGACCGAGACCAGCATGACGTTCATGATGCCGATGCCCGCCACCGCCAGCGAGATGGCGGCGATGCCGGCGAGGCCCGCGGTGAGCGCGTCGATCACCGCGCTGAATGTCTTGAGCATGGCGTCCTGGGTGATGAGGATGAAGTCCTCGTCGTCGTCGTGCCGCGCGATGAGCACCGCCTTGACCTGCTCGAGCGCGACCGGCACCGCTTCGGGGGATGCCGCCTCGACCATGATGCGGAACAGCCCGGTCTGGTTGAACATCCTGAGCCCCACCGAGACCGGGACGATGACCAGGTCGTCGTAGTCGATGCTGAGAGATGATCCTTTGGGCCCGAGGACGCCGATGACCCTGAACCGCCACTGGGCGATGCGCACCAACCGCCCGAGCGGATTCTCGCCCTGGAACAGCTCGCGCGCCACCTTCTGTCCCAGCACTACGACCCGGTCGCCCTGCCGCGGATCGCCGGGCGGCAGGAAACGGCCGGCGGAGATGGAGAGTTTGCGCACGTCGAGGAACGGGGCGGTGCTGCCGATGACGCGCACGTCGCGACTGCGCTCCTCATACTCGATCGACCCGGTGCCCAGCGAGAACGGCGCCACCTTGCGCACCGCCGCCGACTGGCGGGCGACGGCATCGCAGTCTTCGAGCGTCAGGTCGCGGGTCGAGCCGCCGAAGGCCGGCATCCCGCCCGAAGTTTCGACTTTGCCGGGGACGACGATCACCAGGTTGGTGCCGACCCCCGCAAACTCATTGACGACGTAGCCCTTGGCGGCATCTCCGAGCGCCGTGAGCAACAGGACCGCAGTGACGCCGATCGCGATCGCCGAGAGCGTGAGTCCGGTGCGCAGGCGATGGAGCGTGAGCGTCTCCTGGGCCAGCGCGATCAAGTCCCGGCGTTTCATGTCGTCACTCCTGGACGATCTGGCCGTCGCGCATGCGCAACACGCGCCGGGCGTGTGCGGCGACATGTGGATCGTGGGTCACCAGCACCAGCGTGAGGCCGGCGGCGTTCAACCGCTCGATCAAGGCGACGATCTCCTCGCCGGATCTCGTATCGAGGTTCCCGGTCGGCTCGTCGGCGAGGAGGATGCGGGGCTCCATCACCATGGCGCGGGCGATCGCCACGCGCTGTCGCTCGCCGCCCGAGAGCTGGTCTGGCCTATGTCTCATGCGGCGCGCGAGCCCGACCGACTCGAGCGCCGCGGTCACCCTCTCGTGCCGCACCCGCGGCTCGACACCCGCAAAGATGAGCGGGAGCTCCACGTTGCGCGCCGCGGTCATGCGGCCGACGAGATGGTAGGACTGGAAGATGAATCCGATCTTCCGCTGCCGCACCTCGGCGAGCTGGTCATCGGAGAGCTTCTCGACCGCCTCGCCGTCCAGCACGTAGCTGCCGGAGGTGGGGGTGTCGAGGCAGCCGAGCACGTTCAACATCGTCGACTTGCCCGAGCCCGAGGGACCCATGATGGCGGCGAACTCGCCGCGGGCGATGGTGAGCGAGACGTCGTCGAGAGCGCGCACCTCCGACTCGCCGACCTGGTAGACCCGCGAGACGTGGTCGAGCCGGATGATGGCTTCACCCTCGGCCCGCGGTGTCCCGTTCACGGCGTCGAAGCCGCCGCGCGCTTTGCGGCGGCGCTGTCGGGCGTGGCGCCTCCGGACACCCGGGCGACCACGCGAGCCCCGGCCTTCACGCCCTGCTTCTCGAGGCTGGTGATCACCGCCGCGCCCTCGCTCAGGCCGTCGGTGATCTCAGTCCAGTCCCAGTTCCTGAGCCCGGTCTTCACCTGGCGGGAGACCGCCATGCCGTTCTCGAGCAGGAGTACCTGCTTGCCTTCGATGACCGCGTTGGTCGGCACGCGCATGACGCCGTCGCGCTTGTCGAGGATGATCTCGACGTCGGCCGATGTGCCCGGCTTTGGCATCGGCGCGGTGGGGTCTGGCATCATCTCCACCTCGACCTCGAGCGTGCGGTTCTGCTCGCGGATGTCGTTGACGACCGGCGAGACCCGGGTGACCACGCCCTGCCAGACGCGGCCGCGATAAGGGTCGAGCGTGACACGCGCGGGCAGCCGCTCACGCACCCGGCCGATGTCGATCTCGTCCAGCGGGGCGCTGACGAAAAGACGGTCCAGGCTCACCACCTCCAGCACCGGCTGACCGGGCACCACCGGCTCGCCGACCTCGACCATGCGCTGGCTGACGATGCCGTCGAAGGGCGCCAGCACCCGCATATGATCGAGCTCGTCCTGCGCCAGCCGGATCGCCGAGCGGGCACGCTGGTCCCGGGCCTGGGCGCCGCTCAACTCGGCCTCGGCGCTCTCGAGACGCGACTTCGAGAGGTCCATCTCGCCCTGTGAGACCAGCCCCGACTTGAAGAGCGAGGCGGTGCGCTCGTGCTGCTGGCGCGCCAGCGTCGCCGCGGCCCGGGCCGCCCCTGCGGCCGCGCTCGCGGCCTCGAGGTCGCGCTTCGCCACCTCGAGTTGGGTCTCGGCGGTCGACGGGTCGAGCAGCAGCAACGTCTCGCCGCGGCGGGCGCGCGAGCCTTCGCGGTGGGGAATGGCGGCCACCCGGCCGGCGCGCTCGGCGCCCACCCGTGCGCGCAGCCGCGCCTTGACCGTGCCGGCCTGGCTGTTGGTGACCGCGTCCTCGACCGGTCCCCGCACGACCTTTACGACCTCGACCTCGATCGGGCGCGGCCGGCACGCGGTCGCGCGCAGAACGAACACCAGCACGAGCAGCCCGGCGGCGATCACCCACCAGCGCGCGCGCAGGCGCACCTAGCTCCCCGCGGGGGTGTTTCCGGCCGGGGCCGGCGGCCAGGGTAACCGGCGCAGGCGGTCGGTGTGGAGGGTGACCGGAAACGTCTGGCGCAGCGAGTCGGTCAGCACCAGCAGGCGGGCTTCGCGCTTCATCTCGGTGGCCACGCCCTGGAGCTGTCCGACCATCGCGGCCGGCAGGTTTTCGAACGACGGCGCGTCCTGCAGCTTCTCGCGCAGCTGGAAGATCAGCCACCGGCCCGCGATCGGGAACGGGCCCGCGATCGCGCCCGGGCTCATGGTTGCGAGGTGATTCTCGAACTGGGTCCAGAGGGGAGATTCGGCCGGGAACTTGAGGGTCTCCTCGCTCACCCGTCCGCCGACGGCAGCGGTGGCGGCCGCCTCGCGCAGGCTCGACGCCTGGCCGGCCTGCGCGGCCAGCGCCGCGGCCGTGGCCGAATCCCCCACCGACACCGAGAGCACGCGCGCGCTCTGCAAGCGGACGAGCGACGGTCGATAGCGCTCGTAGGCGGCGCGGAAGTCCTCGGGGCCGATCCGAATCCGACCGAGGACCTGAGCCTGATAGTAGCCGTCGAGTAGATAGTTGTTCAGGCGCTCACGCATCCTGCGCTTCACATCAGGCTCGTCGGCGAGCCGGCGCCGATGCGCCTCGACCAGCGCCGCGCGCTCGATCGTCTGCGACTGGATCCATCGCTCGACCGACGGGAGCATCGCGAAATCGAGGCGGCCGGCCCCGCCGCTCATGAGATCGTCGTAAGCCTCGCCGAGGGTGTAGGTGCCGCCCTGGTGTCGCGCGAGCACGAGCTGCCGGTCCTGGGGGCTCGGCGGTGGTGGCGTCTGCGGCACCCTGCTGTCCCCGGGGACCGGGCGGAGTTTGCCGGACAGGAGCTGCGACGCGCCCTGCGCCACCACCACCTGGTGTTCCACGCGGAGCTGCTCGATCACGCGCGCGACCGCGAGACGCTGCTTGCGCTGGCGCAGCATCTCGCCCAGCTGAGCGCGGCCCTCCTCGAACGGCGGCTGGGGCTGCGGCCGCCGCTCCTCGACCCGCAAGATGAACCAGCCTTCCGTCCCGGCAGAGATCGGACCGACCACCTTGCCGGGCGCGGAGGTGCGCAAGATGTCATCCAGGGACGCGAGCATTGTGCCGGGCTGGAGGAAGCCGATGTCGCCCCCCGGCGGCACCATGCCGGGTTGGTTGTAGCGGTCAGCCACGACGGCGAAATCCTCCCCGCGATCGAGGTCCTTCGCCGCCTCGCGGGCGAGCGTCTCGTCGAAGGCGTAGATCAGCCGCGCCCGGGTTGCCGTCGCGCGGCGGTCGTAGAGCGTCCGAATCTCGGCATCGCTCACCGGGAACGGGCCACCGAGCAGGCGCTGATAGAGCGCCTCGCGCAGCACCTGCCCCTCGAGCGTGCGGCGGTAGGCCTGGAACTCAGGCGTCTGGTCGAGGCGCTGGCCGAGCGCGCCCTGCACCAGCAGCTCGCGATCCACCAGATCCTTGAGCAGCCGCGCCTTCGCGCTGTCGGGCGGCCCCGCAAGCTGTTGCAGATTGCCTCGCGCCGCCTCGTTGAACTGGGCGAGCGTAATGGGCTGCCGGTTCACGCGGGCGAGCACGCCGGGATCGGTGGAGCAGCCGCACAGCAGACAGGCGAGAACTGCCGGGGCCAGGTCGGTCACGGCAGCAGGGCGGCGGCCGGCGGGGTGCGGAAAGGGAGACGTCACGGGAGCACCTTTCATGAAATGTCTGACGAGCACAAGACGGCCGAACACCTTAGAGCACCGCTCGGAGGGTCGCAACCCGAGGGCGCTGGCGAGCGGGGCGGGCGTCGGGGGGCGAATCAGCCGTTGACGGGCAAGTGAGAATTCTAAAGTGTCGCTTTAGAAAACTCAATTGCCGCGCTTGCGGAAGTCGCTACCAGCGCGCCGAATCCGCGGCCGACGACCGCGTGGCGGCCCGGGGCACGGGAGGACCGGCCGTCAAGGCAATGCGCGAAGCTGTTCGCAAATTCTGGTCACTGCCCGGTCCATCTCCAGCTCGAGGGGTACCTCGAGTGGTTCGTATGCGCGGCCCGCCGGCTGATAGCAAAAGAGCCCACAGCCATCCATCAACTGTGCGGCCGACTGGGCCTTCTTGATGGTCTGACGGAGATCATTCGAATCCACAACGCGAACAGCGAAGAGGATGTGGCATGATGGCTTGGCCCGCCTGAGCCAGGCAATGAGGTCCCCGGCCGGTCCACTTCCCGCCCCTTCGTTTCGGGCCCATTCAGCCTTGAGATCGATGGTCTTCAGGCCCGCTTCCTTGACCCGCTTGTCGAGGTCTGAGCTGCCCGCGCGGCCGAGCGGGTTTCGCTGCCTCGGATTCCTCGGAGACTTGGGCGCTCCTGCCGTCTTGGTCTCAATGAAGACTTCGACTACTCCAGACGCGGGGTATGCGGCGTCCAATGCGTGGCTCCGGAAGATGCGCCCTGGAACGGACGGACGATAGTTCAGGTTCTTCCCTGAACAACGCTCGAGTAGCCCGCAAATGAAATCACCGAAGGAGTCGCCCTTACCGTTCTGGTTGTCGCCCTGGGTCGCGTGGCCAGCGGCGAAATTCTCGTCGAACCGCCACATGGCGCTCAGAAACGACTGTTGCGCCTGTTGCCATCGCGTCCAACCCGCGCTTTCGACCTCCGCAAGAAGTTCACGGAGCGGAAGGCACCCAGGACTCTTCTGAACCTGTTTGCTAGGCTTGCGAGGCACGATCGGGGGTCGCCGCGGGCTGGTTGAACAACTCTCCCGTCTCCGGCACCGAACAGCGACGCATGGCCGTGGCCTCGCTCTCTCGCGCGGCGCGACGAATTCGAACTGCTTGCCGAAGTCGAGACACCTGGTCGTTCGGCAGTCCGCAGACACCTTCCAGAATGGCTGAATCTCCAAGTGCCAAGGCCTCGTCGAAACGCCGGCCACGGAGCAGGGAATCGATTTGCGACAGTGCCGCTCCGAGCCCCGGATTCTGGGCAATCAGCGATAGCCCGGGCACCAGCAGGCGATCCGCCTCGGAGGGTTCGAGCTTGAGCACGCCACCGCCGTAGCGCCGGCCGACGCGCTCCGCAGAAAGCATGGTGGCGGAGTTGTAGAACGACGCGACAAATGCGGGCCTGATGGCAGCAGGGATTCCATCCAGGTTGACAGCGAGCAGGGTATTGCTACAGGTGGCGCGCGTGCGATTGATGACTAGCCGTGGGAAGACATCTGACATGTAAGTGAGAAACGCGTGCGGGACTTTAACCCCGGGCACGCGATACCACGGGCTACGCACTCGACACTTGTATCGTTTGTGGATTTCTCGCCGCTCGCCCTCGCCTACGTACGCTGCGACGCTTCGAAGGTGAGCTCCACCGCCATCCCACAACAGGCAGTGCTCACCCCGACGCGACAGCTGATCCATGTCGCGGCGACTCAGGATCGCCCCTCCTATGTGTCGCGCTGCCGACACGGTGGGTTTCAGCAACCGCAAGGGAAACCGGTGGCGCTCCGCGTCCATCGGCGTGAGGACGAAGTACTCATTAGCGCCGCTAACGTAGCCGATGCCGGCCTTGCCGACAGTAGACAGCGGGACAAACGCTTTCCGCGCCTCAAGGAACGCGAGATCCCGGCTGGGAGCATCGTGAAAGCCCGGCTCCCACTTATCTGGTTCGTCGCCTGCGCGGTAGACCTCCGCGTCCTTGATGATGGCTTCGAGACTGGTGATGCCGTCGGGATGGCGAATCGCCACAAGTCGCAGTTCGCCACCAGGTTGAACGCCTTTGCCTTCGCTCAGCAGTAAGAGAATTCGTTCTTGGGAATCGGGGAAGAGATGGCGTTCGAAGCTGATCAGTGAAGTGGTCTCAAATGATCTCCGGAGGAACGCGCGGACTTCCTCCGCATAGGACGCGTGAATCAGCTCTTCCGGCAGGACCAGTGCCAGCCGCCCGCCCGGGCGGACGAAGGCGGTCGCGTGGATGACGAATGGCGCCCAGGACGACGACAACCGGGTCAACCGCACGCCCAAGTCCCTGGCACGACGCAACGCCCGGGCCCGGTTCTCGCCCGCGAAGGACTGAAAGCGGATGTAAGGCGGGTTGCCCACGACGGCATCCACGAGCCCCCCTGCTGGCGATGGGCTGCCTGGGGGGTCAACCTCGAAGAAGTCGCTCACACGGATTCCCTGAGCGGTATCGCACCGAAACTGGCGAGCGAGTGCGGCCGTCGTGGCGGCGACGGCGAGCGGGTTGACGTCAAAGCCAATCAGTCGCCAGGTATGGGGAGCAAGGTTGAGGGACGCTAGTCGGGCTGCCGCATTGACGAGGAACCCCCCATCGCCAACGGCGGGGTCAAGGACGGACGTGTCGCCAGGCCTGATGGCCCATCGAACTAATGGGCCAACGATTGCTTGCGGGGTGTACCAGGCTCCAAGGCGCTTCCTCTCAGCCAGGTTCGCAGGAAGACTGCTCATCGCGACATCACTCCGGCGGGAGCGGGTGCGCGGGGCGCGCTTGGGGGTGTCGTGAATTGCCCGAGGGATAATTGATGCAAGAGAGCGAATCCCATGACGCGAGGGTCGCCGACGGACGCTGAGGTTTCGCTTCATCTCGCGCTCAGGGTGATTGCCTCGCGGGCACGGTGTCAAGGTGCCGTTCCGCAGCATGCCGACGGGCCGAGAGAGGTGTGTCGCGCGGAACGCCGAACACCCTCAGCGTGCACTGCCAGGGCGTTTCCGGCCAGACACCCGCTCGGACGCTCACCCATCCCCGCTCGTCAGGCTCGCGCCCAGCATCTCCAGCAGCTCGCGCGCGCGGTTGAGCAGCACGATCCCATCGCCCCGAACCCGCAGGCCGAACTCGCGGCCCGACATGAACTCGACCTGGAAACGCACCGCCCCGACCACGGACCGGATCTCGGCCGGCCTGAGCGGCCGGCGCAGCGTCATCTCGACCACATCGTGGAACACGCGCAGGTTGTCGACCGCGGCGGTCGCGCCCAGCACGCGCAGCCGCCGCAGCTCGAGCAGCGCCACGGCCGGCTCTGGGAGCTGGCCGAAGCGGTCCATCAGCTCGAGGGTGAGATCGTCCAGCCCCGCGAGGTCGCGAGTGTCGGCGAGTCGGCGGTACATCGCCAGCTTTTCGTGCTCGTCCGGGACGTAGTCGTCGGGCAGGAACGCGCTCCAGTCGGTGAGCAGCCGCGGCTCAGGTTTCACCTCGGCGGCCTCGCCCTTAATCTCGGCGACCGCCTCTTCGAGGAGCTTCATGTAGAAGTCGAAGCCGAGGCCGAGGATGAAGCCGTGCTGCTCCGGACCCAATAAGTTCCCGGCTCCACGGATCTCCATATCCTTAAGGGCGATCTTGAATCCCACGCCCAACTCGTCGAACTCCTCGACCACGCGCAGCCGCTTCTCGGCCTCCTCGGTGAGCACCCGCCGCGAGGGCACCATCAGGTAGGCGTAAGCCCGGTGCGACGAGCGGCCCACCCGGCCTCGCAGTTGGTAGAGCTGGGCGAGGCCGAGCGTATCGGCGCGGTCGAGCAGGAGAGTGTTGACGCTCGGGATGTCGAGCCCGGACTCGATGATCATGGTCGAGACCAGCACGTCGCTCTTCCGGTCGAGGAAGTCGAGCATGACGCGCTCGAGATCGCGCACCGCCATCTGGCCGTGGGCGACCGCGACACGCACCTGCGGCACCAGGCGTTGGACGCGCAGCGCCACGTTGTGGATGGTCTCGACCCGGTTGTGCACGAAGAAAACCTGACCGCCACGGTCCACTTCGCGCAGGATGGCATCGGTGATCAACTCGTCGTCGACCTCGCAGATCTCGGTGTGGACCGGGAGCCGGTCGCGGGGCGGCGTCTCGATCACCGACATGTCGCGGGCCCCGGCCAGGCTCAGGTTGAGCGTGCGGGGGATAGGGGTGGCGGTCATCGCCAACACGTCCACGGTGCGGGTGATCTGGCGCACCCGCTCCTTCTGCGCCACGCCGAACCGGTGCTCCTCATCGATCACCACCAGCCCGAGATCGTGGAAGCGCACGTCCTTCGAGAGCAAACGGTGGGTGCCGATGATGATGTCCACCTGGCCCGACGCCAGGCGTTTGACCACATCCTTTTGCTCCTTCGCGGTGCGGAAGCGCGAGAGCACCTCGACCTGCACCGGGAAGTCGGCCAGCCGCTCCTTGAAGGTGAGCCAGTGCTGCTGGGCGAGGATGGTGGTCGGCACCAGGACAGTGACCTGACGTCCGTCTTGCACCGCCTTGAACGCGGCGCGCACGGCGACCTCGGTCTTGCCGTAGCCGACGTCGCCGCAGATCAAGCGGTCCATGGGGCGGGCGGCCTCCATGTCGCTCTTGACCTCCTCGATCGCGGTGAGCTGGTCCGGCGTCTCCTCGTAGGGGAACGCGGCCTCCAGTTCGCGCTGCCATACCGTGTCGGGCTTGAATGCGTGCCCCGGGAGCTCGCGGCGCGCCGCATAGGCGCGAATCAGCCCGTCCGCCATCTCCTGGATCGCCTGCTTCGCCCGCGTCTTGGTCTTCTGCCACGAGGTCGAGCCCAGCCGGTGGAGTGCAGGCCGGGCGCCCTCCTCGGCGGCGTAGCGCGAGACCAGCGCGAGCTGCTGCACCGGCACGTAGAGCCGGTCCTTCTCGGCGTAGGAGATCTCGACGCAGTCGGTCTCCTGGCCGTTCAGCGTGAGCCGCTGCAGGCCGCGGTAGACGCCGATACCGTGGTCCTCGTGCACGACGAAGTCGCCCACCTTGAGGGCCGAAAGCTCGGCGAGCGAGAGTCCGCCGGTCTTCTTGAGCCGGCGGCGGCGACGGCGATAGCGGGCGAAGATCTCGTGATCGGTCAGTACCGCGAGCCGCGCGTGCTTGAGCGTGAACCCGGCGGTGAGCAGGCCGACCCCGAACGAGGCGTCGGTCGAGCCCAGCAGCTCGTGCAGCCTGTCGCGTTGGCCCGGGTTGTCGCACAGGATCACCGCACGAAGACCATTGGCGCCCAGCTCCGCCAGGTGCGACTTGAGCCGCTCGATCGAGCGCTGGACCGGCTCGGCGGGCGCGCACTCGATGAACAGCGTGCGCGGATGGAGCCGTGACTCCTCCTTGGTCGCGACCGGCCCCAGCCAGTCCGCCCCCGGCCGCTCGGCGAGCAACTTTTCGAATGCGTCGCCGGGCAGGAACAGGTGCTCGGGAGGCGAGATCGCCGGGTAGTGCACGCGCGATTCCTCGTAGCCGCGGCGGATCCCCACCAGCAGGTCGTCCCGCCGCTCCTGCTGCTTGCCGGGGTCGTCACACACCACCAGGGCGTCGTCGGGGAGGTAATCGAGCAGCGAGCCGAGATCCGCCTCGTGGGGCTCGGCCACCAGCTCGTCGCGAGGCAGTACCGTGGCCTCGGCGAGCTGCTCGATCGAGCGCTGTGTGCCTGCGTCGAAACGCCGCAGCGAGCGCAGCGTGTCGCCGTCGAACTCGAGCCTGAGCGGATCGGCCGAGCCCACCGGGTAGATGTCGAGGATGCCCCCGCGCCGCGCGAAGTGGCCCATTGCCTCGACCTCGGGGAACCGCTCGTAGCCGAGGAAGACCAGCCGCTCCATCACCGCTTCCGGGTCGTAGTCATGGCCCACCCGGAATGCCAGCACCGCCTGCGAGATGCGCTCCGGCCGCGGCACCCGTTGCAGCAGGCCGCGCACCGTGGCCAGCACCACTCCCCCGGGCGCCTGCCCCCGGCTGCGGGCGAGGCGGTCGAGCGTCTCGAGCCGCTGGGCGGTGAGGCCCGGGTGCGGCGGGACCGGGTCGTAGGGGAGGGTCTCGGGGTCGGGGAACGCGAGCAGGCGGCCCGGGCCGAGGAAGTACTCGAGGTCGTCGCGCGCCTCCTCGAACGCGTCGCCGGGCGGGACCAGATAAAGGAGCGTGCGCCCGGTCTCGCGCTGGAGCCACGCGGTGAGGAAGGCGCGCGACGAGCCGACCAGCCCGCGCACTGCGTTGCGCGTGGCCCCCGGGCCGGCGGGGGCGGAACGCAACGCCGCCACCAACTCGCGCGCCTCCGGGAGCTGTCCGGCGTCGTCGAGCAGCGAATCGGCGAGCGAATCCTGCAGGTAGGTCTCGGGCATCACTCCGGTCCGTGTGGTTCCAGCCGTCACAAGGGGCCCGTTCCAGGCCGACCCGCCGGCTCGTGGCAGCGCTCCAAACGCCAAAACCCGCCACGGGTCCTCCCGTGACGGTCGCGGCCGGAACACGACGACGCCCCACCTGCTGGCGGGGCATCGTGACACTAAATGGCTTCTCATGATTCGGCAATGTTCGGCTGCGGTTCGGGGGGCCGCCCTCCGTCGCGGGGACCCCGCTTCGCGGCCCCGCTCGTCGGGCGCCCCCCGAACCGCAGCCTCGGGTCCTTGGCCGAATCATGCGAAGCCATTTAGCAGAGCGTTTCGCGGCGGCTCAAGCCAATGCGTCGCTCAGGTGCCCTATCGGTACATCGTCTTGAGCCTGCCCCAGGTCGAGGAGCGCGCCGGCACTTCCCCGTTCTGGCACTTGATGAACACGGCAGCGTCGTAAATCGAGTCGGCCGCATCGGCGATGGCGATCTTCAACTGGTGGGCGCCGGCGGTCAGCGGCGCCGAGGCGGTAAAGACGTTCGTCAAGCCGTCCAGTTCGGTCTCGATCGTGGCGCCGGTGTTGTCGCGGAAGCAGCCGCAGTTGGGCGCCCCGGTGACGGTCCCGTCGATCCCACAGTTGACGCTGTTGATCGCGATCTTGAGCCCGGTGGTCGTGGCGCACGTTCCACCCGTGAGGGCGATGTTGTCGGCCGGGCCGGTGCCGTCGAGGAAGATCGCGAAGAGATCGTTGAACTCGTCGTCCACGAACTCGTTGTATTCGTCTGATCCGAACACGTAGGAGAAGTTGAGCGTGCCGGGCGCGGCCGCCGTGAAATCGATGACGAGGACTGCTGCGTCGAAGGTGGTCGTCAGACCGCCCGGATCCAGGAGCGCGTCGAGCGACGCGTCACCGGGCGCGGAATTGTCGGTGGACGTGTCTTGGAAGAGGTTTGTTCTGGCGAGCGAATCGATGTCGCCGGTGCCGAGCACCACCCCTGCATCGAGGCCAAGGACAACCATGCCGGTCGTAAAGGCGCCGACCGCAGCCGGGGCGGCGGTCAGTGTGGCGCCTGTCACCGTGAGGTCGGGGCCAAGTAGACAGGCGGCCAGGGCCTGGGCGTTAAGCGTCCTGGCGATCGTCATCCCGACCAGGGGAGCCGCCCGGGTCGGCTCCGGCTGGCGCACCGTGCTGCCCGTGGTGCGTGGACTCCCGCTCGAGACGGACACCGACGCGAGGAACAGCGCCGCAAGCAGGGTGGCGTTTCGCCCGCAGTGGCGGATGAACATGACGGCCTCCTCCTTCGGCGGTCGACGCTGCGGTTTGGAAGGGTCGATCCCCTCATGTCCCGCTGCCGAACCGCGCATTGACGATGCTGTTGTAGATCGACCCGAACGTGTAGCTTACGCCCAGCGAGACAAAGTACTCGAACTGGGTGGCGAGCTGGCGGCGCTGCAGCAGGATCTCCTCCTGGGTGGCCGCCTGTTTGGCGAGCGAGAGCTGGTCGCGCGGTCGCGCCGCGTAGCCCGAGATGCTGACCGACAGGCCCTGGACCACGTTGAGCGAGATCGAGCCCGAGGCCTGCAGCCGGTTCTTGCTGAAATCGTGCAGGTAGTGGTCGCCCTCCACCGACACCTGGGTCGAGCCCCAGGCTTCTCGGGTGTCGAGCACGATTTCGATCCCCTCCCGTCCCAGGTTCTCTCTCGTCTTGTCGAAGATGGTCTCCTCGATGTACTCCGCGCGACGATAGGACACGCGGTACTCGAAGCGGAGCTGGCGGCGCGTCGATTCGGTGTAGGGGAAGAGGTTGTACTCAAGCCCGGGACCTGCGGTCACGAGCCGCCGGCTGTTGTCGTAGGTCGAGGTCGATGCGCCGGCGCGCAGTGCCGCGGACCAATGGCCGGCGAGGCTCCGGACATAGCGCCCGCTGACCCCGCGGCTGCGCGAGAGGCTCACGATCTCGGTGCCGTTCCCGATGTCGAATCGGTTCTCGTTGTAGCTGCCGTTGACCGAGACCCCGATCTTCGACGCGAGCGTGACCCGGCCGGCGGACTGGGAAAAATACAACGAGCTGTTGCTGTAGGAGGTCTGGCCGTTGAAATACCCGTTGACGCTCGTGCGGAACACCCAGTTGTTCCAGCGATCCACGGCCGGGGCCTTCGCGCCGCCGGTCGCGTTCTCGGCCCCGGTGTAGCTGATCCCGATGCGTGGCGCGGCCCCAGTGCGCGCGACGTATCGCATGAGCCCGAGCTTTAGAAGCCGCGAGATCGCGGCGCGCGTGACCGCGGTGGCCTCGGCGACCCTGGCATCGTAGCGCAGGGTGTCGTCCAACGCGGCGAACGCCTCGCGCCCGATGAAGGTCAGGGTCAGCGCATCACCACCGCCGCCCGTGGAATGCGAGGTGATGAGGACGTGCACATGGGCTTCGGCGCGATCGCGCACATGATCGACGAACGTGATATCGCCCCGAAAGAACTCGAGATCCGCCTGGTCGCATTCCTGGCAATCGACGAACACGCGCAGTGCACGCGGCGGGCTTGCCGTCGCGGGGTCCGCCGCCGCGGCGCTGGAATCGGCGGCGGCGTAGGTGGAATCCGTGCCCGTGCCAAGGGCTGCGATCAGCGTTGCCACGAGGATGGCGCTCACGAGGGGCTGGACTCCCGTGCTATGGCGTCACGGCGTGGACGCACCCCGACGTGTCTCGGCCAGCACCGCCGCGAGAGTGGACTCCAGCTCGCGATACTGCACCGCGCACCGTGCGTGAGAGGGGTCGTCGGTCCGGTGATATTCCCCGCCGCCGTGCACCCAGCGGATGATGCCCTGTCGGTCCACCAGGAATGAGACCGACGTCCAGCTTCGCTCCGGGTGGTCGGCCAGCCAGTAGCGCTCGAGCGTCGTCCACTCGCGGTCCACCGCGATCGGACCGGAGAAGCCGAGCCGCTTTGCCAGCGCGACGATCTTTCGGTCGCTCACCTCGCGGGGCGGCTTGGGATGGAACACGCCAATCACGACCAGCCCGTCGTCGGCGTACGCGCGTCGCAGTGACTCGAGCTCCGGCAACGTGGCGGCGCAGAAGTGGCAGCCCTCGGTCCACCAGCGCAGGAGCACGACCTTGCCGCGCAGCGCCTCGAGGGAGAGCGGCGGCCCGATCCAGCGGATGAAGGTCCACGTGGGAGCCGGATGGCCGAGCATGTCCGCGCCCGAGTCGGGATCGCCCGCCGGCCCGGGCGCGGTGAGCAGCACCGCGGCGCCCAGGGTCGCAAGGAGCATTCGCATGGTGGGTGTAGATTATAGGAAATGCACCCCACCGCCCAATCCGTCAAAGCTCTTCCGATCCCTGGGAACCCCGCCCATAGGATTCGGAGTCTCGCGGGATCACATCCCGCCGCAACAGGAGGTCGCCCATGACATTCCATCGCACCGTCGTGTCCTTGCTGCTCGTGCTTGGCGCCGCCACCCCGCTCCACGCGGCGCCGCCCTCGGCGGCCGATAAGGTCGATCCGAACGCCCCCTGCTATCGCTGGCCGGCCGTGGACTGGGACGGCGACGGCGTCTTCGACCGGGTCGACTACTGCAACGGCACGCCGAAGGGCTGCACCGTCGATCGGTACGGTTGCTCCAGCGACAGCGACCAGGACGGCGTGTGCGACGGGGTCGACCGCTGCCCGGGCACCGCGGCCGGGATGGAAGTGGACGAGCACGGGTGCGCCGACGATCAGCGCGCGACCGGGCGGGTGAAGCCCCCCCCGGCCGAGGCGCCGAGGCAGGTCGAGAACCCGGCGCCCAAACCCATTCCGACCTCGAAGCCGGTGAGCGAGAGCGAGCGCCAGCTCATCGAGAGCGGGCGCATTCGGCTCGAGAACGTCTACTTCGAGACCAACAGCGCCGTGCTGCTGCCCGAATCCGAAACGTCGCTGCGCGAGGCGGGCGAGGCGCTCGAGAAGTTCCCGGACCTGCGCATCGAGGTCGAGGGCCACACCGACACGCGGGGGTCCACCCGCCACAATCAGCGGCTGAGCCAGGATCGCGCCGAGACCGTGCGCCTGTGGCTGCTCGACCACTATCGCCTCGGTCGCGAGAGCCTCGTGGCGAAAGGCCTCGGAGAATCGCGCCCGGAGACCCGGGAGCGCAACGATGAGGAGCTCCTGCGCAATCGGCGCGTGGTGATCACGGTGCTGAACCCCGAGGCGCTCCCGAAGGGCGTCAAGGTCGAGAACCGGTAGTCGCAGGGACGCGCCCGCCTACGCTTCCATCGCCGCCGGCGCCCGCGATTCCATCCCCCAGCGGGCGACGAGCATCTCGATTACCAGCAGCACGAGCGCCGCGATCACGAACCAGCCCCACAACTCGCGTCCGTAGCGCGCCTCGCGCACACGGCGCGCCAAGTCGGCGCCCGGGCGCAGCACTTGCGCGCGACCGGGCGGGAACGCCTGCACCAGCGTCGCCTCGGGCAGCGGCGTGAGATCCGATTCCTGGCGGGACGGATTGACGGCGAACGTGTTGTGCAATGTCCCGCCGCGCAAGACCCGGTAGAGGCCCGGGAGTTCGAGCGGCGCCGAGGTGAGCCGCGTGGCGCCGGCCTCCGATAACATCTCGCTCGGCAGCTCGCGGCCCTGGTCATCCTCGATGCGCCAGGCGCCGGTGCCGGCCGGCGCGCTGTAGCGGTCGCCGGGCTCGAACGACCCGGCAGCGGTGCCGCGCGCCAGCACCTTGACGCATTGGTGGAGCAGCGGCAGGAACGCCCCGCTCACCGGGAAGTCGCTGGTGGCGGGATCGAGCGCCGCGGCCAGGACCAGCGCGTGCGGCGCCTCGATGAGCGCCGGGCGCGTGCGGTCGTACTCGAGCAGAACGCGGATCGGCGCCGAGGTGCGGGCGCCGGCCCGGGCGCCCCGCATGTCGAGCGCCGGGATGCTGCGGAAGCTCGCGGTCGAAAGCGCCTCACCGGGGCGCGCCGCGAACCCCGCCAGCACCGGGTGCCCCGCCACCGCACGCCGCAGGCGCCAGGAGGCTCCGGGGGCCGCCGACTCGAGCACCCCGAGCGCGCCGACGCCCAGCTCCGGGAGCAGCGACAGGTTCCACGCCGACGGCTCCGCGCGATCGCCCAGCACCACGAACAGCCCGCCGCCGCCGCGATAAAAGTCGAGCACCGCCTGCTGCTCGACCGGCCCCAGCCGCGGCAGGTCGTTCAAGACCACGACGTCCGCTTCGCCGATGCGTGCGGCGAGGCCGGCGGCGTCCACCACCGAGACCGCAAGACCCGATGCCGGGGCGCCGGCCTCAAGCGCCAGGCGCAGCGGGGTCGCGGGGCCGTCCTCTCTCAGCAGCACGCTCACGGTACCGGCGCGGCCGGCCGCGAACACGCGGCGGTTGTCGAGTGGCAGTGCGTCGTCGGGGAGGATCACCACCCCGCCCAACTCCGGGAGCCGTGCCAGCGGGAGCAGCGTCGAGGCTTCACCCTGAGGAGGGAGGGAGAGATATCCGCGGCCCAGCTCTCCATCGCCGGAGAGATCCCGCACCTCGACACTCAGGTCGCCGGGCCGCGCGCCGTGGGCGATGCCGGCCACAGAGAGCGCGGTGCCGGACTCGGTCGGGGCGAGCGAGGCGTCGCTGAGCCCCACATTGGCGCGGCTCACCGGCGTGAACGGCATCAGGTAAACGCGCACCTGTTCCCACGGCCCCGCCGGTAATCGGATCGCGTCCGGGACACGGACCGCGTCCGGAACGCCGCCCGCGGACGCAAACCCGGTGGCTTGGAAATCCGAGAGCCAGAAGAGCTCGCGATTCAGGGCATGGCTTTCCGCCAGCGCGCGCGCCGCGAACTCGAGAGCCGGCGCGTGATCGGTCGCGCGCGCGGTCGGGGCGAGTGCCTGCGTCTCCGCGCGCAGGCGGGCGACGTCGCCGAGCGGGCGGGCCGAGACCGCGTGCGGGCCCTGGTCGTAAGGAACGAGCAGCAGCTCGTCGGCGGGGCCAAGGGTTGCGAGCAGACCCTCGACCGCGCGGCGGGCGCCTTCGAGCAGCGTGCCGTCCGGCGCCATCGCCCCCATGCTGGCGCTCCGATCCACCAATGCCACCACCGTGGTCGAGGCGTTACGCGCGAGGCCCGCGGTGCCGCGCAGGGCCGGCCGACTGATCGCCAGCGCCAGCGCCGCCACCGCCAGCGTGCGCAGCAGCAACAGCAGCCACTGCCTGAGGCGCAGCCGGCGGATCTCGCTGCGGTTCACCTCGGAGAGGAACTCGAGCGAGGGGAACCGCATTTCACGCGGGCGCCTGCGCGTGAACAGGTGGATCAGGATCGGCACCGCGGCGGCGGCGAGTCCGAACAGGAACAGCGGGTTGAGGAAGCTCACCGATCGGTCGGGGCGGAGGGCCGCGTCACAACAGCCGCGCCCGCTTCTCGAGGTAGGCGAGCAGCGCCTGGTCGAACGGCGTGCGGGTGTCGAGCCGCACGTAGTCGATACGGTTCTCGCGGCAGGCGCGCGCGTAGTGCGCCGACCACGCCGCCAGCCGCTCGCGATAGCGCTTCGCGATCTCCCACGGCTCGGTCGTCAGGCGCTGGTCGCTCTCCATGTCCACAAACGTGGCGGTGTCGGTGTAGGGGAACTCCAGCTCGTCCGGGTCGAGGATGTGGAAGACGACCACCTCGTGACGCCGGTGACGGAAGTGCTGGAGTCCGAGCAGCACCTCGGGCGGAGAGTCCATGAGGTCGGACAGGAGGATGATGAGCCCGCGCCGCTTGATGCGCTCGGCCAGCTCGTGCAGCGCCGGTCCGAGCCTCGTGCGGCCCTGGGGCGTGGCACTCCCCAGCGCCTTCAGCACCTCGTCGAGGTGCGAGCGGACCGCGCGCGCGGGCAGGTAACGGAGCGGGCGCTCGGCGAACAGCATCGCCCCGACCGCGTCCTGCTGTTGGAGCATGAGGTAGGCGAGCGCCGCGGCGAGCGACTGCGCGTACTCGAGCTTGCTGAGCGCCGCGCGCGGCGACTTGAACGCCATCGAGCCGGAGAGGTCGAGCAGCAGGTGGCAGCGGAGATTGGTCTCCTCGGTGTACTGCTTGATCAGCAGGCGGTCGCTGCGCGCCCAAACCTTCCAGTCGAGGTTCTTGAGTGGGTCGCCCGGCATGTAGGGGCGATGCTCGGCGAACTCGACGCTGAAACCGTGAAAGGGACTGCGATGCATGCCCGAGATGAACCCCTCGACCACGAATCGCGCCCGCACATCGAGATGCGCCAGGCGCGCAACGACCGCGGGGTCGAGGTAGGCCCGGCCGTCGCGCGAGCCGCGGGCGATCCCGCGATCGGGCTGGGCGCCGGAGCCGGACCGGGGTGCGGAGGGCGTCACCGGCGGATCAGTCCGCGGCGCCCGCGTGCTGCAGCTTGAACACCAGCGCCGCCGCAGCGCCGCCCGCGAGCGGTCCGACCAAGTAGAGCCACAGGTTGCCGTACCCGCCGCCGCCCATGGTCGCGGAGATGACGATCGGGCCGATGCCGACGGCGGGATTGAACGCCCCGCCCGAGACCGGGCCGCCGGCCATGGCTCCAACGGCGAGAGTGAAGCCGATCGCGAGGCCGTAGAACGAGTTCCCTTCGGTCTGCTTGGCGGTCGCAGCGTTGAGCACCACCAGGGCGAGCGCAAACGTGTAGAGGATCTCGGCCATCAGCGCCTGCATGCCGCTCGCCTCGTGCGAGGGGGCCGGGGCAAAGGTGCGGCCGGTCATGATGTGCGCCACGAACGCCGCCGCGAGCGACCCAAGGACCTGGGAGGCCCAGTAGGGGGCCACCTGCGACGCCGGGAGCTTGCCCCGCATCCAGACCGCGAGCGTGACCGCCGGGTTGTAGTGCGCCCCCGAGATGTGGCCGCCCATGTAGACCATGACCATCAGTGCCGAGCCGATGGCGAGCGGCGCGAGCTGGGTTCCAGACAGCACCGCGAGGCAGATGGTGAGAACGAGAAAGAAAGTCCCGATGAACTCGGTGAGATAGGTCTTCATCGCGTGCTCCTCCATGGGCGGGGGATGCGCCGGTGAGGTGCCGCCGTCTCTCGGCGGTGCCCGTGTAGTCCGTGGGATACCCGTTCGGGATCCGCCGCCGAGGCGGGTTCGCACAGGGTATCCCAAAACCAGGCCCTCATGGGCCCGTCCAGGCCGAGACCACGATCGCGCCCTCATGGTCGGCCGCGGGCCGGCCGTCGAACCCGCCCCTGATCTCCCAGCGGGAGAACCCGGTGAGGCGCAGCAATAGCTCCATCTCGCTCGGGTAGACCCAGCGCACCACGGCGACGAACCGATGGGTGCGCGCGACCCGTCCGCCCGCGTCGAGCTCCTCGATCGCGATCTGCGAGTGCTGGGTCTGGGTCGCGACGTCGAGGCGCCGGCCATCGTAGAGGCGTAGGAGCAGCCCGGTTTCGGGGTGCGGCGTTTCCAGCTCCAGCACCGGCTCCGCCACTGGCGTCGCCATCATCGCCGGTGTGGCCGAGAACACGTCAAAGACGAGCCGGCCACCGGGCGTGAGGTGCTCGTGACAGCAGCGCAGAGTGGCGAGCTGGTCGTCCGCCGTGAGGTTATGGGCGAAGGCGTTGAACGGGATCATCACGCACGCGTAGCGGCGCGGCATGGGGAAGGCGCGCATGTCTCCCTGCGTCACCCGTGGGACGAGACCGTGGGCCGCGGCGTTCGAGCGCAGGCGCGCCAGCATCTCGGCCGAGTCGTCAAGGCCATCGATGTCGAGCCCAGCCTCGAGCGCGCGGAGCAGCACGCGGCCGGTGCCGCAGCCCACATCGAGCACCGGTCCGCCCGCCGCCTTCGCGATCCCAAGGTAGAAGTCGAGGTCGGCGGCGTAGTCCCGGAAGAGGAGGTCGTAAAGGTCGGCGCGCGTGTAGGGCGAGGGGGCCGTGTGCCATGCTGCGGCTGGGGCTCGGTCGGCGGCTGCGCGCTCGGCGCCGCTCAATCCTTCCAGGCCGTCCACACCATCTCGTCGGTGTCCTTCTCGAGCGGCCGCCCGTCGAAGCCGCCCTGCACGCTCCAGCGCGAGAACCCGGCGGCGCCGAGCAGCAGCTCCATCTCGGGCTTCCAGATCCAGCGCATGCTGAAGCGGTCGCGATGGGTGTGGGCGGCGTAGCCGCGCGCGTCGGATTCGACCACCTCGCGCTCGACGTGCAGGACCTGGTTCACGCGATCGGACTGCCGCGACGCGTACATGGCGACCGGGAGTCCCGAGGCGGGGTGGGCGAACTCCTTCTCCAGCACCTGCTCGCCGTCGGGCTGGACGAGCTTGTCGAAGCTGGGGAAGAAGAGGTTGAAGACCAGCGCCCCGCCGCCTTCGAGATGCTCGCGCATGCAGCGGAGCGCCGCGACCTGGTCGCGGGTGGTGAGCAGATGCTGGAACGCCCGGAATGGGATGGTGATGAGCGCGTACCGGCGCAGCATGGTGAAGTCGCGCATGTCCGCCACCGAGACCCGCGGCTTGAGCCCCTGATCGGCGGCCTTCTTCTCGAGGAACTCGATCATCCCGGGGTTGATGTCGAACCCGTCGATGTCAGCGCCAGCCTTGAGCGTGGGCAGCAGCACGCGGCCGGTGCCGCAACCCGCCTCGAGCACCGCCCCGCGCGCCTCCTTCGCTCGCGCGACATAGAAAGGGATGTCGTCGGTGAGCCAGGAGTAACAGAGGTCGTAGACCTCGGGCTTGACGTAGTGCTCGATGTCGTTCGGTTCCATGACGATCAGGTGCTGCGCACGCGCCGTCCCTTCCAGAGCGCGTAGACCGGGAAGCCGAGTGCGGCGATGCCGACCCCGGCCCAGGCCTTCCACCCGCTGTCGCGCAGGTCGCTGAAGATGATCAGCGCAGTCGCCAGCACGAACAAGATCGGGGTGAAGGGGTAGAACGGGGTGCGGTAGGACGGAGCTGCGATCTCGCCGCGCGCCTCGCGCCGGCGCTGGACGAACAGCGACGCGGTGGTGAGGGCGTAGAAGAGCCACGATGTGGTGACGAACCAGCCCGAGACATCCTCGAAGCCGCTCGCGAACCACAGCCATATGCAGGCCAGGACCCCTTGCACCCAGAGGGCGAGACTCGGGGTCCCGCGCGCGGGATCGAGACGCGCCAGCGGCTTCCACAGCAGCCCGTCGGCCGCCATTGCCTGGGTCACGCGCGGCCCGGTGAGGATGGCGCCGTTGGTGGTGCCGAAGGTCGAGACCGCCACCAGCACCGCCAGCGCCCCCGCGCCCCAGGAGCCGAGCAGGCGGCGGATCGTCTCGGAGCCGACCGCCTCGTACTGGGCCACCCCGTCGGGTCCCAGCACGTGCAGGTAGGCGATGTTGGTGAGCACGTAAACCGCGATGACCAGCCACGTGCCCCACACGATCGCGATCGGCAACGTGCGTTTCGGGTTCACGACTTCGCCCGCGACGTACGTGGAGTCGGTCCAGCCGTCGTAGGCGAAGAGGACCGCGATCATGGCCAGTGCCAGCGCTTGCAGGAATGAGGTGTCGGGGGGGCGCGTCAACGCCTCGACGACGGTTGCCGGGTGGCTCTGGGGCAGGGTGAACGCCGCCACGCAGAGCCCCGCGATCCCGATCACCTTGAGCGTGGTAAACAACGACTGCGTGCCCGCGCCCTCTTTGACCCCCAGCCAGTTGACGAACGTGAGCAGCAGGATGGCACCGGCGCCGACCGGGAACTCCACGCTCTTGGGCCAGTGCAGCACCTGGCACAGATAGAGCGCGAACACACTGGTGATCGAGGCGATGACGGTAGGCTTGATGACCCAGAGGTTCGCCCAGCCAAACACAAATCCAAAGGCGTCGCCGAACGATTCGCGGATGAAGACGTAGAGCCCACCGGTCCTGGGATGCGTGACCGCCAACTCGGCCAGCACCAGCGAGCCGCAGATCGAGAGCACACCGCCGATGACCCAGGCCAGGATGACAGGCCAGAACCCCTCGAGGTGTTGGGCGACCGAGTGCGGCGAGCGGAAAATGCCCGAGCCGATGATGTTGCCCACCGTGATGGCGCAGGCGGCGTAGAGCCCGATCTGGCGCTTGAGCTCGACGTCCTGCCGGATGGGGATGGGTCGGGTGGCGGCCATGGGTGGGGTGTCCTCCGATCTAGGGCGGCGCCGCGCCCTGCGGCTACTCCGAGGGGACGCTCTTGAGCAACTCCTCGATGATGCGATCGGGCTTGATGCCCTCGGCCTCGGCGGTAAAGTTGGTGACGATGCGGTGCCTCAGCACCGAGGGCGCAACCGCCCGCACGTCCTCGATGCCCGGCGCGTAGCGTCCCAGCAGCACCGCGCGCGTCTTGGCGCCCAGCACCAGGTACTGCGAGGCGCGCGGGCCCGCGCCCCACGATACCCACTGGCTCACCAGCTCCGGCGCCCCTTCGCGACCGCGCGTCGCGCGCGCGAGCCGCACCGCGTAGCGCACCACGTGATCGGCGACCGGGACGCGGCGGATCAGCTTCTGCAACGAGAGGATGTCGTCGGCGCCCAGCACACGATCGAGCTTCGCCTCGTAGGCGGAGGTCGTCCGGGCGACGATCGTCTCCTCCTCCTCCTGCGACGGATAGTCCACCCGCACGTTGAACATGAAGCGGTCGAGCTGCGCTTCGGGCAGAGGGTAGGTGCCCTCGAGCTCGATCGGGTTCTGGGTGGCGAGCACGAAGAACGGCAGTGCCAGGTTGAAGGTCTGACCGCCGACCGTGACCTGCTTCTCCTGCATCGCCTGGAGCAGTGCCGCCTGGGTCTTGGGCGGCGTGCGGTTGATCTCGTCGGCCAGGACGATGTTGGCGAACACCGGTCCGGGGATGAAGCGGATCTCGCGTTTGCCGGCCCCGCTCTCCTCGAGCACGTCGGTGCCGGTGATGTCGCTCGGCATCAGGTCGGGCGTGAACTGGATGCGGTTGAACTTGAGATCGAGCACCTGCGCGAGGCTCGAGACCAGCAGGGTCTTGGCGAGGCCCGGGACCCCCACCAACAGAACGTGACCGTTGGCGAACAGTGCCGTGAGCAGTTGATCGACCACCTGGTCCTGTCCGACGATGACCTTGCGCAGCTCGGAAAGGATGCGGTCGCGGGCGTTATTGAGGGTCTCGACCGCCTTGAGATCGGAGCTGCCGGTGTCCAGCGTCAAGCGGGGCCTCGAACGAGGTGGGAGGGTGTCGGGATCACGGTCGGGAGCGCGAGGAAGCGATGCAAGACGCGGGAGCGTAGCATGCGGCGAGCGAGGGCGGCAACGGATTGCGGCGCCGGCCGCGGCGTGAATACCGGCGAGCGATCATCGTATTCCCGCACCGGTCACATTTGACCGCGCACGGACGGCCAGAGAGGATGGCCGACCACCGTGCGAGGACAGGAATGATGAGTGACCCCGAGGCCCCAGGCTGGATCGTCGATCGGATGCGGGCCAATCTGCGCGCGGTGGGTATCCCGATCGCCGAACGCGATGCCGACCGCATCCTCGAGATGGGGTTGCTCAGGACCGCGCTCGCGTTCGATGCGCTGGAACGAGCGATGCCGGCTACGGGCGTCCCCGATCATCTCGCCGCGTGGGGTGACGGAGCGCCATCCGCGCCGGGAGAGCCCGTCCCGGCGGACGTTGCGCGTGCCAGCCGCGCGGCGGCACCTCCGGACACCGTTGACGGCATCTCGGCCCGCATCCGGTCGCGCGAGATCTCCCCGGTCGAAGTGACCGAGGACGCGCTCGAGCGCATCGCCGCGCGCGATCCCGAGCTGAACGCGTTCCAGATCGTGCTCGCGGAGCCGGCGCGCGCCGCCGCCCGGGCGGCCGAGCGCGAGATCGCCGCCGGCGGTTACCGCGGGCCGCTGCACGGCGTGCCGGTCGCGATCAAGGACCTGCTTGACATGGCGGGCACGCCGACCACCGCCGGCACGAAGTTCCGCGGCGAACGGGTGTGTGACGCCGACTCCGCCGCGGTCGAGCGGCTCCGGAAAGCGGGCGCCATCATCGTGGGCAAAACGCGCCTCGCCGAGTTCGCCTATTCGCCGGGTTCCAACAATGTCCACTACGGTCCCACTCGAAATCCGCACGATCAGACGCGCGACGCCGGCGGCTCGAGCAGCGGCTCCGGCGCGGCGGTGGCGGCGGGAATGGTGGTCGCCACGCTCGGAAGCGACACCGGCGGCTCGATCCGCATCCCCGGATCGCTGTGCGGGATCGTCGGGCTCAAGCCCACCTTTGGTCGCGTGAGTCTGCGCGGGGCGGTTCCGCTTGCGTGGTCGCTCGACCATCTTGGCCCTATGTCCCGCAGTGTCGCCGACGCCGCGTTGCTATTGGAGGTGCTCGCCGGATCCGATGCAGGAGACGCGCGCACGCGCGCGGTCCCGGTGCCCGCGTACCGCGCCGGCATCGAGGCGGGCGTGAAAGGCCTGCGCATCGGCGTGCTCGATGACGATGGGGAGGAGGAGCCGCTCGGCGCGCTCGATGCGTACCAGGCATGGCGCGCCGGGCTTCGGTCGCTCGAAGCCGCGGGGGCGTTCCTCGTCCCGGTCGACCTGCCGGTGATGGCGACCCTGCGGGTCCTCAACGGCGCGATCCTCGCCATGGAGGCGGCGGAGTTTCATGCCCCCATGTTGCGCGAACGCTCCGCCGACTACGGCGAGTTTGCGCGGCTGCGCCTGCTGACCGCCCACGCCTACACGCCTGGAGCCTACCTCCACGCCCAACAGGCCCGGGCGGAATGCCGGCGTCGCTTCGAACAACGCTGCGCCGGCCTCGATCTGCTCAGTACCCCGACCATGCCCGGCGTGGCACCGTTGCTCGGCGTGCCCGCCTCCACGCGTTTCACCGCCCCGTTCAACCTGCTCGGCTGGCCCGCCGTCACAGTCCACGCAGGCACCATCGAAGGATTGCCGATAGGACTCCAATTAGTGGGAAGACCCTGGAACGAAGCCACCGTCCTGAGAGCAGCCCGAGTCGTGGAAACAGCCGCCAAAGCGCAGTAGGCTCCAGGACCGAACGGCCGAGAACCCCTCGCCCTCCGGGTCGGTGTCTCCTATCGAGACACCCGCGTCAGCCGAACCACCCGCACGCGATCGCCATCCTCGCCGTGCTCCGTCCAGCACACCAGAGCCGAGCGCTCGCCGGCAGGCGCCAGCGCCGCGTGCCCCGCGTCGGCGCCAAGGAAGAGCCACGGCGTCAGCGCGCCGTCGGACTCGAGCGTGCGCACCGCGACCACGCCGCGACTTTGGTCCGCTCGCGTGCGGCCCTCGACCGCCACGAGCGTCGCCGCGCCGAGTCGTGCGAGCTGCGGATGCCGGGCCGAGACCAGGCTGTCGGAGAGCGCGCGCTTGAGTCCCACGATCCCGCCGTCGGCACGCCACGGGGCGATCCACGCGCCGCCCCCGGCGGCACCGGTGTACCAGGCGTAGTGCCCGCCACCCGAGTGGTCCATCGTCAGCGAGGGGCCTTCCACCGGGCAGCCGGTGAGTTGCCAGCCGTCCGCCGCCACCACGGTATCGAGCGCGAAGCTCGCGCCCCGGTCGTGGGACACCGCGAGCGCGGGGTCGCGCAGGTCGCCCACGGCCGAGCGATAGGCGACCGCGACCAGGCCGGTCGAATCGGCCAGCGCGGTCACCCGGCAGCACGGGCACGCGCGCGCGGTGAGCGTGCGGTTGTCCGACCAGCTCTGGCCGCCGTCGTTGCTGAGCGCGTAGAAGAGCGAGGCGACGGCCGCGCTGTCGCCGGCCGCCCCGTGCTCGCGCGGGTCCATCCACACCGCGAACCAGCCGCCGTCGGGTAGTGGGACCAGGGACGGGAAGCCGTGGAAGCCGGCCCGCCCATCCCCGGCGTCGTCGTTGACGACCACCGGTGGACCCAGTGTTCGACCGCCGTCCCCGCTTGCGCGCACCACGAGGTCGGCGGCTCTCGTGGAATCCCCGCGCTGCTCGGACCAGGCGACCAGCAACTCGCCCGCCTCCCCGAACGCCGCGACCGGGCGGCACTCGGTGTAGGACGAGACGCTGCCGCCCCGGGGGTTGACGCGCACCGGCGCCGCGAACGTGAGCCCGCTGTCGGCGGAGATGGCGAGCCACAGATCCTGGCCGAGCGAGTCGCGCGTCACCCAGGTGAGGGCGACGCGGCCACGGTGGTCGGCGGCGAGCGACGCGTCGCTTGCCGCCTGGGTAACCAGGATGGACGGCGTTACCTCGCGGACGTTTGCCCAATCGCCCGCGTCACGGCCCGCGCAGCCGGCGAGCAGCAGCGCGACCGGAGCGCAGAACCGGAGCAGGTCGAAACGTCGATCATTCAAGGCGCACCACCTTCGCGAAGAGAGGTCCGGCCGGTCGGTCGCAGCGCACGAAGTAGAGTCCGGGGCGCACCCTCCGCCCGTGCCCGTCGAGGCCGTCCCAGGCGAGCCCGCCCATTGTGCCATCGAGCGCGCCGCGGTGCATCACCCGACCGGCGATGTCGAAGATGGTGACTGGACTGCCCGCCGGGCCCGAGAGCCGGGTGTTGGTGCGGAACGGATTGGGGTGGGCGGCGAGCCGGCCGTCTCGGGGGGCCTGCCCGGGAGCGGCCGTGATCGGCGCGCGCTCCACCGGACCCAGCACGGTGAAGCCGAACCGTGCCTGGTCGGGCGGCAGCGGCAGCCACGATTCCCCGCCGCACATTGCACAGGGTTCGGCGACACGAAACAGGTAGCCGCGCATCGTGAAGGAGCGCGCGTCCTGCGCCACCACTTCGGCCCACGGCGTCCAGTAGGGCATGCGGAAGGCGCCGCGGGCGGTGAACGTGCCGCCCACGCGCGGCCAGACGCGCACCGGCGTGCGGAACGAATCGGGGAGCGTCACGGTCGCCGTCACCTCGATGCGCTCGACGCGCAACGGGCCGGTGACACGCTCGAGCGCCCCCGGTCCGGGCTCACCGGCCAGCAGGGTGTCAAAGCCCGCGCTCGTGAACGTGGCGCCCGCCACCTCGTCGTGCCACAGGCCGAGCGAGGGGTCCACGGCGCGCAGCGCGGCGGCGGCGTTCAGGCGACCCCATCCGGTCTCGTCGTCGTGTCCTGACCCTCCCACGTCATCGGCGCTCTCTCGCAGGATGTGCTGGAAGTCGGTGTCCATCAGATCCGGGCGCGCGGCGGCGAGCAGGCCCAGCGTGCCGGTCACGAAAGGCGCCGCGAACGAGGTGCCCGAGACCGCGAGGTAGGGGGGATGCATCGGCTGGCCCGGATACGGGTAGGTCATGAGGCAGCTCCAGATGTCCGCGCCGGGCGCCAGCAGGTCGAGCCCGGGACCGTACGAGGACCAGACCGCGCGGCGGTCCCATGGATCACTCGCCCCCACCTGGATGCCGAGCCCGTCGGCGGCGTAGGCGGCCGGGTACTGGGGCAGCGCGCCGTCGCGATAACCGCGATTGCCGGCCGCCGCCACCACCACACAGCCATGGGTGATGGCGTGGAGCATCGCCAGGCGCTCGAGCCGGCTGGGGCCGCCGCCCGCGAACGAGAGGTTCATCGCCCGCGCGCCGACATTCGTCGCGTAGAGCATGGCGCGCGCGATATCGAACGAGGTGGCGGTCCCGGTGTGGCCGGGAGCGATCTTGATCGGCACCAGCCGGCAGCCCACGTTCACCGCACCGTCCCCGCCGCACACGCCCGCCATGCCCAGCGAATCGAACCGCGCGCCTTCGTTGGTGCGCGCCGCCATCACTCCGGCGACCGGCGTGCCGTGACCGAACGTGTCGGCATAGGCGGGGTTGGGATCGCCGGTCACGTTGACGCCCAACTCCATGCGATGCCCGCCGCCAGGGAGCGCGACCTGCAGCTCCGGGTGATCGGGATCCACGCCGGTGTCCGCCACCGCGAGGCGCACAACGTTCGCGCCGACGCTCAGCGCCCACGCTTCCCGCGCGCGGATATCGGCGCCCGCCACGCCGCCGTGGACTCCCGCCGGGCCCAGGTTCATGAGTCCCCACTGGCGCGTGTCGGCAAAGAGCGGATCGCTGGGGAAGCCAGGCGGCAGCACGGCCGGCTCGCGCACGGCGTTGGGCTCGACCCACACCACGCCCGAGTCGGCCGTCAGCGCCGTGCGCGCGGTGGCGGCGCTCGCAGAATCGCGGGCGGCGACCAGCAGCACGCGCGACGGATCGAAGTCGAAGGGGCTCGAACGGGCGGCGGTGGAGATCCGCGCGGGAGGGAGGCCCTCATCGAGGCGCCGGAGCGGTGTGAGCGCGAGTATTTCGAGGCGCGCGGCGAATCGCGCGTCTTCGGTCGCTCTCGAGACGCCGAGCGGGCGGCGCGCAAGATGAACGATCAGCTCGCGCGCGGGGTCGGCGTGAGCGTGAGTGGTGGTGAGCAGCAGCGAAACTGTGACGAGGGCGCGACGGAACGGAGCGAAGAGGCGCACGGCGATACCACGGGAGGCGGGTCAGGCGGGGCGCTGCGAAGAGAGGGGGCGCGAGCCGTGGGGTGGGCACGCACCGGAGGCAGACGTGACCCTATCAGGTGCCGGGGGCGGGCGACAAGCGACGGATTAGCGCTCGGGCTCCGAACCATTCCCCCCGGTCTTGAGCGCCTGCTTCAAGCGCTCCGAGCCCACGAACAGATCCTCCGGGAACCGCCGGTACGCCGCGAGCGCCCCGGACACGTCATCGGTCTGCGGGGTGTACGACTCCCACCCCGCCTGATACTGGAGCCACGGCCGTCGGTCGCGGTTGATCTGGGCATCCGCCAGCCACGGCGCGAGGTCCGCCTTCCGCCCGGCGTAGGTCGCCAGCAGCTCGATCGCGGTCGAGAATCCGACCTCTTCAAGCGACCGCTTCACCGACTGGTGGTCCGGACGATCGAGCCGCGCCGAGATGTCGTCCAGATCGATCCTGGTCGGGCCGTCGGTCCCGAGCAGCACGAGGTCGTGGTCGTTCCCCTGACTACGGTCGTTGTTGGCCCAGAGGCTCCCGTTCGGGAACGACTCGAAGAACGTGGCGATCTCGCCCTTCACCGTCGGCTCGCTCGCCTGGTAGAGCGGCACCCACTGCGTCACCACGCCGCCGGAATTGAGATGCCGCTTCACCAGCGCGAAGTAGTCCTGGCTGTAGAGCGCGGCCGAACCCTTGACCCAGGGATGGATCGGGTCGGAGGTGATGACGTCGAACTTCTCCCGGGTGGTCAGGATGTAGTGACGGGCGTCGTCGTAGACGATCTCGACCCGCGGATCGGAGACGATGTCGTAGTTCTCGGCGGCGAAGAACGGCGCCACCTTCTTCGGCACCAGCGGCTCGATCTCGCAGATGACAATGCGGCTGATGCTGGGGTAGAGCGCGAAGGTGCCCGCGGTGATGCCCGCCCCGCATCCGACGATCAGCACCGAGCGCGGCTCGGGATGGACCAGCGCCGGGATGTGGCCGAGCATGCGCTGCAGGCGCATGTCTTTCGGTGTCGTGGACGCCTCGATCTTGCCGCTGACGTGGAAGATGCGCACGCGGCCGTTGCTCGAGACCACCACCGACTGGGTCAGCCCCTCGCCGACGTAGAGGACGTTGGGGTCATGTCCGCCATTCGCAGGCGGGTTCCCCGGCGCGTGCCGAAACGCGACGTAGCGTCCGAGGGCGATCAGCGCCTCGGGGATGGCCGGGACGCGGGCGACCAACCACGCCGCGAGGAGGGCGGCCGCGACCAGGCCGGCGGCACGCAGACCTCGCGCCATGC
Organism: uncultured bacterium; assembly: GCA_964405235.1. GTDB lineage: Bacteria > Eisenbacteria > RBG-16-71-46 > RBG-16-71-46 > RBG-16-71-46 > WS-11. Next base: position 16,586 of record CAYONG010000132.1, on the reverse strand, counting down.
TCATCCACGGCGGCCAGGCTCCGGGGGCCAGCAGCGCGAGGCCGACGACGGCCGAGAGCGCCACCAGCGCCTGCTGCGCGACCTGCGTGCCGAACGAGGGGATGACGAAGAAGCTGAACCCGAGAGCGCCGGCGATCGCGCCCACGGTGTTCGCCGCGTAGACGCCGGCAACCAGGCGTCCGGGGTCCTGTCCACGCGCGGCCGCGGCCAGGGCGAGCGGGAAGCTCGCCCCCCACAGCACCGTCGCGGGCAGCAGGGTCCACAGGCAGCGCACGATGTCGAGCTGGAAGCCGATCCACGGGTCGCGCGTCAGCGACGGCGCGACCGGCCAGTAGGGCAGCGAGCGGCTGAGCATGTACGCCGACCAGGCGATGGCGAGCGCGAGCAGCGCCTGGCAGACCCCGAGGGCGCGCCGCGGATGCGGGCTCGAGCGCGCGATGGCCGCGCCCAGGCTGCTGCCGATCCCGAGCCCCATCAGATAGACGGCGAGGATGATCGAGAACGTGTACACCGTCGCCCCGAGCAGCAAGGAGAGCAGGCGCGTCCAGACCACTTCGCCACCCAGCGCGCAAAGACCGGACAGGGCGATCGCGACGTAGATCGCCGCGTTGCCGGAGGGGGCAGGGGCCGCGGTGGCCGCCATCTCCGGCGGCGGAGCGTGGGCGGTGCTGCGCCGGGCCAGCGTCCAGGCGATGGCGCTCACGACCACATTGGTGATGGCGGCGACCGTGGTCGCGACCGCGGCGTCATGGACCCGCAGGAGGTAGAAGCCTGCCAGCAGGCAGCCGAGGATGCCGCCGGCGATGTTGCTGCCGTAGAACACCCCCAGCCAGCCGACCCCGCGCGGCGTGGCCTCGACCCAGCGGGCGATGGCCGGCAGTGTCGCCCCCATCAGCAAGGTGGGGGGCAGCAGGCAAACGGCCGCGAACGCAGCGCGCAGGAACACGCCCCACAGCCCATGCGCGTCGCTGCCGGTGTAGAGGCCGCCGATGAGCGGCACGGCGAAGAATACGAGCACGCCCAAGGCCGCGATCCCAAGCTCGAGCAGCGCGTAGACACGGAACGGATGCGACCCGCGCGGGACCAAGCGTGGCAGCAGCAGGCTGCCCAGGCACAGCCCGCCCATGAACGTGCCGAGCAGGATGCCGAGCGAGATTGCCGACGAGCCCACCACCAGCTCGAGCAGCTCGAACCAGACGATCTCGTAGACCAGGGCCGAAAAGCCGCTGCCGGCGAAGAGGACGATCGAGATCCAGAGCGGCCAGTCGGTCCCAGCCGGAGTGCGCGGCTCCCTTCCTCTCACCGGCCGGTCCCCGGGAACTCGGTGCGTGCGGCGCTCGAGATGCGCAGCTCGTCGATCAGCCCTTCGAAGGCGTAGTAGGGATTCTCATCTCCGCCCGGCTCCATGCGCAGCTCGCCACTGAATCTGCTGAGCCGACGGGTATCAAAGTAGTTGCCGATCAACAGCGGCGCGTGGCTGGTCTGGATTCGCCCGCGCGTGGCGTACTGGGCGTCGAGCCGTCCGTCTATGAAGAACCGCACGACCGAGCCGTCGAAGCTCACGGCGACGTGGGTCCAGTGCTCGAGGATAAGCCGCTGCGACGAGGTGAACGCGCGCGACTGGCTGGCATCGGCGGGTTGGAACGCGAACACCAGTTGCCCGGCCTGCCCGCCGAGCACGAGAGCGTCGTGGTAGCCGGGGCTTGGCAGCCGCGCGAACGGCGGCTTGATCCGGGCGCCGACGATGCCGAACAGCCAGCTCTGCTCGTTCCCTTCCTGCGTCCAACGCGCCGCGATCGGCGTGTCCTCGTACTGGCCGAACGCGCGCGGCAGCACCCACGCCTCGACAGTGAACCCGCTGGAGGGATCGAGGACCGGATTGTTCGGCGCGTACACGAACGAATCGATCACCCGCGTGAACTCGCGCGCGCTCGCGTAGCGGCCGTAACTGCCGCGCGTGCCGGGCCCGGCGGTGGCGTCGAGGCGGAACGGGCCGGCGTCGGCGCAGCGGGCGCCCGCCGCCTCGTCGAACCGCCAGAGCGCCACCGTCACCGAGTCGGCGCCCGAGGCCCCCCGCCTGGGGTCGGGCGGGCTCGCTCCCGGCCGGGTGCACGAGACCCCGAACAGCACGGTGAGCGCGAGTGCGCCGGCCGCGCCGAGTCCACGCAATGCCCTCACGGCGTGCCGTCCAGGCGGCCGAGCGCCGCGCGCGCCTGCGTCTCGGCCGCGGTGTCCCCCACCGCGCGGTAGAGCTCGATCATGCGCCGCAGGGTAGCACCATCGCGGGTGACGTCGATGACGCCCCGCCACAGGTGCGCGGCGTCCGCCGGCTGGCGGGCGACCAACGCCGCCCAGCCGAGCCCGACCTGCGCCGTGACATTGCCCGGATCGAGGGCGAGGGCCCGCTGGTAGGCCTGGGCGGCCCGCGAGGCGTCGTTCGACCGGAGATACACGTCGCCGAGAGTGAGCACGGTCGGCAGGTCGTTGGGGCTCAGGCGGAGCGCCAGTTCGAGCTGGAGTCGCGCCTCGTCCAGCTGTCCGCGGGCGCGGGCGATGAGCCCCAGCGTGTAGAGCGAGCGTACCTCGCGCGGGTTCACCTTCAGGCGCGCCCGCGACGTGTAGTACGCCACCAGCGTATCGTTGGAGAACCAACTCGGGATGGCGCCGAAACCCGGGCCGATCTCGTAAAGGATTGCGGGATGCCCGGGCGAAACGCTGCGCACCGTGAGCCCGGGCACCACGGCGCTGGTATCGAGCAGGAAGAAGTAGTCGGGCCGCATCTCGGCCTCCGGCCACGAGAAGAAGAGCCACCGTGCCCGATGCTCGCGCGCGTAGGCGGCCAGCTCGGGCAGGGTCTTGGTGAACGGGAACGGGAGCGATTCCACCCCGCCGTGGAAGGCGATATGCGGCTTGCGGGTGATCACCCGATCCCCGGGGCGCGCCTGGGCGCGTAGCGCGCGCGCCGACTCCAGCACCTCAACCGGAAGCTGGTCGATGACCCGCGCCTGGACCCGCGCCGAGGTCTGCGCCGCGAGCGCGAGCGGGAGGGCGAATAGCAGGGCTTTGAGCCACAGGGCACGTCCCCGCCCGACCGCCAACGCGAAGCGCGGCGAGCTGAACGCGGCGGCGGCGAGCGTCGCGTAGACCGGGAGCAGCGGCAGCGAATAGCGCTCGGAGTAGAACACCGGCACCAGCACCAGGAACGCGAGCGTGCCCGAGAGCCACAACGGCCACAAACGGCGCAGCGTGCCGTCCAGCGCCGCAAGCACCAGGCCGACCGCGGCCGAGACCGCTACCGCCGGCCCCAGCAACGCCTGCATGTCGAGTCGCAGGTGATCCCAGATGTTGAACAGCTCGCGCCGCGCCACCGCCCCCGGATCGCGGGCGATCACGTCCCACAGTGATCCGAACTGGGGCTGGAGCAGCTCCTGGTAATCGTCCCAGGGGATCCCCTGCGCGCGGGCGAACACGTCGTAGGCGATGTTGTGATGGAGTTGGAGCGCGAGCGACCCGCCGTGGGTGAGCGAGTAGAGCACCCACGGCACGACCGGCGCGGCGAAACCGGCGGCGAACAGCAGCGCGCCGCGGGCCCGAGGTGGCTGGAGCGTGCCGCCCGCGACCAGCGCCACGAGGCCTGCCGGCAGCAGGTAGACCGCGCTGTAGCGGGTGAGGAAGGCGAGCGCCGCGACCACGCCGGCCAGCAGCGCGCTACGCGGGCGCTCGCGCGCGAGCAGCAGGAAGAGCGCGAGTGCCTGAAGCGCCCACGCGAGGGCGTCGGTCGTGGCCGAGTAGCCGTAACGGAAGAGCGTCCCATTGGTGGCGAGGAATAGGGTGAGCGCGAACGCGAGCCGCGGGTCGGCACGCCGCGCGACGAGCAGCGCCCACAATGCCACGCCCGCGACCACCGAGATCACCGAGATCAGCTCGGCGGCGAGAAACTGGTCGCGCACGACGAACCCGACCAGCGCCAGCGCCGCCTCGTATCCCGGACCCACGACGCCGTAGCGCGCCGGATCGAGATGGCCGCTCTGGAGCGCCTTCGCGCCGGCGGCGTACCCGCCGTAGAAGTCGGTCTCGGTGAAGTAGTCGCCCACCCGGTGGGGGCCCAGGGCCATCACGAGGAGCGCGACGCCGAGCACGAGGGCGACGCCGATCGAGGCGAGCAACCAGCGGCGGGCGGCAGGCGGATCGAGCGGCGATTCCGCGTGGAGGGAGATCGGGCCTGGGGTCCGCGCGGGCAGCGCCGGGCGGGAGGCCGGGTGGGCGACCCGGGGGGCCAAGCGTCCGCGTGTCATGCGGGGCGGCGTGGTCCAGGTCGGGGCGACATGCCCCGCGAGTCTACCGCAGCGGGGCGGGCGCGGCCGGACGCGGGAGGCCCGGCCGCGCCCACCACGGCGCTACTTGCGGCTTGGGAACGACCAGCCCACGACCAGGTTGATGTGCAGTCCGCCCGCGTCGATCTCCCGGATTGAGGCGGACGTGGGGAGGGACCCGCTCTCGACGATCAACCGGGACGCCGGCAGCGTTGCCTTCGAGTAACGGCCGGCGAGACCGAGTTGGAAGCGTGGTCCGAGACGGCGGTAGATCCCGCCACCCGCCCAGTAGCCGAACGCGGAGGCGCGCCCCCGCGCAGAGGCGGTGAGGGCGCCGAACTGGCCGGCGTTGGGATCGCTGATCTCGACCACGGCATTGCCGCGCACCAACGACCCGCCGGCGCCGAGATAGGGCGAGAGGCCGAGGACGGTCCAGGCCCGACGCACGCCCAGCCCGATCTCGAACGTGCTCGCGCGCAGGCGCTGATCGTATGCCGGAGTGGTGAAGAAGGCTGGGACGCGGGTGACCCCGTCGTCATAGGAGTGCAGCACGTCGAGGGCGATCAGCGCCGGCCAGCCCTGCCGGCCCCAGGTCAGTTCGACGCCCAGCGCCGGCTGCCCGTCCGCCACCACGCCGCTCGGCGGGCCCACGAACAGCGTGTCGCCGGTGATGTTCTTGCGTCCGATGATGAAGTTGATGCTGCCGACGTCCGTGCCGGCGAAGGCGGCCCCGGCCCCGGCTCCAAGCGCACCGGCCAGGACGAGCGAAATCAGGACTGCGCGGACGACGGACGACGGAACACGGGACATCGAGTCTTCCCCCAGATGGATGCGCAGGCCCTCCTCAGGATGGCCTGCGGAAGTGCGCACAGGGGAGCGAATCTGGGGCCCGGCGCGGCTCCAAGTCAAGCCCGCATGCGGGGGGCGCCCGTGGCGAACCGGTCGCGGCCGGCGCGGCGAAGGACTAGATTCGCCACCCATGAGCACCGAGCCGCACACCCCGCCCGACCGCGATCTGATGGCGCTACTCGAAGCGCGCCCGGTCGTCGCGGTGGTCGGCGCTTCGTCCCGGCTCGACCGTCCGAGCCATAGGGTGTCGCGCGGGTTGATGGAGCAGGGCTACACGGTTGTCCCGGTCAATCCGAACGAGGGGTCGGTGCTCGGGCAGACGTGTTATCAGGATCTCTATGCCGTGCCGCGGCGCGTGGATCTGGTGGACGTGTTCCGTCGCGCCGAGTTCACGCCCGAGATCGCGCACGCGGCGGTGGAGGTGGGCGCGCGAATCCTGTGGCTTCAGATCGGCGTCGTGAACGACGAGGCGGCGGCGATCGCGCGCGCGGCGGGGCTCATCGTGGTGATGGACCGCTGCACCATGGTCGAGCACGATCGACTGATCGGTATGCCGTTCCCGCGCCTGGGTCCGACCGCGGAATACACGCCCGCCCCGATCGGCGCCCCGGATCCCGTTGGACTCTGTCGCAACTGCCGGCACGCGCGTGAAGTGCCGGCGACCATGGCGAGCTACTGGTTGTGCAAACGCTCAGCGAGCGACCCTTCGTTCCCGCGCTACCCAGCGCTGCCGATCAGGGCGTGCCGCGGGTTCGCGTGGGAAACGGATTAGGAGGGCGGGCGTTCGGGCACGAACCGGCGCCCGGCTACGGCAGCACGATCAGCCGCGCGACCCGGCTCATCCCCGGGGTGGTGAAGCGGGCGAAGTAGAGCCCGCCCGGGACCCGCGGACCGCTCTCCGAGACCGCGCGCCAGGGCATCTGGTAGCGGCCGGGGCCGAGTGAGCCCGAGACGAGATTGGCCACCCGGCGGCCGGTGAGGTCGTAGATCGCGAGGCTCACCTGCGCGGCCTCGGGCAGATCGAAGGCGAACACCGCTTCGCGCGCGAGCGGGTTGGGGCGCGGGCTGTGGAAGGCCAGCGCCTTCGGCAACTCGCCGCCCGGGACACCGGTGGTGCCCGAGAGCGGCTTCGCTCGGAGCGAGACCACCAGATCGCTGGCTGCGGTGGCGCCGGGCAGCGCCTCGTCGGTGCTCGCCAGCGTCAGGGTCGCGGTGTACTCCTGGTCGAGTGTGGCGCCGATGTCGGCGAACTGGAGGTTCCAGGTCTGCCCCGTACCCGCCAACAGCGCGGCGCTGAACCCGCCGACGACCGAGAACCGGCCGTCGCCGCCCACGATATTGGCCGAGTTGACCGAGAGCCGCGCCTGGAGCGCGTCGTAGCCAAGGTTGTGTGCGCGCACCGGCTGTTTCGCGAACTGACCAACCTCGTGGTCGCCGAAATCCACCGGGGTCGCGAGCAAGGTCGCGCTGGAATCGAGCGACGCGGCGGCGTGGTCCAGCACGGTGCCGGTCAGGGAGACGTTGGAGGTCGGCACGTCCACGTCGTCCGAGTTCACGGTGAGCGTGCCGGACTTGGTCCCGACGGACGCCGTGCTCATCCCGATCGCGTGGTTGTTGTTCGGGGCGCCCGCGTTGGCGGCGAACATGCCGCCCGGAGCGGTGAAGCCGGGATCGGGCGCCAGCGCGTAGTTCAGCTCGTCGGCCGGGACGAGGGCGGGATTGGACACCGCCAGGTTTTGGGTCGCGGCCGCGCCGACGAGGACGCTACCGAAGGCGAGGCTCGCCGGCAGGGTCATCTTGGCCGGCAGTTGGATGTCCACGCGGATGGGCAGGTGATCGCTGGAGTTCCAGAGGGCGGTGGCGAACGCCGCCCCCTCGGGGATGGTCGGCGGATCGGTGATGTTGAGGTTGTAGTGCAGGCCGTCGTTGCCGACCGGCTTGTAGGTGGCGACCAGAAGGTCGAGCCCCTCAGCATCGTTGAGATTGTATGTGGGCAGGAACATGTCGAAACGATCGTCGAGGCCGCCGGTCGCGAATCCTCCGGGGCAAGTTAAGCAAGGACTCTGCGTGTGGATCGCCGAGAGGCTGGCGGTGTTCCAGGTGATGAGCGGCGCGTTGAGCGGATCGTAGAGTCGGCCATCGTTGTCCGCCTGACTCTCGCGGAGCTTCGTAAACGCGGGCTCGGTTCCGGTATAGATATTGAAGTCTCCCATCAGGATGGAGTGGGTCCCGGGCGGCACGGAGTTCATGCTGTCGCGGATGCCAATCGCCTCGTTGAGACGATCGGTCTCGAACCCCTGCGAGGCCTTGAGGTGCTGGGAATAGATGCGCAACTCGGCCGAACCCGCCGCGTAGCCGACCGGCTTCAGTCGGTAGCAGTTGACCAATCTGAGAAGCGTCGCCGAGGGATACCACGCCCATCCGCCAAGGAATTGGACCTTCGAGGGCTTGTAGAAGAGTGCGTTGTCCGTGTCGTTGCCGTTGACGAACGTCACGGAGGACCACTGCCCGGGCTCGATCACGTTTAGCACGTTGGTGCGGAACGAATCCACCCCGGCCTGGCTCTGCATCTCCTGGACGACCACGACGTCCGCGCCGAGCGTGGCCAGCACGGTACGAAAATGCGGCTGGCGCCCGGCGAGGTTCAGCCCCGGATAGTTCGTGATGTTGTAGTTGACCACCCGCAAGGCATGCGCAGTCGGGACCGCGGCGAGAGTTGCGAGAACAACCAGCGCCAGCGCGCGGGACGCGCGGGCAAGCCATCGCCCGGGGGCCATGGGGGCTCCTGTGTTGAAGGTGCGTTCGGACCCGGGAACCGTCCACCATGCTCGAGAGGACGGTTCAAGCGGGTTTCGCTGGAAGCTGCGAGCCGCAGTAATGGTAAGGCTTTGCCCGCGACCGGGGCAACGGTTGTGCGCTCCACGGGCGGTGAAGCGATATGCAGCGCCGCGCCCCCAACCCTGCCTCCCGCATGCGGTTCGCTCTCAAGCCGGTGGCGGCGCCAGCCGATACCGCCCGCATGACCCCAGCCCCCGCGCGCCACGACGAGCGCGCCCCGTCGGTCAGCGTCGCCGAGGTGTTCTCGGCGTTGTCTTTCGCCCTCGACATCACCGAGGGGCACCCCTTCGGCCATGCGCTCAGGACCTGCCTCATCGGCATGCGTCTGGCCAAGCGTATGGGGCTGCCGATGGTGGACCAGCGCGACCTCTACTACGCCCTGATGCTCAAGGACGTGGGCTGCTCGAGCAATGCCGCCCGCGTGTTCGAGCTGTTCGGCGGCGACGAGCGCGTGGCCAAGCGCGACCTGAGGCACGTGGATTGGGCCAACTACTTCAAGGCCGCCCGCTTCGCCCTGGCGCACGCTGCGCCCGGCTCCTCGTGGTTCGAGCGCGCCTGCCGGGTCGCAGGTCTGGCCGCGGCCGGCCCGCGCGAGGCCGCCAAGCTGGTCGAGACCCGCTGTCAGCGCGGCAGCGACATCGTCACGCGGCTGGGATTCAGCCCGCAGGTGGCCGCGGCGCTTCGCTCGCTCGACGAGCACTGGGACGGCCATGGCTACCCGCGCGGGCTGCGCGGCCAGGAGATCCCCCTGCTCGCGCGCCTGATGGGCCTGGCCCAGACGCTCGAGGTGTTCGCTGCTCTCGAGGGCCCCGGCGCGGCACTCGAGGTGGCCCGCGAGCGCGGCGGACGCTGGTTCGACCCGACGCTGGTCGGCGCGGCAGAAGAGCTGGAGGCCGATCTCGCGCACTGGTGCAGCCTCGACGAGCACGCGCTCCAGCAGGCGGTGCGCGACTGCGAGCCGGGTGACGCCGCGCTGCTGGCGGGACCTGGCACGCTCGACCGGATTGCCGAAGGGTTCGCAGCGGTGGTGGATGCCAAGTCCCCCTACACTGCCACCCACTCGGCGCGGGTCACCGACATCGCGGTCGGCATGGCGCGGGAGCTGGGGTTGCCCCCCGAGGAGCTCGCCGAGCTGCGGCGCGCGGGACTGATGCATGACCTCGGCAAGCTCTCGATCCCCAACTCGATCCTCGACAAGCCGGGGGCGCTCACGCCCGAAGAGTGGGAGCTGGTGCGCCTGCACCCGTTCTTCACCCAATGCGTGCTCGAGCGCATCCGCGGATTCGGTCCGCTCGCACTGGTCGCCGGCTCGCATCATGAGCGGCTGGACGGCCGCGGCTACCACCGGCAGCTGCGCGGAGAGGCGATCCCGCGCGGCGGCCGCGTGCTCGCGGTGGCCGATATGTTCGAGGCGCTGACGGCGAATCGGCCCTACCGGCCGGCGATGCCCGAGGAGGTCGCACTCGAGATCCTCGAGAAGGAGCGCGCCGTGGGGCTCGACCCCGACTGCCTCGACGCGCTGGTCGCCGTGCTGGAGCGGAGCGCGGGCCACACCGCGGAGCGGGCGGCCTGATCCCCCGCGCGCCGCGGAGGCCCGGTCAGGGCCGGCGGCGGAGCACTCCGATCGTCTCCAGCGCGCGCGCGTACTCCACCACCAGCTCGAGCGGCACCGGCCCGTAGATTGCAGAGACATCGTCCCGGATGGCTCCGAGCGTCCGCCGGCCATCCACCAGGTTCAGGACCTCGTAGGCGTAGTCCCCGCCGGAGCCGCGCAGGCCCAGGTGGCGGCGCAGTCGCAGGGAGTCGGTGGCGGCGCGTCCGAGATGATCCTCGAGGTAATCGTAGCCGAACACGCCCATCGGTCCCCGCACCGCCCCGTCGCGCGCGAAGACGGCGCCGCCATCGCCGAGGGCAGGCGTCGGCGGCGGCAGGGGCCCACCCACCAGCCGGTAGAGATTGCCGGACAACGCTCTCGACTCGGCGGCCGATTCCTGCGGCAGCGGGAAGAACCGCTCGAAAGATTCCACCACCGCCTGCTCGTACGCGAGGTGGAATCGCCGGAGATGGACGGCCTCCTCCGGCGGCAGCTGCTCGGCACGGCGAAGCATAGTCGCCGTGCGGACCAGGGCGCGAGCGCGGTGGTTGCGCACCAGGGCGGCGGCATCCGCCGTGCCCACCCGGGAGAGGAAGTATCCGCACGCCGCGCCGATGAACGCGGCCCGCTTGAGCTTGGTCGGGTCGATGTTCCCCGTCACGTCCGCGTTGGTGTGGATGTAGCGGTCGGGCCAATCGTTGAGATAGATGGTCGGGATGCGGAACGAGCCTTCGCAGTAGACGTCATGATCGCTCCCGCCGGTGTACTCGGCCAGGTCGGCCAGAGCCGCCTCCTTGCCGCCTTCGGGCGAATGGAGCGGGAGATCCGAGCCGCGGCCCGACGCGAACGCCGCGGTCTGGCGATTCACGAACTCCCCGAACGCCTCGGCCACGTCGTAGACGAACGACGGCAGGCTCGCCGGTCCGCGCGTGACGTGGAAGATGGCCTTGGTCTCGGGGCCGCCGCCCACCATGTCCATGTGGATCGTGGCCATGATGCGCGCGGGGAGGTCCGGCCGGCCGTTGAGCAGGGCCAGCGTGCCTTCGATCTCGGGCGGCCATACGAACCGGAGGGTCCGCGCGGGCGGCGGAATACGCCCCTCGCGGATGAGCTTCTGCAGCGCCCGCGCCACCTCGAGGATGGCGGCCGCGCCGCTCGCGTTGTCATTCGCCCCGGGGCGCGGATGATCGAGGTGACAGGTAAGAACGATCTCCTCACGCCTGAGGAGCGGATCGTCGCCCGGGATGGTCGCCTCGACGATCTCGTAGGAGCCCGGATGCTTCCCCGCACGGACGGTGGCCGAGAGTCGGATCCGCTCGCCGCCCTTGAGCCGGCGCTGGAATTCGCGTGCCTGCTTGAGCGAGACCATGAACGCGAACGTTGGCTTCGCCGCAAACGTGCCGAGGTGCCCCCACCGCACCAGGTTCTCGTTCTCGCCCCACCAGGCGGTGCGCTGGTTCTGGGCGTAGCTCACGATGCCGACGGCACCGTGGCGCTCGACGGCGAGGAGGGCCACCTCGCCCGGCTGCGACGAGGCCAGCACGATCCGGCCCCGCACGTCCTTGCCCGCGTAGTCGCCCTCGGCGGTCCCCGCACCGACATCCACGAGGTCGGCGGTCGCCTCGCCGCTCTCGCTGTCCTGCGCGAGGCTGAGCGGCATCGCCTCCCAGCTCGCGAGGCGGTGCTCGCGGACCCAGGTGCCATTGCGCTCGCGCAGCTCCCAGAGCTCGGCGAACTCGGCGTCCCATGGGGGCCGGGACTTCTGGGTGCCGTAGAAGCGCACGCCATCGGCCGGGAAGCGCGTGATGCGCGCATCGCCGATGCCGTACCCCCTCAGGGTCTCGACAATGTGCGTGGCCGCGTTGCGGTAACCGACGGAGCCACGCATCCGGTGCTGGCGGGAGAATGCTTCCAGATTGCGGAGCGCCGCCTCGCCCGAGAGCTCGTCGGCGAGGGCGTGCACGACCGAGTCCGCGAGGAGGGGCGCCGGCTCGGCGTGGACGGGGGCCGCGCCGATGAGGAGCTCGGCGACGATGGCGAGAGCGAGCGCCGGTGACGCCGTCACCGGGCCGCGGGGCCGGCCCGTCATTTCGTTCCGGTGATCGCCCGCCAGACCATCAGCACCGGGTCGTAGAACCGGTCCACCACCCTCTCTTTGAGCGGGATGATGGCGTTGTCCGTGATGGTGATGCTCTCCGGACACACCTCGGTGCAGCACTTGGTGATGTTGCAGAGCCCGATCCCGGCCTCGTCTTTCAGGAATCCGGTGCGGTCGGCGCCGTCCATCGGGTGCATCTCGAGGCCAGCAATCCGCACCAGGAAGCGCGGCCCCGCGAACTGGTGCTTGAGCTCGTGCGTGCGTAGCACGTGGCAGACGTCCTGACACAGGAAGCACTCGATGCACTTGCGGAACTCCTGCACTCGGTCCACGTCGGACTGCTGCCAGCGCCAGTCGGCGTCCTTCCTGGGCTGGAACGGCGGGATGCGCTTGTCGACCTCGTAGTTCCACGATACGTCGGTCACGAGGTCCTTGATGATCGGGAACGTCTTCATCGGCCGCACGACGATCGGCACGCCGGCGGGGAAGTGCTCCATGCGGCTCTTGCACATGAGCGTCGGCCTGCCGTTCACCTCGGCGCTGCACGAGCCGCACTTGGCGGCCTTGCAGTTCCAGCGCACGGCGAGATCGGGGGCCCGGTGCGCCTGGATCCAGTGGATGGCGTCCAGCACCACCATGCCGGTCTCGATCGGGACCCGGTACTCGACCTCCTGCCCGCCTGTGGCGTCGCCGCGGTAGACGCGGAGGATGGCTTCGCGGCTGGTCGGGCGCTCCGCCTGCTTCGCCTTGGCGGCTGCGGCTGCGGCGGTTGCTCCGGCGACCGCCCCGCCAAACGCGCCACGGATCGCGCCCGCGCTCATGACGACTTCCCCGCCGGCTGCGGCGCCGACTCGAACAGCGCCTTCAGCTCGGCCGGCATTTCGGGCAGCGGCGTGGGCTCCACCTTCATGCCGTCCACGGCGCGGGTGACGCACATGTTCACCTTGCCGAGCGAGGCGTCCATGCCGGGGAAATCGAGCCGCGAGTGCGCCCCACGACTCTCCTTGCGCAGCAGCGCGCTGCGCGCGATCGCCTCCGAGACGAGCAGCAGGTTGCGCAGATCGCGCGACAGGTGCCAGCCGGGGTTGTAGATGCGCGAGCCCGCGACCCGCACCCGGCCCGCGCGCTCCTTCAAGCCCTCCAGCTCGCGCAACGCCAGCTCGAGGTCCCCCTGCACCCGGAAGATGCCGACCTCCTTGCCCATGCAATCTTGAAGTGCCTCGTGCACATCGTACGGCGTCTCGCCCGAGCTGCGCTCGAAGGGGGCGAGTAGGTCGCGCGTCTCGGCCTCGATCTCGGCGTCGGAGACCTTCAGTGTCCCGAGGACATCCATGGCGTAGCGGGCCGCGCCCGCCCCCGCGCGCTTCCCGAACACCACCAGGTCGGAGAGCGAGTTCCCCCCCAGCCGGTTGGCGCCGTGCATGCCGGCGGCCGCCTCGCCGGCGGCGAACAGGCCCGGCACGGTCGCCGCCCCGGTGTCGGGCTCCACCCGGATGCCGCCCATCATGTAATGGGTGGTGGGTCCCACCTCCATCGGCTGCTTCGTGATGTCCACGTCGGCCAGCTCCATGAACTGGTGGTACATGGAGGGGAGCTTCTTCTTCACCCGCTCGGCCGGCATGTAGCTGATGTCGAGGAACGCCCCACCGTGCGGGGTGCCGCGGCCCTCGCGCACCTCGGTGTAGATGGCGCGCGCCACGTTGTCGCGAGTCGAGAGCTCGGGCGGGCGGCGCGCGTCGGTCTGCTCGCCCTCGACCGCGGCCTCGACCCAGCGGCGGGCCTCGTCCTCGTCGGCCGCGTATTCGTGGCGGCGGGCTTCCGGCAGGTACTTCCACATGAAGCGCTCGCCCTGGCTGTTGCGCAGGATGCCGCCCTCGCCGCGCACCCCCTCGGTCACCAGGATGCCCATGACACCGGGCGGCCACACCATGCCGGTGGGATGGAACTGGAGGAACTCCATGTCGATCAACTCGGCCCCGGCATGATAGGCCAGCGCCTGGCCGTCGCCGGTGTACTCCCACGAGTTCGAGGTGACCTTGTAGGCCTTGCCGACCCCGCCGGTGGCGATCACCACCGACTTGCAGCGGAACAACACGAAGCCGCCGGTGTCGCGCCGGTAGGCGAGGGCGCCGGCGACGCGGCCGCCGTCGGTGAACAGCTTCGTCACCGTGTATTCCATATAGACGTCGAGTCCCTGGTGGACGCCGCGGTCTTGGAGGGTACGGATCATCTCGAGCCCGGTGCGGTCACCGACGTGGGCCAGGCGCTTCCAGGTGTGGCCGCCGAAGGCGCGCTGGAGGATTCGGCCGTCCGGCGTGCGGTCGAACAGCGCGCCCCACTGCTCCAGCTCGCGCACCCGCTCGGGGGCCTCCTGCGCGTGAAGCTGCGCCATGCGCCAGTGGTTCAGGAACGAGCCGCCCTTCATCGTGTCCTTGAAGTGCGTCTCCCAGCTATCTTGGGAATCCACGTGGGCGAGCGCGGCGGCGATGCCACCCTCGGCCATCACGGTGTGGGCCTTGCCGAGCAGCGACTTGCACACCAGGCCGACCGAGCAGCCGAGCGCTGAAGCCTCGATCGCGGCGCGCAGCCCCGCGCCCCCCGCGCCGATGACGATCACGTCGTGTTCGTGGATCTCGACCTGTTCCATCCGTGCCTCGGGCCGGGGCGCTAGGGAGTGTGGAGGGGGAGGTCGAAGAGCGTGCGGAACGTGATGAACATCGGGTCCGAGATCACGCCCATCGAGCACATGCGCACGTAGAAGTCGGCGAAGCAGACGGCGAACAGGCTCACCCACGCCCAGCCCATGTGGTGCTCGTTCAGGATGCCGACGATGCCCCACGCCTTCTGGCGCGGCCCGCCCGCCGCCGCACACGAGAAGCAGTCGAGCTTGCCGCCGACGAGGTGCCGCAGCGAGTGGCAGGAGAAGGTGTAGAGCGTGAGGGTGGCGGTCGAGGCGAGGATGGCGAGCGAGCCGCCGCCGATGCCGAAGAATCGCGAGCCGTCCGGATCTCTGAACCTGAACGCCTGGAAGACGTCCCACCACAGGATGACGAGGATCACCAGCGCCGCGTAGAGGAAGTAGCGGTGCAGGTTCTGGAGAATGAACGGGAACTTGAGCTCGCCGCAGTAGCCCTTGGCACGCGCCTCGCCGACCGCGCACCCCATCGGGTCGGCGAAGAACGAGCGGTAATAGGCCTTGCGGTAGTAGTAGCACGTGGTGCGGAAGCCGAGCGGGAAGACCAGGATGAGGAGCGCGGGCGAGAGCCACGCCGGCAGCCACGCCGGGTGCAGGTAGGGCGAATAGAAGGGCGAGAGGTAGTGCCGCCCGTTCTCGACGTAGTGGTAGTGCGCGGCCCCTAGAATGGCGGCGTAGTTGGCGTAGCCGATCAGCACGACCAAGCCCAGCGCCTGGGCGAGCGGGACCAGCCACCAGCGGTCGGTGCGCTCGGTGGCGCCGAAGGTTTGCGCGTATCCCGCGCCGCGCCAGGCTCCGGGCGGGGTGCCGGTGGCGGGAAGTCCGCCGCGCGCGGCGGCCGCGGAGCCGGTGCCGGCACTCAGCTTGCGTGGTGTCTCAGGGGACATGCGCGAGCTTCCTCGTGCGGATACCGCGCGGATGAGGCATGGGAGGTGCTCGCAGGCTAACAAACCACAGGCCGCAGTCAAACGATGGCAACGCCCTGCGAACGCCTCCCACGGTCAGGCGAAGAGCAGCTTCGCTGCCGCGACCAGCAGCACCACCGCGAGCAGGCGCCGGAGCACCGGATTGGGGAGCCTCCGACTCCCGAGGGTCGAGCCTAGGAACCCGCCCACGAGCGCCACGCCGGCGAGGAACCCGATCTCGCGGGGCAGGAAACGCACGCTCGAGAGATGGCCCAGCAAGCCAGACACCGAGTTCACGAGGATGAACGCGACCGAGATCGCCGCCGTCCGACGGGCGTCGGCCCAGCCCATGATGAGCATGAGCGGGCTGAGGAAGATCCCACCCCCGACGCCGGTCAACCCCGACAGGAAGCCGATCCCCGCGCCCGAAGCCATCGCCACCGGACGGGGCACCGGCCGCGACTCGCCTGCGGCGGTCGCGGTGCGGAACAGGCGGTAGGCGGCGTAGAGGAGCACGAGCGCCAGCAAGCGCTTGTAGACGGCGATCGGCAGCGCGAGCGACCCGCCCAGGAAGGCGAACGGTACCGAGCCCAGAGCGAAGGGCCAGAACAAGCTCCACGAGAAACGCGCGGCGCGGACGAACTGCACGGTGCCCACGGTCGCGACCAGGATGTTGAGAGTGAGCGCGGTCGGCTTCATGACCGCCGGGGCGATGCCGACCAGCGCCATGGCCGCGAGGTATCCGGAGGCCCCCGCGTGGCCGACCATCGAGTAGAGGACGGCGGCCACGAACACCAGCGCGCACAGCTCCGCCAGATCGCCGGGAGCCATCACCGACAGAGCCAGAGCGCGAGCAGGTAAGCGACCGCCGCAAGGAACGCCCATTGGAGCGCCCCCGCCGCGATCGCCCGCCCGCCCGCCGAGCGCAGGTCGGAGAACCCGGTCTGGAGCCCCACGCCCGCCATGCCGACACACAGCAGCCACAGATCGGCGCGTCGGACCAAGTCGAGCCAGCGCGAGGGGATGATCCCGAGCGAGTTGATCCCGGCGAAGATCACGAACAGCACCAGGAACCACGGCAACGGCGCCACCTTCGCCTGGCCCGCCTCGAGATGCTTGTGGCGCAGCGACCAGCCGAGGTAGAGCACCACCGGGGCGAGCAGGCTGATGCGCGCCAGCTTGACCACGGTGGCGACCCGCGCCGCCTCGTCGCTGACGCCGAACCCGGCGGCGACCACATGCGCCATCTCGTGCAGGCTCGCCCCGACCCAGACGCCGTAGACGAACTCGGGCA
>CAYONG010000131.1:0-8096 GCA_964405235.1 uncultured bacterium | reverse complement strand
CCATACCTCGAGCTTCAGCTCGACGTTGAGCGGCACGTTGCCGAACGTCGTGCCCTCCATACGGATGTAGCAGAACTTGCGGTCTTCCAGCCAAGGTACGTGGTCGGAGGGGCCAACGTGGACATCCCGCGCCGGCAGGTCCACGTCGAGTTGGCTGGTGACGGCGTTGGTCTTCGAGATCTTCTTCGACTCGAGGCGCTCGCGCTCGAGCATGTTGAGGAAGTCGGTGTTGCCGCCGAAGTTGAGCTGATAGGTCCGGTCGATGCGCACGCCGCGATCGTTGAACAGACTGGTCAGCACGCGGTGGGTGATGGTGGCGCCCACCTGCGACTTGATGTCGTCGCCGATCACCGGCAGGCCCTTCTTCTCGAAGCGCTGCTGCCAGTACTTCTCGCGCGCGATGAAGACCGGGATGCAGTTGACGAACGCGCAGCCGGCCTCGAGCACCTGCTCGACGTACCACTTGGTGGCCTCCTCGGAGCCCACCGGCAGGTAGTTCACGACCACGTCGGTACGCGTGTCGCGCAGCAGCTTGACGATGTCCACCGTGGAACCCGGCGCCTTCTGGATGATCTTCGACAGGTACTTGCCCAGCCCGTCGTGGGTCATCCCGCGCTGCACGGTGATCCCGGAGCGCGGCACCTTGGTGAACGCGAACGTGTTGTTGGGCCAGGTCGTGATGGCCTCGGCCACGTCCTTGCCGACCTTGTTCTTGTCGATGTCGATCGCCGCCACGATCTCGACGTCGCGGATGTGGTATCCGGCCAGGCTCACGTGCATGAGGCCCGGGACACGATCGGCCTCGCGCGCGTTCCGGTAGTAGTGCAGCCCCTGGATGAACGACGACGCGCAGTTGCCCACGCCGATGACCGCGACCCGCACCTTGCTCATACCGACCGCCTCCTTATGAGTCCCGACCCGCAGCGCGGGTGTTCTTCCAGACGTGGACGACCCGCTGGGTCGCCGTCGCGAACGAGAGGATGGCGAGCACGAGCAGGGCGCCGGGCATCACCGGCCCCACCCCGAACAGTCCCGCCACGATCACCAGCGCCAGGCGCTCGGGCCGCTCGAACCAGCCCACCTTGCACTCGAGGCCCAGCCCCTCGGCCCGGGCCCGCGTGTAAGAAACCATGAAGGATCCCACCAGCGCCACCATGGCGGTGAGCGCCACCGCCGCCCAGGTGCGGGGCTCGAGCCCGCGAGCGATCTGCTCGGCGACCAGCGATGGATCCAGAGCCAGATTCACGAGGTTGATGATGTAGAAGCCGGCAAGCCCGGTGAGCACGATGCCTTCGCTCAGTCGGTCGAGGGTCGAGTCGAAGAAGGCGCCAAACCGCGACCTCGCGCCGCACCGCCGCGCCACCTGCCCGTCGAGCAGATCGCACAGACCCGCCAGCGCGGCGAGGATGGCACCGCGCCGGAACCAGCCCTCGAAGAACGCCAGCCCCGCCCCCAGGCTTAGTACCAGGCCGAGCGCGGTGAGATGATCGGCGCGCACACCGACGCGCGCCAGCCCGCCGGCGACCGGGTCGAGCGCGGCCTGCGCGAACAGCGTGATGCGCCGCTTAAAGGTCAGAGGCTCCGCCACGCCGCTGCGAGCGGTCGGTTCCGCCGCGGGGGCGAGCGGGGCCAGCGGCTGGACGTTCACGCGTCCCGCCCGGCGTCACGGCGTGTGCCCTCGGGCCGGTCAGACGGGGGCCGGGTTGACCTGCGTCCGGCGGGCGCCGGCCGGTTGGACGCCGGCCCGGGCTGCGTCGAGGAGGCCCGTACGCGCACGCGGCCGCCGAGCACCAGCACGATCTCCCCCCGTCGCTGTTCGGCGAGCAGCGACGCCCGCACCTCGCGCGCCGTTCCCCGCACGACCTGTTCGTGGAGCTTCGTCAGCTCGCGCGCCAGCACCATCGGTCGATCTCCCCACACCACCTCGAGGTCGGCGAGGCACGCATCGATCCGGTGCGGCGACTCGAACGCCACCACCGTCTCCCGCCGCTCGGAAAGTTCTTCGAGCCGCCGCCGCCTCGCCGCGCTCTTCGGCGGCAGGAATCCCACGAAAACGAACGCGTCGGTGGGCAGCCCGCTCACCTGGAGCGCCGCGATCACGGCACTCGCTCCCGGCACACTCTCCACCCGAAACCCAGCCGCCGCGGCCGCCCGCACCAGCGGGTAGCCGGGATCGGAGATCCCCGGCGAGCCCGCGTCGGTCACCACCGCCACGCTATCGCCGCCCGCGAGCCGCGCGAGCAGTCCCGGGATGCGCGCTCGCTCGTTGTGCTCGAACAGGCTCACGATCGGGGTGGCGAGACCGAAATGCTCGAGCAGCCTCCGGGTGCGCCGCGTATCCTCGGCCGCGATCACCTGCACCTCGCCGAGGATCCGCACCGCCCGCTGCGTGATGTCCTCGAGGTTGCCAATCGGCGTGGCCACCAAATACAGGGTTCCTCCGCTGCCGGAGGGACCGGTGTGCTTCACGCCTCTCCTTCCGCCGTCGCCGACCATGGACCCGGTCCGAAAAGCGGGCGCACGTTAGCACGCGCCTGCGAAGGCCGTCCACCGCGCGCCGGGGACGCCGCGGCCCGGCGGATCACGTGAGCCGCCCCGCCGGGGCGGCGAGGACTTCGGCCGCCGCGGCATGGAAGGCGGCGATCGCGCGCTCGATGCCCGAGTCGTCCACGTCGAGATGGGTGATGGCCCGGATGCGCCGCTGCCCCGACAGGCCCATCCACACCCCGCGGGCATGGAGCCCGCGCAGCAACGCCTCGCGACCGAGCACGGGATCCGCCGGCTCGATCATGACGATATTGGTCTCGGGCGTGGGGACGCTCACACCCGGCACCAAGCGCAGCCCGGCGGCGAGCTGCCGGGCTCGGGCGTGGTCGTCGGCGAGCCGGTCCACATGGTGGTCGATCGAATGGAGGCAGGCGGCGGCGAGGATGCCGACCTGCCGCATGCCACCGCCCCACTGCTTGCGCGTGCGTCGCGCGCGCCGGATCAGGTCGGCGCGGCCGATCAGAATCGAGCCCACGGGTGCTCCCAGCCCCTTGGAGAAGCACATCATCAGGCTGTCCACCCGTGCCGCCCACTCGCGGATCGGCACCCCGGTCGCGACGCTCGCGTTCCAGAGGCGGGCGCCGTCCAGGTGGACGCGAACGTCGCATGAGCGCGCCGCTGTCGCGAGCGCCTGCAACCGCTCGAGCGCCAGGATGGCGCCCCCGTGGCGGTTGTGCGTGTTCTCGAGGCACAGCAGGGAGACGCGCGCGACGTGATCATCGTCCGAATACGTCCGCACCACGCCCGAGATCGCGGCCGGCTCGAGGGCGCCTCCCTCGCCATGCAACGGGTGCGCGAGGCAGCCCGAGAGCGCGGCGATCCCGCCCTGCTCGTTGATGAATATGTGCGACTGCGATTCGAGCAGCACCTCGTTGCCGTGCGCAGTGTGGCCGTTGACCGCGAGCTGGTTGCCCATGGTCCCGCTCGGCACGAATACGGCGGCCTCCATCCCCGCCAGCGCCGCCATGCGCCGCTCCAGCTCCAGCACGGTCGGGTCGTCGCCGTAAACGTCATCACCGACCGGCGCCTCGGCGATGGCGCGGCGCATCGCCTGAGTGGGCCGGGAAACGGTGTCGCTGCGCAGGTCGACCGGAGCGGGGGGGCGGGTCATCGGCGCAGTCTACGCGGTCAGCCGCCTGCGCCGCGATGAAGAGGTTGAGGCTTCCGGCCTGCCTCCGGCCGATCCTCCCCCGGGTTCGATCGCGCCCATGACAAACACTTGACAATCGGGCGGGTCCGCTGCCGTCTGATGGGGCGGCGGTGCCCTGCGGCGGCCCTTGTGAGCGGTGTCGCGGCGTGGCCGCGGGTCCGCGTCCGATTTTCGGAAGCGCAAGGCCGGGTGCTCCGCATCGGAAGTATCGTATACGCAGGAAGCGGCGAGGGCCTTGGAGGCCACGAGCCGCAAGCGAGACTCAGTGACCATTTCCGGAGGAACAAGACCGTGATGCCGTTCTTCGACCCGACCATGTTCATCCTGATCCCGGCGCTCATCTTCGCCTTCTGGGCGCAGTGGAAGGTCCAGCACACCTACAAGAAGTTCTCCCAGGTGCGCGCGGCGAACGGGCGCACCGGGCGCGAGATGGCGCTCGCGATCATGTCGCGCAACGGCGTCTCTGACGTCGCGGTCGAGCAGGTGGGCGGCGTCCTGAGCGACCACTACGACCCGCGGGTGAAGAAGGTGCGGCTGTCGGAGCAGAACTTCAACGGCGCCTCGATCTCGTCCATCGCGGTGGCGGCGCACGAGGTGGGACACGTGCTTCAGCACGCACAGGGGTACATGCCGCTCGCTTTCCGCACGACGCTGGCGCCGGTCGCCCAGATCGGCAGTCTCGCCGCGTTCCCGCTGTTCATGGTCGGGCTCTTCCTTGGCGGCCCGTGGGCCAAGGGGCTCATGGACCTCGGGATCCTGTTCTTCACCGGCGCCGTGCTGTTCCAGGTAGTCACGCTGCCGGTGGAGTTCAACGCCTCGAGCCGGGCGCTGGCCCAACTCACCGAGAGCGGCGCGGTGATGCCGGAGGAGGTCGGGCTGGCCAAGCAGGTGCTCGACGCGGCGGCGTTGACCTACGTGGCGGCGGCGGCGATGGCGGCGCTCCAGCTCCTGCGGCTGGTCATGCTCCGGAACAGCCGCGACTAACGGCGTTACCGAATGATCAACCCTGCGCCACCATGTCCTTGAGCTCCTTCGACACCTTGAAGACCGGGACCTTTCGCGGCGGGACCGGGACCGCCTCGCCCGTGCGCGGATTGCGGGCGATGCGGGACTTACGGTCCTTGACGCGGAACGTCCCGAAGCCCCGGATCTCGATGTGGTGCCCGTTGGCGAGCGCGCGCGCCACCGCATCGAGGAAGTTGTCCACCGTCTCGGCCACGTCCTTCTTGGTCAGGCCGGTCCGCTCGGCAATCTGATCCACGATATCCGCCTTGGTCATCTCGCCCTCCAGTGCCGCCGTGACGGGGAGCGCTCCGCGTTCGATGGCCAGCACGTCCGCGGTGGAAGCTACCGCCGGGGTTCAAAACGTGTCAATCAGTTTTTGGACAAGGCCTTGCGCGATTCTCTAGGGGGGCCCGCTGGGCCCTGCCCCGCTGCCGAGCGCCGAGACCCTGGCCGCTTCGATCGGATGGCTGGCGGCACGGGCGACCGCCTCCGCAAGCCGGGGGGCACCTTGCGCATACTCCTCGGCCCATTCGCGCGCGTAGGCGCCGGAGCGGATCTCCTCTAGCAGCGCTGTCATCGCGTCGCGCGAGCCCTCGCCCACCACCCGCCCTCCCCGGGTAAGGTCGCCGTAGAGCGCCGTCCCGCTGATCCCCCGGCGCATCCCCGCCACCCCGCGCTCGTGCAGCAGGTCGGCGAGGTACTTGAGCTGGTGGACACACTCGAGGTAGGCGATCTCGGCCGAGTAGCCCTTCCCGACCAGCGTCTCGAAGGCGGCGGTGACCAGCGCGCTCATTCCGCCGCACAGAACCGCCTGCTCGCCGAAAAGATCCACCTCGGTCTCCTCGCGGACGGTGGTGCGCCAGAGTCGCGCGCGATGGCTGCCGAGGCCCCGCGCGTAGCCCTCGGCCAGCCCCCAACCGTCGCCACTGGCATCCCGGTGCACGGCCAGGTAGGCGGGTAGTCCCTCGCCACGCGCGTAGACCTCGCGCAGCACCCGCCCCGGTCCGGTCGGCGAGACCAGCACCACGTCGGCATCGTCCGGGAAGGCGAGGTCGCCGTAGAGCAGGGAGAAGCCGTGGGCGAAGACGATGCCGGCGCCGGCCACGAGTCCGCCCGCGATCGCGGGCCACAGCGCCGGAATGCGCTCGTCGGGGAGCAGCACCGCGCAGATCGAAGCACGCCGTGCCGCCGCATCGAGCGGAAACGTCTCGAAGCCCTGGGCGCGTGCTCGCGCCTCGCCCCCGCCGCCGGGCCGGGCGCCGACGAGCACGCTTGCGCCCGAGTCGCGCAGGTTGAGCGCCTGGGCCTCGCCCTGGTTGCCGAACCCCAGCACCGCGATGGTGGCGCCGGCGAGGCGGTCGGTCATGGGGTCGTGCCCCGAATGGGGCACCAGACGCTACTTGCCGCCGGAGCTGGCGGTGACCGTGAGGTCGGCCGCGCCCCAGTCGGACTTGGTGACCAGCATGCCGAGCTTGAACGTATACGCCCGCTTCTTCGCCCAGTAGAACCAGGTCTCGTAGGTCTCCTTGTCCCCGATCCAGGAGACCACCTGCTCGGGGCTTCCTTCCCCCGCCAGCGTCTTGCCGGCGGCGGTTTCCGGGCGAGCCGCCTTCGCGGCTGCGGCAGGGTCGGCCGCGGGCTTGCCGTCGCGCAGGGCCAGGAACACCATCAATTCCTCGTTCCCCTTAGCGTTGTTTCCGGCCTTGATGTAGATCGAGGCGAGCTGTCGGTGGAGGTTCATGTTCTGCGGCTTGAGGTTCACTGCACCGTGCAGCGTCTTGATCGCCTCGATGTACTTCTTCTGCTCGGCCAGCACCGCGCCCAGCGGAGAGAGTGCCTCGACGTCGTCGGTCCGGAGCTTCACGGCCAGCCGCCACTGGGCCTCGGCCTTGTCCCACGCTCCCGCGTTTTGGTATGCGAGGGCGGCATTGAACGGCAGGTCCGGGTCGGTGGGCTTGAGCTCGCCGGCGCGCGCGTAGGCGTCTCCCGCGAGCCGGAAGTCGGCCTTGCGGGCATCGCCTTCCTTGCTCTGGGCGCGGGCGAAGTAGGCTTCGCCGATCGACAGGTGATGGTCCGGATTGTCGGGCTCGGTCTTGAGTAATTCGTTGAAGTGGGCGATCGCCTCATCGTACTTCTTCGCGTCCAACAGGGTGCGCGCGTAGTTCACGCGCACGGACCTGATCGACAGCATCAACGAGCTGTCGCCCGGCGCCGCCTTGAGACCCTCCTGGAACACCGCCTCCGCCTGCTTGAACTCGCCCATGAACGCGTGGACCGAGCCCAGGTTGCGAATGGTCTGCGGATCGCCCGGCTTGAACAGTGAGGAGCGGGTGAGATCGGCGAGCGCCCCCTGGAAATGCTTCTCCGCCTCGCCCTTGAGCGTGATCTCCGCCTCGTCTGTCGGCGGCTTCGTGAACTCCGGGTAGGCCTGCTGGGCGACGCGGATGTGCTCGATGCCGTCGTTGAAGGCACGCGCCCAGTAGGAGTTCCGATTGCCGGTCGCCCAGTCGGCCTTCTTCTTGTCGCCCTTGGCGGTGAGGCCGGCGATGGCGCCGGCGAACGCGCGCCCCGCGGGACCGGCGCTGTCCACCTCGGCGTACGCCCACGCGAGGTAGCCGAGCGCCTCGGCGTCGGCCGGATCCGCGGTCGCGCACTGTTCCAGCTCGAACACCGCCTTTCTCATCTGGCGCTCGTAGCTCTCGCGATCGCCCTTGTCCTTGTCGCGCATGCCCTGGGTGACATAAAGGATCCCCCCGGAGCAATGCGGGTTGCGCGCGTGCGCGCTCCCTGCCGCCGCGGCCACCAGCAGCACCGCGAGGCTCGAGGCTCGTGCCAGGTGATGGATTCTCAAGCTGTCCTCCGTATCCCTTGGGGGCGGCGCCGCCCGCTAGGTCAGGTGGTTGCCGTTGACGGTCAGGCCGAACGAGGTCCCGAGGTACTTGGCCGCCTTGCGCGATGCCACCATGCGGGTCATGAAGATCTCGAAGTACTCCATGACCTGCGAGATCGCCGTGTCCACCGTCAGCTCCAGGGTGATGCGCTTCGCCGCCTCGTCCACGTTGAGGAAGCTGCGCTCGACCGCGTAGTTCACGCGGTCGTGGATGTCGAAGCGGATCATGTCGGGGTTGCGCACCCGGGTGCGGTGCACGTCGCTCTTGTCCGCCAGGATCACCGCCGCCGCCACCGGACTCACCGGATCGCCGTCGTTCTCGTGGTGGTTGCCGATCGCCCCCATCACCCGGGCGATCTCGGCGTCGGGCATCTGCATGTCGGCCAGCAGCTGCATCGCCATCACCGCCGAGGTCTGCGCGTGGTGGTCGCGGTTCACCGCGTTGCCGATGTCGTGCAGGTACCCGGCGATCGCTGCCAGCTCCGCCTCGCGCTCGGGATGTCC
>CAYONG010000130.1:0-4011 GCA_964405235.1 uncultured bacterium | reverse complement strand
GCTGCGGCTGACGCGCGAGGTGGCGGAGGCCCTGGACTACGCCCACCGGCAGGGGGTGGTGCACCGCGACTTGAAGCCCGAGAACCTGCTGCTGGAAGAAGGGCACGCGGTGGTGGCGGACTTTGGGATCGCGCGCGCGGTGGAGGCGGCGGGCGGGGAGAAGCTGACCGCGACCGGCACGGTGCTGGGCACACCGTTCTACATGAGCCCGGAGCAGGCGATGGGGGGCGTGGTGGACGGGCGCAGCGACCAGTACAGCCTGGGCTGTGTGCTCTACGAGCTGCTGGCGGGCACGCCGCCGTTCGTCGCGCCCAGTGCCGAGGGCCTGGTGCACCAGCACCTGAGCGTGGTACCGCGGCTGGTCACCGAGGTGCGGCCGAGCGTGCCGGGGGCGGTGGCGGAGGCGCTGCAGCGGGCGCTGGCCAAGACGGCCGCGGACCGCTACGAGACCGCGAGCAAGTTCGGTGAATCGCTCGCGGCTGCGATGCCGACCCCGGCGCGCGAGTCCCGGGCAGGCGCGAGCGGCCCAGCCCTGATCGCCGCCGAAGGGAAGCGGGCCCCCGCCCGGTCCCGTCGCGCGCTCGTGGGCGTGGTGGTCCTGGCCCTGCTGGCCGTGGGGGTGTTCGTGGCCTGGAAAACCGGCCTGCTCTCGGACGTGGTGGGAGGGCGCTCCGCACATCCCACCAAGAAGGACTGGATCCTGGTCGCCGAGTTCGAGGGGCCGGCGAACGACACCAGCCTGGCGGTGGCGGCGCGCGAGATGGTGAGCGCGGCGCTCGATCAATCGGCGATCGTGGCGTCGGTCCCGGACGATCAGATCCGGCTGGCGCTCGAGCAGGCCGGCAAGCCGCCCGGGACACGCGTGGACGCGACCCTGGCGCGGGAGCTGGCCTACCGGCGCGCGATCCGGGCGGTGGTCGAGGGGCGCGTCAGCCGGTTGGGAAGGGGCTATTCGCTGGTGGTGCGGGCGGAGGACGCGGACAGCGGGCGGGTGCTGGCGGTTGTGAGCGACGCGGCTCGCTCGGACGACGAGCTGATCCCGACCATGGGCCGTGTGGTGCGACGGCTGCGCGATGCGCTCGGCGAGCGGCGCGAGGACCTCCGGGCGACCCGGGAGCTTGCCGCGGTGATGACACCCTCGTTCGAGGCCTACAGACGATCCCTCAAGGCGCGGCAACTGATAGAAGTTGGTGACAACCGGGGCGCCATCGCCATGGCCCGCAGCGCTCTGTCGCTCGACCCCGACTTCGCCGAAGCCTGGAGCACTATTGGAGGTGCGTTTGGCAACATCGGAGAGACGGACTCGGCTCTGGCCGCGCTCGACGAAGCCCTCCGCCGACCTGGACGACTCACTGAGGTGAGGCGGTTTCTCGATCAGGCTAAAGTTGCCCAGTTTCGCGGCGACATGCAGGGGGCGCTCGAGGCGCTCGATCAGGCCCTGAGACACGATCCGACTTTTCGTCTGGCACACAACAACCTCGGTGTCCACTTGTACATGCTTGGCCGCTACGAGGAAGCGCTGGCTTCCTACCAACGTTCCGGAGAGGTCAGCCCATTCGGGCCGAGCCATCTGTTGCTCGGGAACCAGTTCTCTGCCCTCCTTGCGCTCGGACGGCTCGTCGAGGCACGAGAGGTGGTGCGACATCTGGAGGGAGGCCACGCGCGGGTTGCTACAGGGCGGATTGCCGTGGCGGCGGGAGACTGGGATGCGGCCGAAAGCCTGGGCAGGGCCCTGGAGGGCGATCCGGAGGCGGCGACCAGTGACATGAACTGGATACCCTCCATGGCTGTTGCGCTGGCCGCACGTGGGTGTGCGCGCGCGGCCGTCCATTCACTCCAGTGGGAACAGCGAGCTCACGCGGAGAAGCGACGACGGTGGGCCGTCGAGCACGCGAAGCGGGGCCGGCTGCTGCTCGAGCTGGTCACCGGTCGTCTGAACGGGGTTCCGGAAGACGTGGCGAGTTCTGACACGACGACGCTTGCCCTGGTCACTCAGGCTCTGTGGGAAGCCGCCGCAGGTGACACGGCGCGGGCACGGAGGCTGCTCGCCAGGATCCGCACGCGATCCGTGATCGAACAAAAGCAGGAGGGCTCGAACGCAGTCCTGATCGAGGCCTGGATCGCGGCACGCGGCGGCCGCTTGGGGGAGACCGTCAGCCTCCTGGGACCGGCGGCCCGGCAAGGGGACGACCTCGGATTCGTGCTGGTGGGCTCGAACCGGGTGCTCAAGCGCTGGCTGGTCGCCGAGGCGTACGAGGGTCTGGGCCGGCCGGACTCGGCTGCGGCCTACTTCGAGCTCGCGATGTCCCCGATCGGCCGCCCACGAGCACTGCGGGAGGCCCGCATCGCCTACTCGTACGCCCACCGGCGGCTCGTGCTTCTCTACGCCCGAATGGGGCGCCTGGAAGAGGCGCGACGGCACTGGGAGATCTTCTCCGCCACCTTCACCCGTCCCGACCCGGAGATGCTGCCGCTGATCGAGGAAGCACGCGCCGCGCTGGCGAGCGCCGAGGCGATGGCGCGCGGGCAGCGGCGCTGACCACATCGAGGTGCACCCGGGCTCGAGGAGCCCGTCGCAGAAGCCGAATCGTCGCAATGAGCTGTCAGGCCACTCACCGCGTCGAGGTCTCCGAGCCGCCCTGATTCGCTTCCAGATGATCCAGAACCGGAGAAAACGACTGGCGGGAATCAGGAAGCGCGCCCTCGAACCGCGAGTTCGTTACCGGGGATGGGGTAGACTGCTCCCGAGCCGCCCGCGGCCGAGGGCCCGGTGACCCCAGCGAATGGCAGCCCCCGAAGGTGCGTGAGCACCGGAGGGGAGCATGCCAGAAGTATCCAGGTTTTTCGGGATCGTCATCGCGATGTTCTATGAGGACCACTTGCCCCCACACTTCCACGCGAGATACGAGCGTTCACAGGCGATCATCGGGATCGAGGGGCCGGAGGTGCTGGAGGGGCGGCTGCCGCAGCGGGCGCTCGGTCTCGTGATGGAATGGGCAGCGGCTCACCAGGGCGAGCTCCGGGAGGACTGGGATCTGGCCCGCCGACATGCGCCGCTCAAAAAAATTGCACCGCTGGAGTGACGGGATGCTGGTGGACATCGTGCACGTCGAGGCTCGCGAGCCGTATACGCTTCATCTCCGATTCGCGGATGGAGTCGCGGGAGCTGTCGACCTCGAGCGGCTGATCCGCTTCGATGGGGTCTTTGCGCCGCTCAGGTCGCCCGAGGTGTTCGCGGCCGTGCGGCTGGATTCCGAGCTGGGTACGATCGTGTGGCCGAACGGTGCCGATCTCGATCCGGCGGTCCTCTACGCCGCGGTACGGGGGGATAGGACGCCATCTGCGTCTCCTTGAGTCGACGTGGTCGCCGTGAATCCGGTGGGGCCAAGCCTGGTCAGCTACGCCGCCCTGAGACTCGCCGCCAGTGACTGCCGCCCGGCGCGCAGCGCGGGCAGGAAACCGCCCACCAGCCCCAGCACCGCGGCGAAGACCAGCCCCACCGCCATCCCGAGCGGGGTCACGCGGAACGCGAACGCCACCTCGCTGAACGAGGACCAGTTGGTGGTGCTGGTCGTGATGCCGTTGATCGGCAGGGCGATGAGGCAGCCGGCGACCCCGCCGATCAGAGAGAGCAGGACCGACTCGATCAGGAACGAGAGCATGATCGCGAACGGCGTAAAGCCCAGCGTGAGCAGGACCGCGATCTCGCGGGTGCGCTGCTTCACCGCGGCGAACATGGTGTTCATGGCGCCGAAAATGGCGCCCACCGCCATGATCAGGGTGATGAACACGCCACCGCCGCGGATGATGGTGGCCATCAACGCCGACTGTTCCGAGTACCAGCCCCGCTCGCTGCGAACCAGCACGCCCAGGCGCGGGTCGGCCTCGAGCTCCTTCTTGAGCGCGGCGAAGCGGGTGGTATCCCGCATGCGGAGCGTGACGCTCTGGAATGAGCTCTCGCGGTTGAGCGCGGGCATCAGCACGGCGTTGTCGCCCCAGATCTCCGAGTCG
>CAYONG010000129.1:0-3053 GCA_964405235.1 uncultured bacterium | reverse complement strand
CCCGCGGAGGGATCCGGCGGTGAACACGAGTGAAGGAGACACGACTTTGACGGCAGAACCGAAGGGACACCATTACGACGCCACCAGCATCCAGGTCCTTGAGGGCCTGGAGGCCGTCCGCAAGCGTCCCGCCATGTACATCGGCGACATCAGCGTGCGCGGTCTCCACCACCTGGTCTATGAGGTGGTGGACAACTCGGTCGACGAGGCGCTCGCCGGCTACTGCACCGAGATCTCGGTGACGATCGAGGCCGACGGCTTCTGCACGGTGCGCGACAACGGGCGCGGCATCCCGGTCGACATGCACGCGACCATGAAGAAGCCGGCGCTCGAGGTGGTCATGACGACCCTGCACGCCGGCGGCAAGTTCGACGACAAGACCTACAAGGTTTCGGGCGGGCTCCACGGCGTCGGTGTATCGGTCGTCAACGCGCTCTCGCAGTGGTGCGAAGTCGAGGTGCTCAAGGACGGCAAGGTCTACACCCAGCGCTACGAGTACGGGAAGCCGACCGGCCCCATGCAGTCGGCGCCGGCCCCGGGCGCTGCTGCGAAGAAGGGCTCCGGAACCACGACACGCTTCATGCCCGACTCGAAGATCTTCACCGAGACCACGTTCCAATGGGACACGCTGACCGGCCGGCTCCGGGAGTTGGCGTTCCTCAATAGCGGCCTCTCGATCAAGCTCGCCGACGCCCGCAACGGCAGGAGCACCGAGTACCTCTACAAGGGCGGCATCATCGAGTCCGTAAAGTACCTCAACCAGAACAAGGAGGTGCTGCACGGTAAGCCGGTGTTCTTCGCGCGCGAGCGTGACGGCGTGCAGGTCGAGATCGCTCTGCAGTACAACGACTCCTACGCCGAATCGGTGCACTCGTTCGTGAACAACATCAACACCATCGAGGGCGGCACCCACCTCATCGGGTTCCGCTCGGCGCTCACCCGCACGCTCAACAACTACGCCGAGCGCGAGGGTCTCGCCAGCAAGGCGAAGGTGAGCGTGAGCGGGGAAGACGTGCGCGAGGGCCTCACCGCGATCATTGCGGTCAAGATGCAGAACCCGCAGTTCGAGGGCCAGACCAAGACCAAGCTCGGCAACAGCGAGGTCAAGGGTGCGGTCGAGAGCATCGTGGGCGAAGGGTTGCGGGAGTTCTTCGAGGAGAACCCGCCGGTCGCGCGCAAGATCGTCGAAAAGATGGTGGCCGCCGCGCGAGCGCGCGAGGCGGCCCGCAAGGCGCGGGATCTCGCGCGCCGCAAGAGCATCCTCGACGGCGGCGCGCTCCCCGGCAAGCTCGCCGACTGCGCGTTCGACGACCCGGGCCTGTGTGAGATCTACATCGTCGAGGGCGATTCGGCCGGCGGCAGCGCCAAGCAGGGCCGCGACCGGCGCTTCCAGGCGATCCTCCCGATCCGCGGCAAGATCCTCAACGTCGAGAAGGCGCGCCTCGACAAGATCCTCGCCAACGAAGAGATCCGCAACATGATCACGGCCCTCGGCGCCGGGGTGAAGGAAGAGTTCGACATCACCAAGCTGCGCTACCACAAGATCATCCTCATGGCCGACGCCGACGTGGACGGTTCGCACATCCGCACACTGCTCCTGACCTTCCTCTATCGCGAGCTCAAGCCCCTGGTGGAGGGCGGCTTCGTGTACATCGCGCAGCCGCCATTGTTCCTGGTCAAGAGCGGCAAAGAGGAGATCTATTGCTTCGACGAGAAGGAGCGTGATGAGGCGATCGCCAGGGTGGGCCGCAAGAACGTCCAGGTGCAACGCTACAAGGGCTTGGGCGAGATGAACCCGGACCAACTCTGGAAGACGACGATGAACCCCGAGACCCGCACGCTTCTGCGCGTCACCAACGAGGATACGGTCGAGGCCGACCGGATCTTCACCATCCTCATGGGCGAACAGGTCGAGCCGCGTCGCCAGTTCATCGAGGAGAACGCGCTGGCGGTCAGGAACCTCGACATCTGATGCGATACCGACCGCATCGCGCGACGGCCCTCGCCGTGGGCCTGGCGCTCGGGGTGCTCGCGACGCTTCCGGGGTCCGCGCCGGCCGCCGACCGCCGGCCCGATGTGATCGTCGACATCGGTCGCACGCTGGCGGTCAAGGCGGGGCCGGGAGGGGGCGGGATCTCGCTCGGGCTTTCGCTCCTGTGGCGGCTCGAGGATCACTTCCGCGTCGGCATGATGGCGTTCGCCGACGGTCTGGGAGAAGAGACGGGCCGGCTGATCGGCCCCGGCGGCGTGGACCTCGGCCCGGTCACTGCGCTCCACCGTGCGGCGCAG
The DNA here is from genome assembly GCA_964405235.1 of uncultured bacterium. Classification (GTDB taxonomy): domain Bacteria; phylum Eisenbacteria; class RBG-16-71-46; order RBG-16-71-46; family RBG-16-71-46; genus WS-11. Next base: position 764 of record CAYONG010000129.1, on the reverse strand, counting down.
GGCGCGGCCATGCGGCTGGAGGCCCACCTGCCGGGCAGACACAAGCTCGAGCCGTACCTCGCGGCGACGTGGGGCTTTTTCCGCGTTAAAGACGACGTGCGCGGGACGCTGCTGGGGAGCGACGACGCGGCGGGCGTTGGGCTGGGCGTGGGGCTCCTGCGCCCGTTCAACGAACACCACGCGGCCGGAGTCGTGTTGCGCGCCCAGCAACTCTCGCGCAGCGGCGCCGGACGATATTTGAGTGCGGCTTTGGAGTGGCGCAGGAGCATGGGCGTCGGGGACTAGGATGGCCGCCGGGAAGCGGCCGCGAATGGGACGGAGACCATGGCACTGAACGATCGCACCAAGATCGTGGATGTCTCGATCGAATCCGAGATGAAGACCAGCTACATCGACTACTCGATGTCGGTCATCGTCTCGCGCGCGCTGCCGGATGTGCGCGACGGGCTCAAGCCCTCGCAGCGCCGAATTCTCGTTGCGATGAACGACCTCAACCTGTCGCCGGGCCGCGGCTACCGCAAGTGCGCCAAGATCGCCCGCGCCACCTCGGGCAACTATCACCCGCACGGCGAGCAGGTCGTCTACCCGACGCTGGTGCGCATGGCCCAGAGCTGGGTGATGCGCTACCCGCTGGTGGACGGGCAAGGGAATTACGGCAGCATTGATGGCGACGCACCGGCGGCGATGAGATATACCGAAGCGCGGCTGACGGCGCTGGCGGCCGAGATCCTCGCCGACCTCGAGAAGAACACCGTCGACTTCCG
>CAYONG010000128.1:0-13738 GCA_964405235.1 uncultured bacterium | reverse complement strand
CCCGGTCTTCATCGCGCGCGAGAAGTACTGGCAGCAGCGCTTCGAGAAGAAGGGCCTGCCGGTGATCGGCGACGACATCAAGTCCCAGGTCGGCGCCACCATCACCCACCGCGTGCTGACCAGCCTGTTCAACGACCGCGGGGTCCGGATCGACCGCACCTACCAGCTCAACTTCGGCGGCAACACCGACTTCCTCAACATGCTTGAGCGCGAGCGCCTCGAGTCAAAGAAGATCTCCAAGACCTCGGCGGTCACGAGCCTGATCCCCTATCCGATGGACGAGGACAACGTGCACGTGGGCCCGAGCGACTACGTGCCGTGGCTCAAGGACCGCAAGTGGTGCCACATCCGGATGGAGGGGACCACCTTCGGGGACGTGCCGCTCAACCTCGAGCTGAAGCTCGAGGTGTGGGACTCCCCCAACTCGGCGGGCATCGTCATCGATGCCGTGCGCTGCGCCAAGCTGGGGTTGGACCACGGTCTCAAGGGGGCGCTGATCGCCCCCTCGTCCTACTTCAAGAAGTCGCCGCCGCACCAGTTCCCCGACGACTTCTGCCACGCCATGACCGCGGCCTTCATCGCCGACCCGCGTGGCACCGAGCAGAAGCTGCGCACCCTGGTCGCGCAGAAGAGCGTGGCGGTGCGCGCCGGCAGGAAGGGTGGCAAGGCGAAAGCCGCTCCGGCCACGCGCGCGGCGGCCTCGACCAACGGGACCGGCCGCGCGAACGATCGCGCGGCCGGGCGGGTCGCCGCCCGCGGCGCTTCGCTCACGCGTCGCGCGCGCAAGCCCGCGGCGAAGAAGCGGTCGACCGCGCGGGCGCGGTAGTCGCGGTAGCCGGGGGGAGCGGGACGTTGCCCGGTCTGTTCGTCACCTTCGAGGGGGGCGAGGGCACAGGCAAGAGCACCCAGATCGCGCGTCTTGCCGGGCGGCTGCGCGAGCGCGGCATCGAGCCGGTCATCACCCGCGAGCCCGGAGGCACGCCGCTCGCCGAAGGGATCCGCGCGCTGCTGCTCGATGCCGCTCTCTCGCCGGGGTCGCTCGCGGAGGCATTTCTCATGGAGGCCGCGCGCGCGGAACTGGTCGAGCACGTCATCCGGCCCGCGCTGGCCGCCGGCCGCGTCGTGCTCTGCGACCGTTACGACGACTCGACGCTCGCCTACCAGGGCGCGGGACGGGGACTCGACGGCGCGATGCTGCGCCAGTGGAACCGCGCCGCCACTGGCGGCCTCAAGCCCGATCTCACACTGCTGTTCGACCTCGACCCGGCCATGGGACTCGAGCGCCGCGCCGGGGCGGCCGGCAAGCCCAACCGGCTCGATCGCGAGCCGGGCGAGTTCCACACCCGGGTGCGCACGGGCTATCTCGATCTGGCGCACGCGGAGCCCGGGCGGTTCGTGACGCTGGATGCCTCGCTCGCCCCGGATGCGCTCGAGGCGAAGGTGCGCGAGGCGGTGGAGGCGCGGCTCCCGGGCTGAGCCGGGACGCGGGTAGGGCGGGCGGGCCTGCGCGCCGATAACCGTGGTGGTGGGGGCCGTGGGTCATCACCAGGCACACGTTCGCCGCGGCCGGTCCCAGGGAAACCCCAGCGGACCACTGTGCTATATTCGTGTCCTTCTCTCGATCCGCCGGGGGGGCTCCGAGCGATGCCCCTGGACCCGCGATGGGCCCGCCGCGCCGGGCGGCCGAGGGGTCGTCGTACCGCCAGGAGAGCCTTGTGTTCCGTCGTCGCATCGTGCTGGGCATCGTGCTGGTGGTCCTGTTCGGTGTCGGCTGGGTGGCCGGACGCGGCAGCGCGCGCGCCGGCGACCTCTACCAGAACCTCGATCTGTTCGTGGAGATCCTCCACCGCATCCAGGAGAACTACGTGGATCCGGTGGAGCCCGAGAAGCTCATCACCGGCGCCATGAAGGGGATGCTCCGCGATCTCGATCCCTACTCGCAGTTTCTCGACGCCGGTTCCTACCAGAATCTCCAGGCCACGACCCATGGCAGCTTCGGCGGCATCGGGGTCGAGGTGAGCATCCGCGACGACTTCCCGACCGTGATCTCGCCCATCGATGGCGGCCCGGCGCAGACGCTGGGCGTCCGCTCGGGTGACATCATCGTCCGCATCGAGGGCAAGAGTGCGGCCGGCCTCACCATCGACGAGGTCGCGCAGCGGCTGCGCGGCCCGCAGGGCACGCACGTTCAGATCGGCATCCGCCGCGAGGGCGAGGAGGGCGAGGTCGAGTACTCGATCGAGCGCCGCGAGATCGTCACCCGGAGCGTGCGCCACGCCTTCGTCGTCGAGGGCCGGATCGGCTATCTGCGCCTCGCCAACTTCTCGGAGACCTCAGGGAACGAGGTGCGCACGGCGCTCGAGCGTCTCAAGTCCGAGGGCGCCAATCGCCTGGTGCTCGACCTGCGCTCCAACCCGGGCGGCCTGCTCGACCAGGCGGTGGACGTGGCCGAGCAGTTCGTGAAGCAGGGCACCAAGCTGGTCGCCACGCGCGGACGGGCGCGCGGGCAGGACAACCTTTACTTCGCCTCCGAAGTCCACCCGCTGATCGACTGGCCGATGGTCGTGCTGGTGGACGGCGCCAGCGCCTCGGCGTCGGAGATCGTGGCCGGAGCGCTGCAGGACTTGGACCGCGCGCTGGTCGTCGGCCAGACCTCCTTCGGCAAAGGCTCGGTGCAGAGCCTGTTCCCGCTGCGCGAACGGACGGTGGCCTTGAAGCTCACGACGGCGCGCTACTACACGCCCAGCGGCCGTTCGATCCACAAGAGCGGCGCGGAGCATCCGCCGCTGTCCGCCGAGCTCACCGACGGCGAGGCGGTGGAGCCCGAGCGAGCCCCAGGGGTCGCCCCGGCGATCGCGAAGTCGGACTCGGGGCGCCCCGCCTTCCGCACGGCCTCCGGGCGCACCGTCTTTGGCGGGGGCGGCATCCATCCCGACGTCGAGATTGCGCGCGACACGCTGCCGCCCCTGACCAACCGCGTCGAAGGGCGCGGGCTCGCGTTCCGCTTCGCGAACCGCTGGGTCAACGCCCACAGCGCGTGGCGGGCCTCCGACACCCTGACTCCCGAGCTGTGGAAGGATTTCGCCGAGTTCCTCACCGTCGAGAAGGTGCCGTTCGCCGAGAGCGCTCTGGCCGCCGAGCGGGCCCTGCTGGCCCGCGCGCTCAGGCGCGAGCTCGCCCGCCGGCTCGGTGGTGACTCGGCCGCCATCCGGGTGGCACTCGAGGGGGATCCCGCGTTCGAGCGGGCGCTCCAGGTGCTTGGCCGGGCCCGCACCCCGCGCGAGGTGTTCGCGGTCGCCAGCGGTCCGGGGGCGCCGCGAAGGGCCGCCACACCGGGTCGGGAGCGGGAGCCGGGCACCGTCCGTTGACGATGCCGCACGCGTTCCTGTGTGACTTCGACGGCACGGTGTCGCCGTCCGACATCGGCGCGGCGTTCGCCCGGCGTTTCTCGGTGGGCGGCGCGGCCGAGACCCCCGCGTTCCTCGCGCGCTGGATGCGTGGCGAGATGGGCCATCGCGAGCTGACCCTCGCCCAGTGCGCGCTGCTCTCGGTGACGCCTGATGAGGCGCTGGCGTTCGCACGCCCGTTCGCGCTCGACCCGCACTTCGCGCCGTTCGTGCGCGAAGCCCAGGCGCGCGGTGACGTGGTCATCGTGGTGAGCGAGGGCTTCGACTTTTACGTGCGCGACCTGCTGGAGCGGGCCGGGCTGGGCGCGCTGCCCTGGAGCGCGAATGTCGCCCGCTTCGAAGGCGGCCGGGTGGCGCCTGAGTTTCCGCACCTCCCCGATGGCTGCGGGCGTTGCGGCAACTGCAAGGGATCGCACGTCCGCTCCTGGCGGGCGCGCGGCTACCGGACGGTGCTGATCGGCGACGGTCTCTCCGATCGCTGCGGGGCGCGCGAGGCGGACCTGGTCATCGCCCGCAGGGATCTGCTCGCGTGGTGCCGCGAGGAGGGGGTCGAGGCGACCCCGTTCGAGAGCTTCGCCGACGTGCGGCGGGCGGCGGGAGGCACGCGACGAGTGGGGCCATTTATGGGGACCCCGCGAAGGAGCGCGCCTCCCGCCGCCCGCCGCACCGATGCAGAAGCACGCGAAGCCAGCTAGAGGTCTCATGCGCATTGGTCCGGTCCAGAGCGATTCGCCGTTCCTGCTCGCCCCGCTTGCCGGGGTGAGCGACTCGCCCTTTCGCCGGCTCGCCCGCGAGCAGGGCGCCTCGATCGTCTACACCGAGATGGTCTCGGCCGACGGCCTGGTGCGCGGCAATCAGGCGACGCTCGACTACTGCGCCTTCGATCCGGTCGAGCGGCCGATCGGCGTCCAGCTGTTCGGCGCGAATCCGGACGTGATGGCCGACGCCGCACGCCGCCTCTGCGATCTGCCCGCGGAGCGGCGCCCCGACCTGATCGACATCAACATGGGCTGCCCGGTGCGCAAGGTGGTGAACCGCTCGGCGGGGGCGGCGTTGCTGAACAACGTGCCGCTGCTGCAGGAGATCGTGCGCAAGATGGCGGCCGTCAGCACCGTCCCGGTGACCGCCAAGGTCCGCCTGGGCTGGGACGGCGGCTCGCAGAACGTGGTCGAGGTCTCCAAGGCGCTCGAGGACGCCGGCGCTGGCGCCGTCGCAATCCATGCCCGCACCCGGGCGGAGAAGTTCGAGGGCGCGGCCCACTGGGAGATGATCGGCGCCGCCAAGCGGGCGGTGTCCATCCCGGTGATCGGCAACGGCGACGTGCGCACCCGGCAGGACGCTGTGCGCATGCTCGCCGTCACCGGTTGCGACGCGGTGATGATCGGGCGCGCGGCCTTCGGCGACCCGTGGGTGTTCCGCCGGCTGCGGGCCTTCCACGCGCGCGGCGAGACGTTGCCGCCGCCGACCGCATCGGAGCGGCTCGAAGCGGGCATCCGTCACCTGCGGCTCGTGGTGGCCGAGTTCGGCGAGAACGTGGCGAGCCGCGAGATGCGCAAGCATGTCGCCTGGTACATCAAAGGTCTCCCGCACAGCGCCCGCGTGCGCGAAGCGGTGAATCACGCCCCGACCACGGACGCGCTCTCCGGGTTGCTGCACGGCTACCTCGAGGAGCTCGAGCGCGACGGGCTGAGCCATGTCGCGCCGGAGCCGGCCGCGACTCAGGCGGAGGCGATGGGTGCGACCGGCTGAGCTGAAGCGCCTCCTCCAGCAGGTGCGGCGCGGCACCCTGTCGCCCGCGCGCGCCGCGGCCGCGATCGCCGAGGCCCCGTTCGAGAGCATGGCCTTCGCCACGCTGGACCATCAACGCGCGCTCAGGGTCGGTTTCCCCGAGGTCGTCTTCGGCCTCGGCAAGACCCCGAAGCAGATGGTCGCGATCGTCGGGCGGCTCGCGCGCCGCAACGCCGTGGTACTCGCCACTCGCGTGGACGAGGGATCGCGCGCGGCGCTCGCCGAGGCCTTCCCGCATGCCGAGGTCCACGAGACCGCCCGGGTGGTCATCGTCGATGCCGAGCGGCGGGACGCCCGGGGTTCGCGTTCGTCGTGGGGGCCCGTCGCTGCGCGCCGCGAGCGGCGCTCCGCTCTCGCCCCACTCCTCACGCGACCCCGGGCGTCCCGCCGGGCGGGCGCGGCAACCGGAGACGGGCTCGGGACCAGGGCCGGGCGAGCCTCGCGGCGTGGGGTCGGCAGCGTCCTGGTGGTGTGCGCGGGCACCGCCGACCTGCCGGTCGCCGAGGAGGCGCTGCTCACCGCGCGCGTCATGGGGAGCCGCGTGGACTTGGTGGCCGACGTCGGCGTTGCTGGCCTGCACCGCCTGCTCGCGCACCGCAAGTCGCTGCGCGCGGCGCGCGTGTTGGTGGTGGTGGCGGGGCTCGAGGGGGCGCTGCCGAGCGTGGTGGGCGGGCTTACCGACCGGCCGGTGATCGCCGTCCCCACCAGCGTCGGATATGGTGCCCACTTCCGCGGGCTCGCGCCGCTGCTGGCGATGCTCAACTCGTGCGCGGCCGGCATCACCGTGGTCAACGTGGACAACGGTTTCGGCGCGGGCTACGCGGCCCATCTCATCAACACTTGCGGGGGGCGCTCCTGATGCGCATCGCCTACTTCGACTGTTTCTCGGGGGTGAGCGGCGACATGTGCCTCGCCGCCCTGATCTCGGCCGGCTGGCCCGCCGCGGAGCTGCTCGCGCTCCCGGCGCGCCTCCAGCTGGAGGGTGTGAAGATCACCATCGGCGAGGCCCGGCGCGGACCGTTCGTCGCCACCCGCGTCGAGGTCGAGGTCGAGGAGCGCCAGCCGCATCGTCACCTGCGGCACGTGGCGGCGATGATCGCCGCCGCCGAACTCGACGCGAGCGTGAAGGCGCAGGCCCTGGCGGTGTTCGAACGGCTGGCCGACGCCGAGGCCGAGGTGCATGGCTCGACCCGCGAGGCCGTGCACTTCCACGAGGTGGGGGCGGTGGACGCGCTTGTGGACGTGGTGGGCACGCTCGAGGGTCTGCGATTCCTCGGGGTGGTCGAGGTCTACGCCTCGCCGCTGCGGCTTGGCAGGGGGGCGGTGCGCTCCGAGCACGGGTTGATTCCGGTGCCGGCGCCGGCCACCACACTGCTGCTGCGCGGCGTGCCGGTGGAGATGCCCGACATCGAGGCCGAGCTGGTCACCCCGACCGGGGCGGCCCTGCTCACCACCCTGGTGAAGCATTGGTCCGGCGAGCCCTCGTTCCGCCTCGAGCGGGTGGGCACCGGGGCGGGTGGCCGCGATCTCAAGGAGCAGCCCAACGTCCTGCGCGTCCTGATCGGCGAGGCCGATCCGGCGCGGCCCGGCAGTCGGCAGGTGGCGGTGCTCGAGACCGCGCTCGACGACGACAATCCCCAGTTCGTCGCCGCGCTCCTGCCCCGCCTGCTCGAGCAGGGCGCCCTGGACGCGATGGTGGTGCCGACCCTCATGAAGAAGGGCCGGCCCGGGATGTGGCTGGTGGTGGTCGCCGAGTCCTGGGCCGCCGAGGCGCTCGCGCTCACCGTGCTGCGCGAGACCACCGCCCTCGGCGTTCGGACCCGGCTCGAGCGCCGCTACGAACTGGAGCGGCGTACCGCCGAGGTCGAGACCCCGTTCGGCCGCATTGCGATCAAGATCGCCATGTTGCCGGGCGGGGACGAGCGGGCCGTGCCCGAGTTCGAGTCGGTGCGCGCGGCCGCCGAGCGCGCAGGCAAGCCGTTGCGCGAGGTCTCCGAGGCGGCAGTCGCGGCGTGGAAGCGCGGAGCGGCGTAGGCGCCGCGGGGCCCCCGGTCGAGGATGTCGAACGCTCCCACAGCCCGGCCGGTGACCGTGCTCGAGGCCATCGATGTGGCGGTGACACCGCCGGGCGCACCCTCTCCCTCCGTGCGCGGCGTCACGGTGTGCGTGCGAGCGGGCGACTGGCTCGCGCTGGCGGGGGAAAACGGTGGAGGAAAGACCAGTCTACTCCTCGCGCTCGCCGGCCTGTGGCCGATCTCGTCGGGTTCGCTCAACCTCGATGGCCAACCGTTCGGGCCCGGTTGCAGGGAGCACGCGAGGGCCGCGCTCGCCGTGGTGCTGCAGGACCCCAGCAGCCAGATCCTCCAGCCGACCGTGGGGGAGGAGCTGGCATTCACGGCTCGCAACCTCGGCGCCTGCGAGAACGAGGTCATGTGCGAGGTGGGACGGTGGACCAGGGCTCTGGGTCTCGACACGGATTTGGCGCTCGACCCCGCCACCCTCTCGGCCGGCCGCCAGCAGCTGGTGCTCCTTGCGGCCGCCATGGTCTCGCGTCCTCGCCTGCTGCTCGCGGACGAGCCGACCGCCCATCTGGACGCCGCCACCCGCGCCAGGGTCCGGGCCGTGATTGCGCGCGAGGTCGCCGGCGGGCTGGCGGTCATCTGGGCCACGCAGGATCCCGACGAGCTGACCGCAGCCTCGCGGACCCTGGTGGTGGGCTCGGCGGCCCGACGGACCGTGACCGACCCCAGCCCGGCCAGTCCGGAACCGGGATCCGGACCGTGGGAGCGCGCGGCCAGGAACCCCGATCCGCGCGCGGGGTCCCCCGACGAGCCACCCGCGGCGGTCGGTTTGGTGGTCCTGCCCGCGACCTCGCAGCGTGGTCCGCTTGTCCGGGTGAAACAGGCTCTGGAGATCAGGTTGGGAGGCAGGGGGGTGACGGCGTTCCTTGGTCCGAATGGGGCCGGCAAGAGCGTCCTGCTGGCGGCCGCGGCCGGGCTCGAGGAGATCGCCCAGGTACGGCTCCACTGGACAAGCCCACCCGCCCGGCCGCCGATCATGGCCCTTCAATACCCCGAACTCCAAGTGTTCGAAGAACTGGTCGCGGACGAGCTTGTGTTCGCGGCGGTGGCGCGTGGCCTCGATCGCCAGGTGGCGCTCGCCACCGCCGCCAATCACTTGGAGAATATGGGCTTAGACTCAGACCGAATGCTCTCCCGGCGAACCTGGACCCTCTCGACCGGTGAGAAACGGCTGGTCGAGGTGATCGGGGCCCTCATCGCCCCCTCGAGCCTGGTACTGCTCGACGAACCTACGGCGGGCCTGGACGCGGGGCGTCGGACGGCGCTGGCCCGGCTGGTCGAGCGCCGGGCGGCGAGCGACCCGGTCGTGGTCGCGAGCCAGGACATCGACTGGGTCGCAAGGACCGGGGCGCGCTGCTTCCGACTCGGCTTCTGAGGTCCGGGCGGCCGGGACAAAGCACGGCCGAAAAAGAGATTGACAGATTCCTGTCATACCCCTAGCCTGTTGGCGTACTGGGGTAGCTGGTGCGTCATTTGAATACCCCAAGATGCATCTCAGGTTCCGCGGTCGTGGTGGCTCGACGGGGCTGGCAGCGGTCTCCCAGTCGCAGCGACTCGTCACGAGATCTAGCTCAAATCAGTGCCGGTTCGCACCCGAACTGCCTAGCGGGGCGGATCGTGCAGCGGAAAGGGGGAATTGCACACCTCAAGTGCAGCCACGGCCTGAACCGCTCTCGCCTACTGTCCCTCATCGAGAGCCGCAGGCAGTTCGTACCGCGACACCTCGCTCGCAAGCTCTCATCGGAAGACTTCGCATTGCCCATGCATTGCGACGACGGAGGTAGTCTCATGAGAAAGTTGTTTGGTGCGATTCTCGCCCTCGCTGGGGCCTTGACCTTGCTCATGCCGGGGCGCGAATACGCGTCCGCGGACGGCATCGAGCAGGCGATGCTGCCGGAAGCGCGGGACGTGTCGCGTGCAGCTCGTCTGCGCACCGCGCAGGACGGGGCTCCCGGTCTCGATCCCGATACCGTCTGGATTGGACACATTTACGACCCAACCTTCACCTCCGGCGGGAAGATGCCCGCGGGCGGCTACGGCCCCTACCGCGTGGGCCGCGGTCCTAATTTGCCTAAAAAGTCGGGTGGATCGATCTTCGACAACGGCACTTGGGACTTCGATCGGTTCCAGGGCGCCTTCTCCCCCGGTGGCGCTGAGAGTGACTCGCTCCAGGGTTGGTGGCCGACGTCACGCCCTTATCAGGCCGTCGGTGGCTCGCTTCTCCCCGACTACCAACGCTCGTTCTTCGGTTTCGACTACGGCAACCAGGTCAACTACGTCATCAACCAAGGTTCCCCCAAGCGCACCTTCGGCGTGACGGGTCTCTGGCACCGTGACAACGGCAGCCTGGCCGGCATCTCCCAGGACATCCCGGGCACCAACGTGATACCGGTGGCATGGTCACCGACCGAGGTGGGCGGCGCGGGCTCGACGGCGTCGGCGTGGATGGGCATGCGCTCCCACGGCGACCTTTCGCATGTGGACCTAGCGTCCAATGGCGGCACCGGCAACCCGTTCAACTCTTCCCTGACCCAGTACCAGGGGAACAACGGGTTCAACCAGGTCGGCTCGGTGTCCACCAACGGGACTGACCACAACTTCCCGGGCTACGGGTCGCAGATGGACCAGATGCTCTACCGCGACCTCCAGCTCGCCGAGGGTGACGGGCTCAACATCTCGTTCAACTTCAGCACCAACATGTCGCTCGGCAAGAACTCGGATACGAATATCCGTGTCGGCTGGTTCGACAAGGACCCGCTCAGCAACGCGCAGGTCGGCGTGGGTTCGACTGCGCCGGCGAGCGCCGATGGCAACTTCATCAGCTCAACGGCGGCGGGTAGCAACGCACCGTGCGACTCGTTCATGGTCTACATCGGCGCTCCGGTGAACGACAACGACGTGACGTTCTCGACGCCGCTGTTCGTGGGCGGCAACGAGATCACGACGGTCTACGACAAGAAGCGTCGCTGGTTCTCGGAAGTGCTGCAGATCACCGGGCCGGGCGGCATCATCGGCGCGGAGTTGGGGAGCTACGCCGGCGACAACGCGGCGGGCCCGGCGTCGTGGACCATCCCGGTGGGCAATGCGGCGCTGCAGGCGATCAAGGATGCCGATGGCGCCGGGAACGGGGGCAAGGTGCGCCTCGTGTTCCGCGTCAAGACCAACCGCGGCACCGATGACGAGAACGGCGGCAACGCTGCGGCGCTCTATAGCTCGGGCACGCGGGGTGCGGCGATCGTCGACAACGTCGTGATGAACGGCTGGGCGGCCGCCAACGGCAACTTCGAAGCGACCAACGCGATCAACAACGACACCGCGGTGGACGCGACCAATGCCTGGAAGTCGACCGGCAAGCCGCCGGCGGTGTACTTCCACGCGCACTCGGTGACGACCGGCGGGCTGGCGTTCGACGACCCGTGCGGCACCCTCGAGAGTCTGAACCGCGGCTGCAACCTGTACGGAAAGATCATCACGTCGGGCGACCACGACGCGGCGGAAAAGGAAGGCGGTCTATTCGGCTCCAATTCACAGGACCGCCAGCGGTCGTTCGTCTCGCCGACGATCAACTTGCAGTCGAGCGGCAACGGCCCCGGTAACTACAACGCGATGGGGATCGACAACGAGATCTCGATTACGACCTCGGACTACCGCGTCATGTGGTCCTTCTACAACGCGGGCTTCGTGAATGCGACGACCGAGACCGGCAACTTCTTCCAGACAGGCTGGCAGGCGTATCCGGCGCGGCAGGCGAACGGGAACTTCACGTGGGGCGAGGCCCGCTTCCCGCCGCTGATCTCCTTCTACGGCCCCCCCCGTGCGTGCTTCGAGACCATTTCTGGTGGTGCGAAGGCCGGTAGTTTGATCCGTACGTCCAACCTGGAAAACCGGCCGGACTCGCTGCGCGCTTACATCCACCGCCTCTCTCGCTGTTTCACGTTTGCGGCGATCGGCTCGGCGACCTGCTCGCCGACCGTCGGCCTCAACGTCGGAACCTACTACGACAACATCTCCATCGCGTTCATCGACGGCGCCTCACCCCCGGAGATCAGCATCCCGATCTGGATGCTGATCAACGACGCCTTCCCGGCGAATCGCGCCGATGCGCTAGTCCCAGCCGGATTCGACACCACGGCAGCCCAGATCCGGATCGGCCTAAATGTCGCGGGCTTCACGCTCTCCGCGACGCGCCCGAACGTATCGGGCGACTCGACGGTCGTAGCCGCAAGCGGCACCAACAAGCGGCTCGACATGGTGTTCCGCATCCTGCCGGGTCCCGGCAACTACATGACCGTGGGAGTCAAGTCGAGCGGGGTGTCGCAGCGCCCGGACGGAAAACCATACGCGGCCGGGGTGCCTGCCTATGTCCCGGCCGTCTCGGGGGACGCCTCGTTCTTCGGGCAGTACATGGCCAATACGGGTGCGTTCGGCAGCTCGCCGACCCACCCGGGCGGTAAGTGGAGCCAGCAGGTCTGGAACAGCGCCCGCATGGACACCGCCGAGATCGGCCTGTTTCCGACCGGGAATAACGGTCTGACGGTCGGACTCCTGCCGGGAACCTTCGTCGGTACCTACCACGAGGACGATCCCAAGTACTCGACGCTCGGCATCTCGCACAACCTCTGCGTGATGGTAGTCCCGAGTGGGGCGACCAATTCCTCCAACATCCAGTGCGACGGAGGGGGCTGGGGTGCCTACGGCGTCGGCTCGGGCTGGAATTCGAGCACGACCACGAAGGAGCACACCAAGATCATCCCCGACGGTCTCCTGACCCCGGGTTCGCACGTCCAGTACTTCCACCGCAAGAGCGATGTGACGAACACGGCCGTGTTCCAGATGGGTCCGGACACCAACTTCGTCTTCCAGGGTACGGAAGGGAGTTCCGACGGGCACCGCTGGCAGCAGTTCGGCGTGCTCCCCGACCGGTGGAAGGATGGCGCTTGGTCGATCGATGACCGGAATGCTCCATCCGCGGCCTGCATGCTGTATCTCGATATCGACGATCGTCGCGGCAATGAGCGGGTCTGGGTCGGTATCGCCGACTCGATCGGCGCCACGGCGGAGGCGCGGTACGGCGCTCACAATGGCTGGCACGCCCGCGGTGACCAGGACATCACGGTGGCGATTGCGACCGATCCTTCGATCGCGGTCTACAAACACGGCGGACAGCCCGGGACGATCTGGGACATGTACGGCGTGAAGGCCTCCGAGTCGTCCACCACGTCGAGCTCGCTCGGTCCGGGTACTGCGGCGCCCGGCTTCATGATCGGCAAGGACGACAAGAGGGGCCCGACCGGCCTGATGCTGACCACGTTCTACCGGACCCTGCTCCTCCTCACGGGTGACTTGGGCGCCGGGAACATCGGGCCGTACGCCGACAAGGGTAGCGACGACGTGGGTCTTCTCACGGACTTCGCGACCAGCGTGAACGGTACGCCCCAGCCGCGTGCGGTGTGGGCCATGGGGGAGAACTTCGTGGAGGGCCAGATCACTGGCGGCGCGACCGGCCATCCCCTCTTCATGAATACGTTCTTCGGCACGGGTCTGGCGTCGGGTGACTACCGGGGTAACTCCGGGAACACGAATGATATCGCGGACCTGACCCCGAACGCGCCGATCGTGACGAATGGCAGCCGGTACAGCGTTTTCAACAGCTGCCAACTCACGGTTGACGTGCTGTCGACAGTGGGGACCATCGGCGCCGTAATGGCCGCGAAGTATGCGGACGGTCTCCCCCCGAACCCGAAGATCTCCAGCGTCTACACCCCGAGCAGCTTGCCCGGAACCGCCCACGCGGCCGTAACGCTCGTGGAAGGCTTCGAGATAGGGAACCTGGGGACTTATCAGACGCTGGATTCACACGGGTTGATCGACTACTTCTACAACGTGATGACCAGCCTGTTCGGGGCGTTGAACTGCACACTGGCGCCGGGAGGGCCGGTCTCGGTGGGCGACAATCCCAACAACGCTCTGGTCAACTTCCTCGCCCTGCGGTCGGAGAACCCGATGCGCAGTGGCACTGCGCGGATCACGTTCAGCATCGCCAAGAAGGAAATGGTGGAGCTGAAGGTGTACGACGTGACCGGTCGTCTGGTGAAGACCCTGGTCAACCGCGTGATGGATCCGGGTAAGGAGCATCCGGCCTTCTGGGATGGCACCAACGAAAATGGACAGTTGGTGCCGCGCGGCGTGTACTTCTACCAGGTACGCACGCCGTCTTACCTCAGCCAGAAGAAGCTGGCGGTGCTGCACAACTAGTCAGAACCCGCATCACGGCAACACACCCGGCGGGCGGGGAGCGATCCCCGCCCGCCGGGTAATTTAGTACGCCCAGCATGGACACTGACGAGGAGGTGAAAGTCCTCCGGGGACCTGGTCACGGGGACCCAAGGGAACCGCAAGGCGGCAACCGCTCGCGAGGGCGGCGCTGAAGGAAGCGGGGAACGAACCGACGGGCCGACGAAC
>CAYONG010000127.1:0-34571 GCA_964405235.1 uncultured bacterium | reverse complement strand
GTAGTGACGCGCCGCCGTCTCGTACTCCACGTGCGCCGTCGCGATCGTGATCCCGCGCTCCCGCTCTTCCGGCGCGTTGTCGATCGAGCCGTAGTCCCGCACCGTGATCTTCGGGTTGCCCTGCGCCAGCACCATCGTGATTGCCGCCGTCAGCGTCGTCTTCCCGTGATCCACGTGCCCGATCGTCCCCACGTTCACGTGCGGCTTCGTTCGTTCGAACTTCTGCTTGGCCATCTGAAAGGCTCCTGTTGGCGGACCGCAGCCGAGGCCGCGATCTATTGCCGCATCGACGGCCGGGGTTCCCAGACGTCGGCACTTCCCTCACATCCTGGCGCCCCGAGTGCCGGATCACCCGCGGAGCTCAGCCCATCGGGTGCCCTTGCGCCCACGCGTAGTGGAGCCCACGAGCGGAATCGAACCGCTGACCTTTTGCTTACCATGCAAATGCTCTACCGACTGAGCTACGTGGGCGCGATGAACCGGAACGCCCGGGCGGGCGGAACAATTCTGAACTTCGACGCTGTGCCGGAGTACTGCCCCGGACTCTGAGGCGACGGTCCGCGATACCGCGAGGCAGGGACACAGACCCCCGACCGGCTTCCGCATCGCGAAAGCCGCCGAGTGGAGATGCAAGCGACGTAATCTAGGAAGTGGGCCACCCGCTGTCAACCCGAAACTAAAGAAAAATACCGGGTTGCGGGAATCCAGCCCGACCGGCCGCTGCGCTGGCCTCCCGCCTCAAGAATCCCGACTGCCAGGTAGAGACTGGAGCGGGAAACGGGATTCGAACCCGCGACCCTCAGCTTGGAAGGCTGACGCTCTACCACTGAGCTATTCCCGCTCAAAGTGCTGCAATACAACAAGATGGTGGAGGGGGGAGGATTCGAACCTCCGTAGGCTTCGCCGGCAGATTTACAGTCTGCTCCCTTTGACCGCTCGGGTACCCCTCCTGAAGGGGACGGGCGCTGGGCACCATGTGGCTTGGCGCCCGGATGAGGAGAGCTGGCGAAGGGACTCGAACCCCCAACCGCCTCATTACAAATGAGATGCTCTACCAATTGAGCTACGCCAGCGCGCGTCGCGGTGTCAGGCCCGTGGAAGATAAAGAGGCCCTCCGGGGCTGTCAAGCATTGCCGGCCAGGATTCCCGGGCGCCAGCGAAAAGGCAGCCTAGGGGATGACGGACCGTGTGGGTCTCTTCCGTCAGTCCTGGCTGCCTCTTCCCGAGAGGGCGGTGAATGACCGGGTTCAAACTCCACCACCCTTCCGGCTTCGTTGACCGGGCGTATTTGGTTTTTTTGTTGCTGTGACTACTCACCGAACTACCGGTTGAAGACGGTCCTGGGTCGCTCCCACCTCCCTTTCGCGTTCGAGTTGAGAATCCCAGCCCTGCGATCGGAGTTACGAGCCCCGTGGCGACTCGGCGCCGTGATCATGTCGGATCGACTTGCAATAGCTTGGGGAAGTGCTCGGACGGTGTCGGGCGGCGAAGGGATGCTACGATCGCCGCGACTACCGCCCCGAGCTTCAGGCCCGTCCCCCCGGAGGAGCCTGCCCCATGAAACTCTCCTGCGCAGGCCGTGCAGGCCTGCTCCCGTATCCGCAGGCTGTTGTGAGCAGAGCGCATGCCAACGTCACGTCCTGGTCACGACCAACCTCGGACGCCGTCACAAGACGTTGTCGCCAAAAGCCTTGAGCCTGAGGTCGGCGCATGCGGGTGGTTGTTCGAGCCCGGCTCACGAAGTCGGTGTCACCCGTACCGGTAACGGCAACAGTTCTTCGACCAAGCCTCCAAGCTGTAGTGGGAAAAAGCGTTATGTGAGGTGTAACCACGGTGTCACCGCGCCCTCTGGGTAACACTCGATTGGAGGTCTGGCGGCGCTCGAGGCAGCACTACCCTGAGGGACTACGAGGGCAGTCGGAGGTCCAGTCGCTTAAGCCGCGCGTAGAGCGTCTTGCGGCTCACGCCGAGCAGTGAGGCGGCCCGGCTCTTGTTACCGTCCGCCTTCTGCCAGGCGGATAGGATGGCGGCCCGCTCATCGTCGGGACGCTTCGGCTCGCTCGGGGCCCCGGTGGCGCGCGAGAGGAACGGCATCAGCGTGTCGATATCCATCAGCTCATCGTCGCGATGAAGGGCGGCGATGCGCTTCATCACGTTTTCGAGCTCGCGGACGTTGCCGGGCCAGGGGTACGAGCGAAGCAAGGCTTCGGCTTCTCGGTTCAGCCTCGGTCCGTCAAGCCCGCCGTAAAAGCCTAGGAAGTGGTGCGCCAGAGGCAGGATGTCGTCCGGCCGCTCGCGCAGCGAGGGCAGGCGGATTCCGATCTCATCGAGGCGGAAGACCAGGTCGGGCCGCAACCCGCCAGTGCCCTGACCCCGCAGCTCGCGATTGGTCGCGGCGATGAGCCGCACATCGGCGCGACGCACCTGGGTCTCGCCAAGCCGCATGTATTCGCCGCTTTCGAGGAATCGGAGCAGGGTCACCTGCACGTCGGCCGGCAGTTCACCCACCTCGTCCAGGAACAGCGTGCCACCGTGCGCCGCCTCGACCAACCCGACCCCGTCGGCATGCGCCCCGGTGAACGCGCCCTTGCGATGGCCGAACAGCTGGGACAGGGCCAGATCGGCCCGGAAGGCGCCGCAGTTGACCGCCAGGAACGGCCGGTCCACCCGCCCCGACATGGTGTGGATGGTGCGCGCGATCAGCTCCTTGCCGGTGCCCGTTTCCCCGGTGATCAGGACCGACAGCTCGGTCGCGGCCGCGCGGCGGGCCAGGGTCTCCACCCGCTGCATCGCTTGCGAGTTCGCCACCAGGCTCGGGGCGCGGTGGCGCCGGCCGAGCAGCGACCCGGGCGTGGCCGGCTCGCGGGCGCGCGGGGATTCGATCACCCGGCGCAGCTCCTGCTCGGCGATCTCGAGCCAGTACGGGCTCTCGAGCTCGCTGAAGAGGGCGCTGGCGCGAACGAGGTGGCGCCGCGACTCGTCCGGGTCGCTGACCGCGCGGCCGAGCGCGAGCCAGGTGCGCCCGAGCTCGAAGCGCTCGCGACAGGCGATCAGCAGCTGCGCGGCTTCGCGCCAGCGTTCGAGGGCGAGATCGCGGCGCCCGGCGGCCATCGCCAACTGACCGGCCACCCGGCGCGCGACCGCGAACTCGAGACGGTCGTCGCTGGCGCGCGCCAGCCGGATGGCCCGCTCGAGCGAACGCTCGGCATCCTCGAGCCTCCCTGAGGATCCCAGCGCCTCGGCGCGCCGGCGCTCCAGCTCGACGATCAGGTCGCCGTCGGGCGCCATCCGCTCCGCGGTCGCGAGCGCTTCCTCGTAGCGGGCCAGCGCCGCCTCCGGCCGCTCGCGATCGAACTCCAGCTCGCCCAGGAACTCGAGCGCCAGGACCTCTTCACGCCGCGCCGACTGCCGGCGCGCGCCCTCGAGGGCTTCGGTGAACGTACGCTCGGCGTCGGAGAACCGCCGCTGGAGACGCGCCACGTTGCCCATACCGATCGCCGCGCGCACCAGCCCCAGGGGGTCGGCGACCTGCCGGAAGACGCGCTCGGCCTCGTGGTAGTGGTCGAGCGAGCGCTGCCATTCGCCGCACTTCTGGTAGACGATGCCGAGGTTCAACAGCGGGAGCGCGGTCTCCGCGTATCGGCCGAGCCCGCGAAAGGTCTCGAGCGCGGACCGCAGATGGCTGATGGCATTGTCCCATTCGCACAGGTTCTTGTGGATGAGCCCGAGGTCGTTGCGCAACCGCGCCGCGCTCGGTTCCTCCCCCAGCCGCCGGTAGAGCGCCAGCGCCTGCTCGTAGAGATCTCGGGCGTTCTGCAGCTCGCCCAGCCGGTAGGCGATGACCCCGAGCAGATGGAGGCTACGGGCCGAGTGCGACAGCTCCCCGGTCTCGTCGGCGGCGCGCAGAGCGCGGGCGGCGTGCTCGCGGGCATCCGCGAGTCGACCGAGTCGCTGCAGGGCCTCGGCGCAGCGCAGATGGAGCGTGGAGCGCACCCCACCGGCCTCGATCTCGCCCTCGCTCACCAGCAACTCGCGACACTGGGCTAGCGCGCCCAGCGCGTCGCCCTGCGCCAGGCGGCAGGCCACCGCCTTCAGCTCGAGCGTCGCGCGGCGCGTGAAGGAGAGCGCCGCCGCCTCGGGCAGAGCCATCAGCTGCTGGATAATATCCAGAGCGGGCGTATGGCTGTCGGCCTGGAGGTAGAGATCGGCCAGCAACTCGAGGTCCGCCGGGCGGGCCAATGCGCCCGCCTCGGGGGTCACCGCGAGCCGCTGCTCCAGGTTCGAGATGCGAATCCGGTCGTAGCTCGGCACCACGATACTCCGCTTGCTGACGACGGTCGATACTGCCAGGACCCGAACGACTACCGGTGATACCGGCTCATCAGGCTCCGCAGCACGACGTTGAACCTCCAGATCCAGACGCTCGACGCCGAACCACCGTCACCCACGGAGGTCGCAACGTAGCGGTACCCGCCTGGAGCAACCCGACCAGCACCCGGTGCGCGCTTGCTGGGTCCGGCGGGGCCGTCGGGATCCCCACCGGGACCCGAGCCACCGTCACCGTCCCCGAGCTCGATCGGCTCCGGTCCCCCGCCGTATGAGGGCGAAGACAAGGTCGCGCTGCTCGCGAGCAGGATGCTGAGCATCAGGATGAAGGCCCACCACCGATTCTGCGAGAATCGACGCACGTAGCTCCTTCCAGTCCCGTGTTGGCGGACCGGATACACCGGCCCGATACAAAAACGGACTCGCGTCGCCACCTCTTCGCCGGCCGGGGGAACAGTCGGATACGGGGTGATGCCCCCCGCCTGGCGAAGCTCAATGACACCCGGGTCCGAATAAAAGGCTAGGCCCGTCCCCGGGCCCGGTCAAGCGCTGAATTGTAGCCTCAATTCCGTGGGCTCGGCGCCGGCGGCGGACCTCTACCCGCGCTTCAGCCTGGGGCCTTGCGGGCCGTCCTTGACCACCACGCCGCGGGCGAGCAACTCGGCCCGCAGCACGTCGGCCTTCCCCCAATCCCTCGACTTGCGAGCCGCCTCGCGGGCCTCCACCAGTGCCAGGACCTCGGGCTCCCAGCGTTCCCCTTGAGGAGCCTTCCAGAACAGTCCCAGCACCTGGCCCAAATCGAACAGGGCCAATGCGCCCAGCCGGGCCTCCCCCCCCGCCCCCTCGTCCAGGGCCCGGTTGGCCTCGCGGGCCAGGTCGAACATGTGCCCGATCGCCTTGGCGGTGTTGAAGTCGTCGTCCATGGATTCCGCGAACAGTCGCCGGGCTTCCGCCACGGCTTCGCCCAGCGTGCCGCCCGCGCTCCCGGAGCCCGCCCCGTCCCCCCTGCTCACGGCCGTGCCCCAGACTTCGGCGCGCTCCAGCGGCAGCCGCAGGCGCCGATAGGCCGTCGCGGCCTCGCTCAGCCGTTCCAGGTTGAAGTCGATCGGGCTCCGGTAGTGGGTCGAGAGCAGGTAGAAGCGGACGACCTCCGGGTCCACCTGCGCCGCAATGTCCTCGATGAAGAAGAGGTTGCCGGTGCTTTTCGACATCTTCTCGCCGCCCAGGTTGACCATGCCGTTCTCGCACCAGAAGCTCGCCAGCGGCTTCCCGGTGGCGGCCTCGCTCTGGGCGATCTCGTTCTCGTGGTGCGGGAAGATGAGGTCCTGCCCGCCCCCGTGGATGTCGAAGGTCTCGCCCAGGTACTTCATGGCCATCGCCGAACACTCGATGTGCCATCCGGGCCGCCCCGGGCCCCATGGGCTCTCCCAGGCCGGCTCGCCGGGCTTGCTGCCCTTCCAGAGCGCGAAGTCGAGGGGGTCGCGCTTCGCCTCGCCCGGCTCGATGCGATAGCCCTCGCGCATGTCGTCCACCCGGCGACCGGAGAGCTTGCCGTAGTCGGCCTTGCTGCGGACATCGAAGTAGACGTCGCCGCCGGCCGCGTAGGCGTGGCCCTTGGCGATCAGGGCCGCGATGAGCGCGTGCATCTCAGCGATGTGCCGCGTCGCGCGCGGGTAGACCGTGGCGGGCTTGATGTTGTGGAGGTCGGCGAAGCGCAGATAGGCCTCGATGTTGCGCTCGCTCACGGCCTGCCACTCGACGCCCTCGGCGCCCGCGCGCTCGATGATCTTGTCGTCGACGTCGGTGAAGTTGTAGACGTAGGTGACCTGGTAGCCGAGATGCTCCAGGTAGCGCCGCATGATCTCGCCCGAGAGCGAGGCGCGGATGTGCCCCACGTGCGGCTTGTTCTGCACGGTCATGCCGCACACGTACATGCTCACTTTGCCGGGGGTGAGCGGCACGAACTCGCGCTTCTCGCGGGTCAGCGTGTCGTAGATGCGTAACGCCATCGTCTCGTTTCCCCCTTCAACTCAGGCTCGACCGGTGGGGCGTCCGCTCACGTCAGTCCCGCGACGGTCTTCTTATCCAGGCGCTTCACCAGCGCCACCAGGAGCTTGACCGTGGCGTCGAAGTCCCGCCGGTCGATCATGCTCACGTGGCTGTGGATATAGCGCGCGGGCACACCCATCGAGATGGTCGGGACGCCCTGCCCGGTCACGTGGATGCGGCCGGCATCGGTTCCGCCCCGTTCCACCGACTCGAACTGGAGCGGCACCTTGATCTTCTTCGCGGTATCGATGACCAGGTCGAACAGGCCGCGATTGGGGATCGAGGTGGCGTCGTAGACCACGATCAGCGGCCCGCCCCCCAGCTTCTCGTCCCCCTCGGCGCCTGGGCTGTCGTGCGCGATGCCTACGTCGAGGGCGAACGCGACGTCCGGCTGGACCTTGAACGCCGAGGTCTGAGCCCCGCGCAACCCGACCTCCTCCTGCGCGGTCGCCACCGCAAACACGGTGTTGGGATGAGCGACGCCCTTCAACGCCTTCGCGGTCTCGGCCGCCATGGCGCAACCGATGCGGTTGTCCCACGCCTTGGCCATGTAGACGTTGGGATTCGCCATCACCGCGAACGGCGAGTCCGGGATGATCGCGTCCCCCGGGCGGATGTCGAGGCGCTTGCGCACGTCCCAGTCCGAGGTGGCGCCCACATCGATGTACATGTCGCGGATCTCGATCACCTTCTTGCGATCCTCGTCGCGCAGCTCGTGCGGCGGCTTGGAGCCGACCACGCCGAGCACGTCGCCCTTGCGGGTCTTGATGATGAGCCGCTGCGCCAGCACGACGTGCCCCCACCAGCCGCCGAGTGGGAGGAACTTGATGAAACCCTCCTTGGTGATCGACTTCACCATGAAGCCCACCTCGTCGAGGTGGCCGGCCAGCATCACGCGCGGGCCGTCGCTGGTGCCGCGCTTCTCGCAGATGAAGCTCCCGAGCTTGTCGCGGGTGATCGGGCCAACGTCCTTCAGGTAGCCCTGCATCACCCGGGCGACGTCGCCCTCGAATCCAGGCGCTCCGTGCGCGTCGACCAGGTCTTTGAGGAACTGCCGGGTGCTGTCCATGTGGACTCCTCGGATGGGGGTCATGCCCTGGTCG
Organism: uncultured bacterium; assembly: GCA_964405235.1. Taxonomy (GTDB): domain Bacteria; phylum Eisenbacteria; class RBG-16-71-46; order RBG-16-71-46; family RBG-16-71-46; genus WS-11. Next base: position 27,093 of record CAYONG010000127.1, on the reverse strand, counting down.
GCACCGCCATGCTCCGCCGGCGGGCCTCCTCGAGCGCTAGATCGAGCATGCGTTGAACCACCTGCTCGTACGACATACCGGCGGCCCTGGCGGCCATCGGGACCAGACTGGTGGGTGTCATACCCGGGATCGTATTCACTTCCAGGCACCATGGAACGTCGTCAGGGTCGAGCCGGAAATCCACGCGCGAGACGCCACGGCAGTCGAGCGCGCGTGACGCCGCCAGCCCTAGCATCTGGACGCGCTCGGCCAGCGCGTCCGGTAGGTCGGCCGGACAGAAATAGTCCGAGCGACCGGCCGTGTACTTCGATTCGTAATCGTAGAACCCGCTCTTGGGACGGATCTCGACGATCGGCAGCGCCCGGTCCCCGATCACCGCGACGGTGAGCTCGCGGCCCTCGATGAACCGCTCGAGCAGGATCTCGTACCCGTGACGCGCGGCCTCGCGAAACGCCGCCGGCGCCCCCGCCCACTCCATCACGATGGTGAGCCCGACGGTCGAGCCCTCCTCGTTGGGCTTGACGACCAGCGGCAGGCCGAGCGCCGTGACCGTGGGCGGAATCTCGCCCGCCAGCAGCGCGGCCGCGAGCACCCCTTGCGCCTCGACCAGCAGCCACGGCGGGGTCGGGATCCGCGCGTGCTCGAACACGCGCTTCGACATCGCCTTGTTCATCGCCAGCGCGCTCGCCATCACCCCGGAGCCGGTGTAGGGCTTGCCGGCGAGCTCGAGCAGCGCCTGCAGCGTGCCGTTCTCCCCCGCGCCCCCATGGAGCGCAATGAGCACGACCTCGGCGTCGCGGACCGCCGCCGCGCTGACCAGCGCCGCCGGACCCGCCTGTACGATCGCGGTATTGGGCGTGGCGCGCTCTTCGTCGCCCGCCGGGAGCAGGCGACCATTCGCGGCGTCCACCGCAAGCACCTCGTGGCCGAGCTGGCGCAGCGCCTGCGCCATACCTCGCCCGGTGCGCAGCGAGATCTCACGCTCCGATGTGGTCCCGCCCATCAGTACCGCCACCTTCATCCCGACCTCATCCTGACCTCGGGGCCAGACCCGCGCCCGCGCGCAGGCGGGCGACACAGCGTTCACGACCGAGCAGCTCGGCGACCAGCGGCAGTTCGGGCCCGTGCGTGCGGCCGGTCAGTGCGGCGCGCACCGGCTGGAACAGCTCCCGGCCCTTGAGCCCCAGGCTCCTGCCCACGGACTGAACGGCGGATTTAACCTGTTCCCCGCTCCACGGCGCAAGGCCGTCGAGCGCCGACGCCAGCGCCTCGCACAGCTCGGCGGCCTTTTCGCCGGCGAACGCCGCGCTCGCCGCCGGCTCGAATTCGAGCCGCTCCTCGACGAACGGAGCCAACTCGCCCGGCAGGTCGGCCAGCGTGCTCAAATTGCCGCGGATCGCCTCGAGCAGCGCCGCGCGCCGCACCGGGTCGAGGGCTTTGGCGGCCGCCGGCAGGAACGCTTCGCCCCACGCCTCGATCTGCGCGCCACTCGCGTGATGGAGGAGGTGGGCGTTCACCCAGCGGAGCTTGTCGGCGTCGAACACCGAGCCGCTCCTGCCTACCCGTTCCAAGGTGAACGCGGCGAGCAGCTCCTCGCGCGTGAGAATCTCGCGGTCGTCGCCCGGGTGGAACCCGAGCAGGGCGAGGTAGCTGAGGAGTGCCTCGGGCACGAATCCGGCACGCCGCCAGTCGCCCACCGCAACCGCGACCTCGCCCGAGCGCTTGCTCATCTTGGTCCTGTCCCGGTTGAGGATGAGCGGCACGTGGGCGAAGCGAGGCCTCGCCTCGCCCAGCGCCTGATAGAGCATGAGCTGGCGCGGCGTGTTCGAAAGGTGCTCCTCGGCCCGGATGACGTGCGTGATGCGCATCCCCAGGTCGTCCACCACGCACGCGAAGTTGTAGGTGGGATGCCCACTCGAGCGCAGCAGCACGAAGTCCCCCACCATGCCGGAGGGAAATCTCACCTCGCCGCGCACCAGGTCGTCCAGCACCTGATCCCCGGGGGTGACCGCGAAGCGGATGCTTTGGGGACGCGCCTCATTTAGGCGCCTCGCGTCCCGCTCGGCGGGTGATAGCAGGCGGCAACGACCGTCGTAGTGCGGCGGCCGCCCGGCGAATAGCGCGGCCTTTCGCCGCTCCTCGAGCTCGGCGTCGGTGCAGAAGCAGGGGTAGGCGGCGCCCTGCGCCACCAGCAGCTCGGCGCGCTCGCGATAGAGCGCGAGCCGCTCGCTCTGGCGATAGGGCCCGTGCGGGCCACCGCGGTCCGGCCCCTCGTCCCATTCGAGGCCCAGCCAGCGCAGATCGTCGAGCACCCCACTCTCGCTGTCGGGGCTCGAGCGCTCGACATCGGTGTCCTCGACGCGCAGGACCAGCGCCCCCCCGTGCTGGCGGGCGAACAGCCAGTTGAAGTAGGCGGTGCGAGCGCCGCCCACGTGGAGGGAGCCCGTAGGGCTGGGGGCGAAGCGGACGCGGACGGTTATCGGGTGATCGGGTCCGTTCACTCCGCGACCTCGACCATCGCCACCGCCCAGGCGGCGATGCCCTCGCCACGCCCGAGCGAACCCAGCGCCTCGTTGGTGGTGGCCTTCACCGAAACCTGGCCGCCCGCCACCTTGAGCGCCCGCGCGATGTTCTCGCGCATCGCATCGCGCACCGGCGCCATCTGCGGCTCGGCGGCGACCACGGTCGCATCGACGTTGACGATGCGCCCGCCCTGCCCCTCGACCAGGGCGCGGATGAGCCGCAGCAGCTTCATGCTCGAGATGTCCTTCCACTTCGGATCGCCGGGCGGAAAATGCGCCCCGAGATCGCCCAGCGCGACCGCGCCCAGCAGGGCGTCCCCGATCGCGTGGGCGAGCACGTCGGCATCGCTGTGGCCCTGGAGCCCCCACTCGCTCTCGAACCGCACCCCTCCGATCACCAGCGGGCGGCCCGCCGCCCGAGCGTGAATGTCATAACCGATCCCGGCGCGCTGCGGCATATCAGGTCCTCGCGGATGTACGGGTGAGCCACGCCTCGGCCAGTTCCAAATCCTGAAGTGTGGTGATCTTGAAGTTGAGCGCTTCCCCGGGCGTCAGGTGGACCCGGTGGCCGAGCGCCTCGACCAGCGCCGCGTCGTCGGTGGCCTGACGCGACGCAGCCGCGTGCGCCGCAACGATCCACTCCCGCCGGAACGCCTGCGGCGTCTGTGCGCACCACAAACCCTGACGCGGCACGGTGGTCTCGATCACTCCGAGGGCGCCGCGCTTGAGCGTGTCGCCGAGCGGGAGCGCCGCGATCGCGCCGCCGTGCTGGACCGCGTCCCCGACCACGCGCGCGATCAGTTCGGGCGTCACCAGCGCCCGGGCGCAGTCGTGGATCGCAACCAGCGTCGCGTCATCCGGCAGCACGTGAAGGCCGCGCCCGACGGAGTCCTGCCGCTCGCGGCCGCCCTCGGACCATGCCACGACCTTGCGGGGCACGAGCCCCGAGGCCCCGAGCATCTCCTGCATGCGCTTGACCGGGCCGACGACGACGATCCTCTCGATGGCAGGCGTGCGCTCGAGGGCCTCGAGGCTCCAGGTGAAGAGCGGCCGCCCGAATAGCGGCACCAGCGCCTTGTCCACGCCGGCGCCCAGGCGCTCGCCCTTGCCGGCGCACAGGAGGATGGCAGTGACGGACATCAGTCAACGCTCGTCGCTGCGCGCTCGCTCATCACGCTCATCGCTGCGCGCTCGCTCATCGTGCCGGTGCGCGGTCGCCGGGGGCGTGCGCGGCGTCCGATGGCTCCGCCCCCGCCGGCTCGCCTCCCCCCGCCACGCGCTCGCCCAACAGCGTCTCGTAGGCCGCCCGCAGCGTGGCGAGCGGCATGACCTCGACGCCCGAGCCCGCACCCTCGTCCGCCTGCACCTGGGGAACCCCGGCGCGCAGGAACCCGAGATGGGCGGCCTCGCGCAGCCGCTCGCTCAGGCGCGGCACGCGTCTCAGGTCGCCCGAGAGGCTCACCTCGCCCACCGCCAGAGTGCGCGTAAGCAGCGGGCGGCTCTTGAACGACGAGGCGATGGCGAGCGCGACCCCCAGATCGGTGCCGGGCTCCTCGATCGTGATGCCGCCGGTCACCGAGACGAACACATCGTGGCGCCCCAGGCGGAGCCCGACCCGCCGCTCGAGCACCGCGAGCAGCACCGCCAGCCGCCGCCCGTCGAAGCCGCTCGTCACCCGCTGCGGCGTGCCGTAGAACGAGGTCGAGACCAGCGCCTGCACCTCGACCAGCAGCGGCCGCGACCCCTCGAGGCTCGCGACCACCGCGGTGCCGGGGGAAACGCTTTGCGGCCCCGCGCCGGTGCCGGACTCGGAGAGGAACGCGGCGCTCGGGTTGGCGACCTCGGCGAGCCCACGATCGGTCATCTCGAACACCCCCAGCTCGTGGGTGGCGCCGAAGCGATTCTTGGCCGCCCGCAACACGCGGTAGTGCTGGTAGCGCTCGCCCTCGAGGTAGAGCACGGCATCCACCATGTGCTCGAGCACGCGGGGTCCCGCCACCGTGCCGTCCTTGGTGACGTGACCCACCAGCAGCACCGAGGTGCGCGTCGCCTTGGCGAAGTGGAGCAGCGCAAGCCCGCACTCGCGCATCTGGGTCACGGTGCCGGGCCCGCCCTCCAGGTCGCCGCGGGCGATGGTCTGGATCGAGTCGATGACCATGACGCCGGGCTTCACCTGTGCCGCCGCCTCGAGCACGGCTTCGAGATCGGTCTCGCACAGGATGAGGAGCGCGGCGGGGATCGAGCCCAGGCGCGTGGCGCGCATCCGGATCTGTTCCTCGCTCTCCTCGCCCGCCACGTAGAGCACGGTCTGTCCGGCTGCCGCGAGCGAGGCTGCGACCTGGAGCACCAGCGTGCTCTTGCCGATCCCGGGATCGCCCCCCACCAGCACCAAGGATCCCGCGGTGAGGCCGCCGCCCAGCACGCGGTCCAGCTCGCGCATGCCGGTGGTCAGGCGCTCGGAGCCGCTCACCTCGATGCCGGCGAGCGGCCGAGGCCCGGTGGGCTCTGACGACGGCGACCAGCGGGCGCGACCCGTGCGCTCGCGCGCTGCCGCGCGGCCGCCCTTCAGAGCACCCGGAGCTGCCGCCGCGCCCGAGGCGGGCGCTTCGGCCGCGCTGTTCCACGCGCCGCACGACGGGCAGCGCCCGAACCAGCGCGCCTCCTCGTTGCCGCAGGCGCCGCAGAAGAAATGGGGCTTCGCCGCCTTGGCCATCGTCGTCGTCCCTAGAAGATCTCGAGCTTGATGTACTTGCGGGGGTTCTTCTTGATGTCGGCGATCAGCGCCTGGAGCGAGTCCACCGTGGCCGTGACACTGTTGTAGAGCTTGCGGTCGTTGACCAGCTTACCGAGCGTGCCCTCTCCGCGGTCGACCTTGTTCGCCACGTCCTGCAGCACCGACCGCAGCGAATCGAGCCGGCCCGAGAGCCGGTCGAGCTTGTCGGCCGCCGAGCCGAAGCTGTCGATCGCCTTGCCGAGCTGCGCCTCGCGGTCGGTCGTCAGGGCTTTCGTGGTCTTCGCGGTCGCGGAGAAATCCGCCAACATGGGCTTGAGCGAGGCGCGGGTCTCCTTCAGGGTGGCTTGCAGCTCGGCGCTGGCCCCGCGCATGTTCTTGAGCGTCCCGGTCAGGTCGCCGTGCTTGTCGGTCGCCTCGATGAGACCGGCCAGCCGCCCGGAGAGCTGCGTCACCGATTCGATGGTCAGCGCCACGTCTCCCATCACCTCGGGGATGCCCTTCTCGTAGCCGCCCTGAATCGTGTCCTGCTGCGTCCACGCGCCGCCGGTGCTGCGCAGGTCCACACCGATCACCTTCTCGCCCATCAGTCCGAGATTGCGGATGGTCACGCGCGAGTCGCGGGTCAGCTCCACGTCCGAGGCGATCGCCAGGTCGACCAGCACCCCGTCGCCGATCAGGCGCATCGACTGCACCGTGCCCTTCTTGATGCCGTTGACCTGCACGTCGTCGCTTGGGCCCAGCCCCCCGGTCTGGGGGAACACGACGTGCCACACCTTCACCGAGCGCTGGATCTGGAACTCCTTGAGCCACGTCACGCCCCACAACAGGACGCCCACGGCGACCAGCACCGTCAGCCCCACCTCGATCTCGGTTCTGCGGCTCACGCGAACTCTCCCGGTCTAGAGCGGTCGAATCGGGCCGGTGCTCGAGCCCTGGACGAACTGCCGCACCACCGGGTCGGCGGTGGCGCGCGTCTCGTCGGGGCTGCCCGAGAACACCATCCTGCCTTCGTACAGCATCACCATCCGGTCCGCCACCTTGTACGCGCTGGTCATATCGTGGGTCACCACGACCGAAGTGACCCCGAGACGCTTCTGCAGGCCGCGGATGAGCTGGTCGATGGCGTCGGCCATAATCGGGTCGAGCCCGGTGGTCGGCTCATCGTACAGGATGTACTGCGGGTCCATGGCGAGCGCGCGGGCAAGGCCGACGCGCTTGCGCATGCCGCCCGAGAGCGAGGCGGGCTTCATCGCCTCCACCCCGGAGAGTCCCACCCACTCGAGCCGCTCCGCCACCCGGCGGTGGACCTCGGCGTCGCCCAGTCGCAGGTGCTCACGCAGCCCGAGCCCGACGTTGTCGCCCACCGTCAGCGAGTCGAAGAGCGCGGCACTCTGGAACAGCATTCCGAAGCGGCGGCGCACGGCATCCAGCTCGCGCTCGCCCATGCCGACGATCTCCTGCTCCTCCACCTCGATGCTACCCTCGTCGGGCGTCATCAGCCCGATGATGTGTTTGAGCAGCACGCTCTTGCCGCTCCCGCTGCGCCCCATCACCACGACCGTCTGGCCCGCTTCGATGTCGAGGTCAACGCCGTCGAGCACCTGCCTGGCGCCCAGCCGCTTCTTGAGCCCGCGGATGCGGATCATTTCGCGAAGATGAAACGAAAGAGGACGTTCGCGAGCACGTAGTCGCTGATCAGGACCAGCACGCACGAGGCCACCACCGCCCGCGTGGTCGCCATCCCCACGCCCTCGGCGCCGCCCTCGGTCGCGAATCCGTAGTAGCAGCCCATGACGCCGATGATGCCGCCGAAGAAGAACGCCTTGATGAGCCCCGACATGAGGTCCTTGACCAGGAAGAAGTCCTTGAGGCTCTGCGTGTAAGTGTTCGAAGACATCCCGATCGAGGTGATGGCAACCACCCATCCGCCGAATATCGCGATCGCGTCCGAAAGGATGGTCATGACCGGCAGCATCACGATCGCCGCGATGACCCGTGGCACCACCAGGTAGCGCACCGGGTGGATGGCCATCGCGCGCATCGCGTCGATCTGCTCGGTGACCTTCATGGTGCCCAGCTCGGCGGCGATAGACGCCCCCACCCGGCCTCCGACCACGAGCCCGGTCAGCACCGGACTGAGCTCGATTATGACCGAGCGCAGGACCACCGAGCCCAGGAAGCGCATCGGCACGACCGAGGTGAACTGGTACGCCGCCTGTACCGCCGCGACCGCGCCGGTGAACAGGCTCACCACGACCACCAGCCACAAGGAGCCGACGCCGACCGTGCCCATCTGCTGGACCACGCGTCCGAACGAGCGCAATCCCGGGACCAGGAAGCGCGCGATGTCGCGCATCAGGATCGTGACGCGCCCGACCTCTGCGACCCAGTCGAGCGCACGCCCCTGCACGTAGCGGATGCCGCGAACGGGAAGGAGTTCGTCCATCGGTTAGAAGTCGGGCTCGGTCTCGCCCGTCATCATCGGGCTGTAGGGCACGAACTTGGTGAACTCGCGCAGGAAGGTGAGCGTCACGTCGCCGGTCGGGCCGTTGCGCTGCTTGGCGACGATGATGGTCGCCTTGCCCTTGAGCGCCGGATCGTCGGGTTTGTAGTACTCCTCGCGGAACACGAACATCACGACGTCTGAATCCTGCTCGACAGATCCCGATTCTCTCAGATCCGACAGCTGTGGGCGCTTGTCCTTGCCGGTACGCTGCTCGACGGCGCGCGAGAGCTGGGAGAGCGCGACGACCGGCACGTCGAGCTCCTTGGCGAGCGCCTTGAGCGCGCGCGTGATCTGCGAGACCTCCTGCACGCGGTTCTCCGCCCGGCCCGAGGCGCGGATGAGCTGGAGGTAGTCGATGACCACCAGGCCCAGCTTGCCCTCGGCCTTCAGGCGCCGGCACTTGGCGCGCAGCTCGAGCACCGTGGGGGAGGCCGAGTCGTCGAGCCAGATCGGCGCCTGGGTGAGCAGGCCCGCCCCGGTGGTCAGCCGCGGCCAGTCCTCGTGGCCGAGGAATCCGTTGCGCACCTTGTGGAGCGGCACCTCGCTCTGCGAGCAGAGCAGGCGCAGCACCAGCTGCTCCTTGCTCATCTCGATCGAGAAGATCGCCGACGGCACGGCGTGGCGGATCGCCGCGTGCTCGACGATATTGACCGCCAGGCTGGTCTTCCCCATCGACGGGCGTCCCGCGATGATGATGAGGTCGCCCTTTTGAAAGCCGGCGGTGAGCTTGTCGAGGTCGGTGTAGCCCGAGGGCACTCCAGTGACGTGCTCCTTGCGCTCGAACAGCATCTGGATGTGTTCGAAGGCCGGCTTGAGCAGCGACTTGAGCGGCACGAATCCCTGCCGCACCCGCGCGTCGGTGATGGCAAAGATGCGCTGCTCGGCGCGGTCCATGATATCGCCGGTCTCGTCCGAGGCGGCGAAGGACTCCTCCTGGATCTCCTGGGTCGCGCGAATCAGGCTGCGCAAGATCGCCTTGGAGGCGACGATCTTGATGTGCTCCTCGAGGTTCGCGGTGGTGGTCGCGTACTCGAGGATCTGCGCGATGGTGGCCGGCCCGCCCACCGCCTCGAGGTCGCCGCGCTTGCGCAGCTCCTCGGTGACGGTGATCGAATCGGCCTGCTCGCTCCGGTTGTAGAGCGCCACGATGGCGTCGAAGATCTTCTGGTGCGCAGTGCGGTAGAAAACCGAGGCCTCGATCATCTCGACCGCGCGGCCCACCGCTTCGCTGCCGAGCAGCATCGAGGCCAGCACCGAGCGCTCGGCCTCGACGGCCTGCGGCGGCACCGGGCCCGACACGATACTCGGGCGTGACATGGCATCCGTCATGGAGTTCCCTCTCGCAGCGCTCCCGCGCCGCCCCGGGTCACAGCCCGGCTAGTCCGACAAGTACTCGCGCGCCAACAGCTGCATGTCCTCCCACACCGGCCGCTTGTAGTTCGCGTTGCGCAGGCACGCGGCGGGGTGGTAGGTGACGATGAGCTTGGCGCCCTGGTAACGATAGACCTTGCCCCGCAAGTCCCGAATCGTCCCTTCGACCCCGACCAGCAGCTCGGCCGCGAACTTCCCGAGACAGCAGATGATGCGAGGGTGGATCGCCGCAAGTTGGCGGCGCAGGTAGGGCGAGCACGATTCGATCTCGTGCGGCAGGGGATTGCGGTTCTCGGGGGGACGACACTTGAGCACATTACAGATGTAGACGCTTTCGCGGTTGAGCGGCAGGCCGGGGATGAGCCGCGCCTCGTCCATCGCCTTGATGATCTTGTCGAGGAGCTGGCCCGCGCGGCCGACGAACGGCTCGCCGAGCCGGTCTTCATCCGCCCCCGGCGCCTCGCCGACGAACACGATCCCGCCGCGCGCCGTCCCGACGCCCGGCACCGCCTGCGTGCGGGTCTGGCACAGGCCGCACTTGGTGCACGCGCGCACCTCGTTGGCGATCTGGGTCAGCACCGGCAGCGCCTCGGCCGCGAGCGCGGCGCGGGCGTCGAGCCCAACGGGGCTCACGCCCTGGGCGAGCACCTCGAGCACAGGTTCGTCGAACAGGCTGGTCGCAGGTGCGGCGGGACTCCGGCCGGCGCGCGTCGCACCGTCGGCGAGGAGCTCCGCTCCGCCTCCCGAGCGTTCTCGCTCGATGTAGCGTCGGACCGCCTTCACGATGTCGCCCGCTTCCTTGCGATCGTTCGTCATCGCGATCGCCTCGCCGCGCGGCGCACACTCGGACGCGTTGCCTTTCCGGCCGGCTTGGCCGCCGCGCGCAGCTCGAGGGCGCGCTCCAGAACGTGCTCGGCGACCTCGCGTTTGGGGAGCACGGGCAGCACCCGCGCGCGAGTGGTCTCGACCAGCGTCACCTGGTTGGTCTCGCCGCCGATGCCGGCTTGCGGCGTGTTGAGCACCACCAGGTCCAGACCCTTGTCGCGCAGCTTGGCCCGCGCATTGGCCACGCCGCGCGAGGTCTCGAGCGCGAAGCCGACGAACGTCTGCCCGGGGCGACGATGTGCCGCGAGACCCGCCAGGATGTCCGAGTTCGGCAGCAGCTCGAGATGGAGTGCTCCCGCGCCACGCTTCAACTTCTCGCTGGCCGCGCGGGCCGGCCGGTAGTCGGAGACCGCGGCGGCCATCAGCACGAGGTCGGCGCCCCTGGCGTGAGCCTGCATCGCCTTGTCCATCTCGGCCGCGGTCGTGACCGCGACGCACGTGACCCCGGCGGGCGGCTCGACGCTGGTCACCCCCGCGACCAGCGTGACCGAGGCGCCGCGGTCACGCGCCGCCGCAGCGAGGGCGAACCCCATGCGTCCGCTCGAGCGGTTGGTGAGGACTCGCACCGGGTCGAGCGGCTCCTCGGTGCGGCCGGCGCCGATCAGCACGCTCAGCCCCTCCATGCTCTGCCGGCGCACGAGCGCGCGCTCGACCGCAGCGCCGATGGCTTCGATCCCCGCCAGCCGGCCGGGACCCGAGAGCCCCGAGGCGAGCGGTCCGCTCTCCGGGCCCACGATCGTTGCGCCGCGCGAACGCAGCGTGTGGACGTTGGCCTGGGTGGCGGGCTGACGCCACATCTCGAGATCCATCGCCGGGCAGAGGATGAGCGGGGCGGGGGTCGCCAGCGCAATCGCGGTGAGCGCATCGGGCGCCTCACCATGCACGAGCCGCGCCATGAGATCGGCGGTCGCCGGCGCGATGACCAGGCAGTCCGCCGCCTCGGCCACGTCCACGTGCTCCACCCGTCCACCTACCTTGCTCGCCGCCGCCTGAGGCAGGTCGAATCCCGGGCGCTGGTTGCCCCACAGGTCCTTGACCACCGGGTTGCCCGACAGGGCCTGGAACGTGAGCGGGGTCACGAACTCGACGGCCGCTGGCGTCATCGCCACGATTACCGAGGCGCCGCGCTCGGCAAGCCAGCGCACCAGCTCGCACGCCTTATAGGCGGCGATGCCCCCCGAGACTCCCACCACCACGGTGCGCCCGCTCAGCATGAGACATGCCCTTTACTGCGGCGGGTACTCGTCGTAGCTGTACGTGGCCTCGCCGCGCAACACCCGCTCGAGCGCCACCGCCGTCACCTTGCCCGGCAGCGTCTCGCCGGTGCGCTTCGTCCACTCGTTCAACCGGCGCGCCTCGCGCGCGGCAATGATGGCCAGCTCGTACTTGTTGCTGCCCGGGGGCGGGAACAACGCTGCCAGTTTGGTCATGCCGTGCATCCTCCTCGTTGGGTCCGCCCCGGGCGCGCTGCGCTCGAGACAGACTTGGACTATTCCGACTTCAACCGGCGGACCCGCGCGCGCTCGGCGTCCACAATCGCCACCAGCCGCGCCACCGCCTGTTCCAAATCGTCGTTGACCACCAGGTAATCGTACTCACGGTACTGCTTCAGCTCGCCCGGCGCGTTCTGCAGCCGGCGCTCGACCACATCGGGCAGGTCGGTCGAACGCTGGAGCAGCCGCTTGCGGAGCGCTTCGATCGACGGCGGGTAGACGAACACCGATACTGCGTCGGGCCGCGCACGCCGCACGCTCGCCCCGCCCTGCACGTCCACGTCGAGCACCACGATGCGGCCGGCGCGCACGCCCTCGTCCACGAACCGGCTCGGGGTGGCGTAGAGCATCCCGTGCACCTCGGCCCACTCGAGGAAGCTCCCGGCCGAGCGGCGACGCTCGAAGTCCTCGCGCGTAACGAACTCGTACTGCACACCTTCCTGCTCGTTCGAGCGCTGCGGCCGCGTGGTCGCCGAGATCGAGAATGTGCACTCCGGTCGCGCCGCCACCAGGCGGTCCACCAGCGTCCCCTTGCCCGCGCCCGATGGCCCCGACAGCACCAGCAGGAACCCGCCCGGGGTGAAATGGAACGGGATCGGCGGAAACGCAGCGCTAGCCGACGCGCCCGGCGAGGGCCCCAGGGAGCTCACGATCGCGCCCCCCCGGCCGCAACCGTCCTGGCGCCGCCCCGACCGCACCTCATTCGACGTTCTGCACCTGCTCGCGCAGGCGCTCCAGCTCTTCCTTGATCACCACCACCGCGTGCGCGATGTCCACGTCGTTGGCCTTGGAGCCGATCGTGTTGGCCTCGCGGCCCATCTCCTGCAGCAGGAAGTTGAGCTTGCGCCCCGCCTGCTCCGGCCCCTCGGCCAGGTACCGGAACTGGTCCAGGTGGGCGGCCAGCCGCACGCACTCCTCGGTGCAATCGAGGCGGTCGGCGAGAAACGCGATCTCCTGCGCGATGCGCAGCGGGTCCATCTCGACATCGGCGAGGAGCGCCTTGATGCGGGCCTCGAGCTTGGTCTTGGCCTCTGCCGGGCGGAGCGGCGCACGCTCGGCCACCCGGTCAAGCTGCTCGCGGATGAGCTTCAGGCGTTGCACCAGATCCTGTGCCAGGGTGTCGCCCTCGCGCGCCTTCATCGCGTTCATGTTGTCGCACGCCTTCTCGATCACGCTCTTGAGCAGCGACCAGGTCTCCTCGTCCGAGAGCGCCGTGTGCTCCCAGGTGAAGACATCAGGCAGGGTCGCCAGCGTGCGCACGTCGAGCCCGCTTTCCAGGTGATAGCGCACGCGGAGCTGCTCGAGCAGGGCCACGTAGCGGTCGGTGACCAGCTCGTTGACCTTGAGCACCTCGCCGCTGTCGCCCACTCCGCTCCAGGTGATCGTGAGGTTGAACTTGCCGCGCGAGAAGCGCTCGGCGATCAGCTGGCGGATCTGATCCTCGAACAACCCCACCAGCTTGGGCGCGCGCAGCGACAGCTCGCAGAAGCGGTGGTTGACCGAGCGGATCTCGGCGTTCAGCCGCTGGCCGTCCCGCTCGAGGTCGGCCGAGCCATACCCGGTCATGCTGCGGATCATCCGGAATCCTCCCGTGGAATCAGGGAAAGTAGGGCAGGCAGGCGGTGTAGGTCAAACAGATGGGCTAACTTGCGGGGATTTCAGGGGCGAGTTCGCTGTGCCGAGTGCCCACCTCTTATGCACCGCCGGGCGTGGAGAGTCGCGGGGGGCGGTGCGGGAGGCGGAGATGGAGCCACCAATCCCGTCGAAAACCGTTGACCCGTGTCGATCGGCAGCCGATGATTCCGGCACCCGGCCCTCACGGGGGTCCGGGCATAACCTCCCCCGGCGTCCGGCAGCACCGCACGCCGGGGTTTTCTTTTCTGCTCGTCCCCGAAGATTGAGATCACGCCGTGGAGCGCGCGATCATCTTTGTGGACGGGAGCAATTGGTATCACCGCTGTACTGCGCTCGGACTCAGCGAACTGAGGCGCCTCGACTTCGCGAGGGTTTCCCGGAAGTTGGTTCAGCGCCGACGGTGGCTGACCACACGCTACTACATCGGCCAAGTGCCGCAGGGCCGGTCGCGGGCGCTGGCGGCCGGGCAGCGACGGTTTCTGGACTTCCTGCGCAACTGCGACCCGCGGATCTCGGTGCATCTGGGACGCCTCGAACCCCGAGAGACCCGCAGCATCCTGGCGGCAGAGTTACTTCGCTACCTCGCCAGCCTACAGATTCGCATCGAGAGTTCGGTGTACCGGGACCTGGTCCAGCTCGCGAGGGCCCACGAGTTGGCGACGGTCATGGTCGAGAAGGCGGTGGACGTAAAGCTCGCCGTGGACATGGTCGTGATGGCCGAGCGGGACGAGTATGACACGGCCTATCTCCTCTCGGCGGACGGAGACCTCGCACCCGCGGTCAAGGCGGTCAGGACGACGGGACGGACGGTCTTCGTCGCAAGCCCCGGCTACGGCGCACGGCTTCCCGCAGCGGCCAACGCGTACCTGGGGCTTCGCGGCGCGTGGTTCAGGGACGTGTTCGCCCGCGAGTCACTCCGGAACGTCGCTCCGGCCCGGCGGATTCCTGAAGAGCGCATCCAGTTTCGCCCGGGCGTCGGTGGCTCGGTCAGCGGCCGGGGCGCCGCCGCCCTTGAACAACCCCTCGAGCTTTGCCCGCGCCTGCCCTTCGCGGCTCGCGTCCTGGCTCGCTCCACGAAACGGCACCGGATTGAAGTCGAAGAACTCGCAGAAATTCCGGCGTTCCTTATCCTCGACCAGATCGGCCTCGGTCTCGCGGCAGGAATTGTTGAGCGCCCGGTCGTAATGCCGGCACTGGCGACACGAGCGGTAGTCGTGCCGGCAGCCCTCGCACGAGGACTCGCGCGGGACCGGATCGCTCACGGTGACCGCGGCGCCGCAGAACTGGCACTGGCGGGAGGCCATGTCGGGAGCGTGCGCGTGCACGCGGGGCGCGTCAAGCGTCGAGTGCGGGGCCGAGCGATGAAGGGCACGAGGCACCGAACGCGGACGCATTGCCCGGGTGGTGCGCATGCTCTACGGTTCGCCCACCATGGCTCCCCGTCCGACGCCCGAGGCGATCGCCGAGCGCCGCATCGAGATCGCGCGTGCGCTCCGCAAGTATCACGCCCGGCTCGTTCGCCGCGTCGAGGCGCTGCGGGGAGATCTCGCCGAGGCGGAGCGCGCCGGGGAGTTCCGCACCTGGGGCGAGACACTGCTCTCCTACCTGCGCCAGGTGCCGGCCCGGGCGGCATCGGTAATGCTGCCCGACCCCACGGATGCCGGGCGCAATCTGACCATCGAGCTCGACCCCAGGGTGAGCCCGCAAGCGAACGCGGCGCGCTACTTCAAGCGCGCCGCCAAGGCCGGGCGCGGGCTGAAGCAGGTGCCCCCGCGATTGAGCGCGGCGTCCGCCGAGGCGCACGAGTTGGAGGTGGTGCTGGCGCGAGTCGCGGCGCTGGAGGAGGGGGCGTCCGATACGGCGCGCGTGGACGACCCGACGTTGGACGGCGACCTCGAGGCGGCGCTGGAGCGATTGCCGGTGGGGCTGCGCGGCGTGCTGCGGGGGGCGGGTGCGGCGGCTCGCGGCGCGGGTGTGGCGCGCGCCGGCGCGATGGCGGCCGTGGCGCGCGGCGAGGATCGTGCGCCGTCGGCGCGGCTCCAGCCCCGGCGGCTGAAGACGCAAGAGGGCTGGGACGTGCTGATCGGCCGCAACAACGACGGTAACGACTACCTCACCCACCACCTCGCGCGCCCCGAGGACTACTGGTTCCACGTGCACGGCGCCGCCGGCTCGCACGTGGTGCTGCGGCGCGGCAAGGGGCCGAATGAGCCATCGAAGGCGACGATCGAAGAGGTTTCCTCGTGGGCCGCGTTCTACTCGCAGGCCCGCACCGCGGGCAAGGTGCCGGTGATCGTCACGCGCAAGAAGTACGTGCGCAAGCCGAGGAAAGGGCCGCCGGGGCTGGCGCTGTGCACGAATGAGAAGACGGTGATGGTGAGGCCGGGGGAGCCGGAGAAGGAATGAGGAACTGAAGCCGATTCTGAGCGTGTGGTCACTCCGTGCCCAACAACTTGATGAGCTTGTCGCGGGCCTGAGTCAGGCGAACGATGACCGTCGAGCTGGAATACATGCCGACTTCATCCGCTTGCAGAACGGGTCCATAGTCCCCGAAGTCATCAACGACTTCGGATGCCATGCAGTAGAACTCAAAGGCCAGCTCGGGGTGCTCTCCAAAGACCTTCGCGATCCGCGACGCCATCGCAGAACTGGACATGGACGCAGCTTGGCCAGGACGGACGTCACTTGCAAGTTGATCCGGAAGGCAACGGCGCTATCGTGGCCCCCGGGACCTGACCTCAGGCATCGATGGGGGCCATGCCAACCTCGCGGAGATAGGCGTAGGTGGCGTCGTAGTACTCAGGTAGGCGCGTTGGGTCATCTGCGTCGCCAGGTGGAACGAAGATCACCATTCCTTGGCGCGCTCGTGTAAGGAGGACCCGGTAGGCATTGACGAGGTACTGCTGCCGTGCAGACGCCTTTATCTTCTGCCACCCTTTCGCATTGAATGATCGGTGCTGCCATGCTCGCCCGTCAAAGCGGAGATCGGCATCCCACGCCACGCAGATCCAGTCAAGCTCAAGACCCTGGATCTGGTACTCGGTCGCCACGTCCTCCATGTAGAAGCTCGACCGGGTGTCGTCGGCCCCGTTGAGAAACCAGTGCACCGGGTCGGCGTTCACACGGACGTCCACTGCGTGTGGCTTGAGCCGTTGCCCTTCCGAACTCGCCACCAGGCCGTAGCGTTCGGAGCCGCGTGCGTGCGTGCGGATCCAGACCTTGGCAGCGTCGAGGTTCCGTGTCACCACCATTGGGTAGCGCTCACTCACTTGTCGCAGCAGCTCGCGTGCCATACCCCTTTCGATGTCAAGCAGTGCCTTAACAAACGACGACAACTTCTCGGACCGGAACGCGCGCATGGACACGGAGAGATGAAGCTCCGGGGACCGTTCGACCGATGCGACGCCATCCAGTCTCTCCAGTGCGTGTCCCGCAGCGTACTCACTGTCAGAGAGTTCGGGTGAGATGTATGCGCGCCACGCGGGGAAGTGTTCGCGCACGGCGTCGAGCCAGGTGCTGATACCGGCTTCACCCGTGTTGATTTCCTGCCCGCCCCCAACGAGACAGATGACGACAGCCCAGTCGGAATGCCGGTCCATATACTCGATGAGGAACTGCGGCTCGGACCGATTAAACCCCGGTTGCCCCTTCTTCCGCTTCATGAAGTCGGCTGTCTTGGCGAGGTCCCACGCTCGTTGGGCCTCGTCGAAGATGACGACCCGGTCGTGCGGCACCTCGCGTGAGTCCAGCGTGCGGACACCGTCATCGCGAAAGTGGTGCACATTTTGGATGAAAGGCTTCACCTCCAACGCCACTGCCCCTTTTCGCGTGAACTTCCCAGTCGCCTTCCGCCGTGCGACCTCATCGCGAGTGAGCGCCTCTCGCAGTACCGCAACCAGCGGGCCATTGCCCGAGAGGAATACGGCGTGTGTCGCGTCCTCGTTACGCCTGTGGCGCGTGGCCACGTTGAGCCCGACCAGAGTCTTGCCAGCGCCCGGGACTCCGGTCACGAACACGATCGCCTTGAACCGATCGCGGGCCGCAGCCTCGATGACTGACTCCACCGCGCGTGAGGTAGTAGTAAGGTTCTTCGCCCCTGCGTCATTGCGCGAGATTGCCTCGACGGTGTGCCGCGAGTAGAGCGCTTGGGCTGCTTCGATGATCGTGGGGGTTGGCCGGTAGGGGGCCTTGATCCACGCGGCGCCGTCCAGCGCGGGGCCCACTGCTTCAACCCGAATCTCCGAGATGGCTCGTGCCAGCCCTCCGGCATTGGTACGTCGCGGCGGGCGCACCCCGTCTGGGTGGGAAGGCTGCCATTCGCAGTCTGCGTCGGGAGCGTCGGTGGACAGGAGAATGGGGAAGATGGGCGCATCATGGCTAGCCGCGTGGAAGTTCTTGAGATCGAGCGCGTAATCCCATGCCTGATTGAAGTCAGGGCGGGTGTAGACCCGTTCGCCAACCTTGAACTCAATTGGGATAAGGGCAGAACCGGTGACGACCACCGCATCGACGCGGGAACCGAGGCGCGGGATGTCGAACTCGAGCACGACCCATCCCTCCACCCCTGCGAGCGTCGCGCGAAGGATGGCGATCTCCCGCAGCCACGCGTCCCGCTGCGCCGGTGTCACATCGAACTGGCTCGCTTCGACGAGCTCCCCAAGGACCTGCAACTCAGGGGTGTCGAGGAATCGTGCAATTGGCGCCGCGTACCAGGCAGAGGTGCGGGACTTGTCCTTGGGTTCCGTCGGCACAGGCGGAGTATGCATCACCTGCGTCGGGCCCTACCAGAGGTGGCCGACGGGCTGATCCGGAGTACCGCGCCGCGCGGTGGCCGCCAGCACCCTCGCTATGGACGCGCCTTCCTCTCGTCCCCGCTCCGCACCGTCCACCCCACCCGATCGCCGTGCTCCAGCAGGGGCACGGCGTACTTGCGTGACACGCTGCTCAGCCCTTTGAAGTCCGCGACGCTCAGCGTCGCCTTCTTCGCGAAGTGAGCGGCCAGCTTCGCCCGCAGCGCCTCGAGCTGCTGCGCCGTGTACGTGAACTCCTGACTCACGCGCACCAGGCGGCCGAGGAAGAATCCGAGCGATAGCACCTCGCCACCGGACGCCCCAAGCCGCGCCACCCACGCCGCGGTCTCGGGCACGGCGAGCCCGGTCGCCTCCAGCTCGGCCTCGACGCGCTCTAGCGCAGCCATGGTCTCCGGAGGCGGCTCCCAGGGCCGGCCCGCTACGCGCACCCGCTCGCCACGCAGCTCCATCCTGCCCGAAGTGACCAGCGCGTCGAACGCGGCGTCGAACAACGCGCCGTCTACAGCGCCCTTCAGCCCACTCTTCAGCTCGCCTTTGGGGATTCCGAACCTCGCCGGATACTTCAAAACGTAGGCGCCGATCTCGCCGGTCAGGGCTTCCATCCCCGCCGCCCACCGCGCGGGCGAGATCCATCGCCCGACCCCGATCGCGACCACCTCGCCGCCCGTCCCGAGCCGCGCAAGCGCCGCCCCCACCACCGCCTCACTCTCCCCCACCGCCTGCGCCAGCACCGCGGTCGCCGTCGGCCGCGTCTCGGCGGCCAGTCGCTCGAGCAGCCGCGCCTCGAGCGATCCGCTCTCGTGCACGGCGAGCGAATCGAGCCCTCCCGCCCGCCGGCGCCGGCGCTCGGCCACGGGCTCGATCACCGTTCCGCCGCCCGCGGTCCGAGAGGGCGAGTACGCGCGCACCACGAACCGGTCGCCGCGCGCCGGCACTGCGGGCTTCTCCAGCAGCACCTGCGCCAACACCGACGCGCCTGCCGCGAGCGTGGTCCCCTCCAGCAGCACCAGCCGTCCGATGATCTCGCTCGCGCCGAGGTGAAATCGCACGCGCGTCGCGGCCTTCCACTCGCGCGGGTAGTCGGGGAGCAGCTCGAACCGCACGTCGAGCACCGACGAGGCGCGGAGCGACCCCGGGGCGACCAGCCAGTCGCCGCGCGCGACCTGCTCCTTCGCCACGCCATGCACGGCCACCGCCGTCCGCTGGCCGGCGCGCGCCTCCTCGACCGTGGCGCCGTGCACCTGCACGCGCCGCACACGCACGGCATGGCCGCCGGGCAACAGCTCGAGCGCATCGCCCACCCGCACCGTCCCGCGCCAGAGCGTGCCGGTGACCACCGTGCCGAATCCCTCGACGGTGAATACGCGGTCGATCGGCAGCCGCGCGGGGGCGTCGAGCGCCCGCCCCGGCGCCGTCGCGAGCGCGGTGTCGATCGCCGCGAGCAGGGCTTCCTGCCCGGCGCCGGTCACGGCCGAGAACTCGACCATCGGCGCATCGGCGAGCGGCGTGCGCGCGAGCAACGCCCGCACGTCGTTAGCGATCTCGTCCAGCCACTCGCGCTCGACCAGGTCGCTCTTGGTCAGCACCACGATGCCGCGCGCGATGCCGAGCAGTTGAACGATGGCCAGGTGCTCGCGCGTCTGCGGCATCACGCCCTCGTCGGCGGCGATGACCAGCAGCACCAGGTCGATGCCGCCGACCCCGGCGAGCATGTTCTTGACGAACCGCTCGTGCCCGGGCACATCCACGATGCCGACGTGCACCCCGGCGGGGGTCACGAGCGGGGCGAAGCCCAAGTCGATCGAGATGCCGCGCTTCTTCTCTTCGGGCAGGCGGTCGGTATCGACGCCGGTGAGGCGACGCACGAGCGCAGTCTTGCCGTGATCAATGTGGCCGGCGGTGCCGACGATGGCGAGGCGCGTGGCGGCCGTGGAGAGCGGGGCGGCCGCGGCGACGCCCGCTCCGGGGGACTTCGAGGGCGCGGGGGTCATAGGCGCGTCATTGTACGCGAGGCGGCGGTGTTGGCTACCGGGCACCGCGTCGGGCGGTCCGTGCCCGCACCATTACCCCCGCGCTCGCCATTTCGCCGCCAGCGCCCGGATCTTCGCCAGGTCCAGCACGCCCTTTGCGCCCCAGCCGCGCACGCCCGCGGGGATGCCGGGCCGGAAGCTCTCGTACAGACTGAAGGCGCTCGCGGCCAGTTCGTCCCTGTCGAGCGACTTGGCGAGCGCCGCCATCGCCGCGCGCGCGTCGTCGAGCGCCCCGCCGAATTTGCTCTCGAGATAGCGGTGGACGCTTGCCGGCACGGCGGGCTTGCCTTTGCTGGTGGCGCGCAGGCCATCCGGCGTCTGCACCGCGGGGACGATCCGGTTGCACAGCGAGACCTCGACCATCTCGCCGGGCTTCGGCGCTTTCGCCTTCTGCTCGACCGCGGGCTTCTCGCGTGGTTTCGCGATCCCGAGCGAGCGCGCCTTGGCGGCGGCGTTGAGCCCGGCGACGGCCTGGCCGAACGTCACGGCCTCGTCGCGGTTATAGCCGAGCCGCTCGGCGACCACCGCGGCCCAAAGCGTGAGTACGGGCGCGCGGTTGATCGTGATCGTCTGAGTACCACCGCCGCGGGAGATTGCCATGGCGCGATTATCGCCGACCGCGCGGGCCTGGGTCCATGAGATCGGCGCGGGTGCGGCAGTGCCGGCGTCCATCGCTACAACGAATCAGCCACAACCTGGGCCAGCCACTCTCGCAGCGTGTGCTCGTAGCCTGCCGGCCCGAAGTTCCACGACTGGACATGTCCGGCGCCCTCGGCTCTGATCAACGTGACTCGCTCCCCCAGTGCCCGGGCGAACGCCTCGCTCGGGGCGAATGGCACCGTCTTGTCCGCGGTGCCGTGGAAGAGCAGCACGGGCACCTTTGTCCGGAACTGCAGTGGCCATGCGTGCTCACCGGAGTCGGACCAGCGGAATCCGGTCCGCAGGTTCACAACCCGCTTGGCGAGCGGGGCGAGATACGGCGCCAGGCCTCCCTTCTTGCGGGCACCGAGGGCGACGACGGCGCTCCAATCCAGCACCGGCGAATCGAGGACCACCCCGGCGACCGAGTCGGCGAGGGCCGAGCGGCGCATGAACTCCGCGACCATCGCCCCGCCCATGCTGTACCCGAACAGCACCACACGCCGCGCGCCACGCTGGAGGGCGTAGCGGACGCCGGCTTCGAGGTCTTCCCATTCGCTCGCGCCCAGATGAAACACGTCGCCGGGGGCGCGCGGGGCGCCGGGATCGTTGCGATAGGTGATGGTGAGCGAAGGCAGCCCGAGCCCATGAAGCACAGGAAGCAGGCGCAGGGCTTCGCCCCGCCCCGCCTTCATGCCGTGCACGAACACCACCCAGGTCGAACGCGAACCGGGCACGAGCCAGGCCGGACAGGTGCCCAGATCCGTGCCCACGAGCGCCTGCTCGAACGCCAGGCCGTGCGCGGTGAGCGGATCACCCGAATACAGGTACGGGCGGAGGTCCACACTGTCGCCCGCGGCGAGGCGGCCCTCAAGCGTGCGGAATCGGCGCGTCACGCTCGCACCATCGGTAGCGAGGCGTTCGCCCGCGGCTCCAAATCCACCCGGCCATTCCAGGAACCACGCCCAGCCTTCGCGTGCGGCCTCCGAGCCTGAAAGCGTGATGGTGGAATCGTCGACCGCGAAGGCCACAAGGCCGGACTCGAGCGGTTCGTTCGGCGCGGGTCGGATGAGCATGTCCGAGAAGTACCAGCCGGCAGCCGCAAGGGCGACGAGCGCGAGGGCCAGGAGCGCGGCGACCGCCCGGCGGAGAACGGTCGTGAGGGTACGGCCTCGTCCGGGGCTGGAGGGTTGGGGCACGCGGGGATTATCGCGTTGTATCGCGGCGGAATCCACGAGTTCCGGGCGCTACGCGAACGCCCCCCGGCGCTTGCCATTGCGCGATGCGGGCAGGCGCCGGTGCTTTCCCTCGACGGTGCGAAGCCAGGCCTTGGTGTAGGGAAACGATTTGGATTTCACGGGAACGAATCGCACATCGACCCGCCAGCCAAGGGCTTTCGCGATGCGGCGCAGCATCGAGACAGAGTGTCCCTTGTAATCGGTGTCTTCGAGACGGCTGATCACCGATGCGGTCGTGCCGACTCGGGCGGCGAGTGCTCGCTGGCTCAGGTGGGCGGCGGTACGGAGATCGTAGATCTGCTGCGCGATGTCGAGCTTCAGGCGTTCATCGTCCAGGGCCGCGATATGACGCGGGCGCCCGTCAAAATAGAGCCGATCCAGGATCTCGACCGCGTCCGTGATGACACGCTTCTTCTTCACCATCGTCATTCCCCCCCTTCGTGGCGATGTCTCGCCGGGTCCGACACGAATCTCCACCGACGCTGGATCGCCTGGTCGATCTCCCGTCTCGGTACCGTCGATCCACCTTTCGCGAAGCCATGCGAAACAACGATCACCTCGCGGCCGTGAAAGAAGTAGAGCAGGCGATAGTTCGCTTCGGGACGCCGCACCCTCAACTCGTAGATCCCCTCGCCAAGGTAGTCCGCGACGGGCCGGCGCAGTTCATGACCTGCAGCGCCCAGGAGCTTCAGCCTGCTCCGGCACTTCCTCCTGGCGTCCACGGGCAGGGCGCTCATCCACTCCAGCATCGGTACCCGCCCATCCGCCTCCCGGAAAAACACGACCTCCGGCATCCGCGAGCCCTCCGATTGTTCGCGATATTGCGAACATGGTCAAGGGTGTTTCGCGGGGGCCGGTCTGAACTTCGGGGCCCATCGGGGCCTGGTTGAAACCTGGGGGGTTGGCCGCCGGTGAAAGCAACACAGCGCGGTCGCGAGAATACAACGCCGCAGGTAGGGCGCAAGACCCAAACGCGTCGCCCCTACTCCTTCACCCGCTTCACCCGCGCCCCGAGCTGCACCAGCTTCTGGTCCAGCGCCTCGTAGCCGCGATCGAGGTGGTAAATGCGCGAGATGTGCGTCTCGCCCTCGGCGACCAGGGCGGCCAGCACCAGGGCGGCGCTGGCTCGGATGTCGGTGGCCATCACCGGGGCGCCCTGCAGTCGCTCGACGCCGCGGATGGTGGCGACGTTGTGATCCAGTCGGATGTCGGCGCCGAGCCGCGCCAGCTCGGGGACGTGTGTGAAGCGGTCGAGATAGATGGTGTCGGTGATGACGCTGTTGCCGTCGGCGATCGAACACAGCGCCATCATCTGGGCCTGCATGTCGGTGGGAAATCCGGGATAGGGCTGCGTGGTCACGGTGAGCGGCGCGGGCCGCACCGGACCCGAGATCGTCACCTCGCGATCTCCGGTCTGGATGACGCAGCCGGCCTCGCTGAGCCGCTCGATGCTGGCGCGCAGGTGCTCGGGCTCGCACTGCTCCAACGTTACGCTGCCGCCGGTGATGGCGGCGGCGGCGAGGAATGTGGCGGCCTCGATGCGGTCGGGGATGATGGTGGTGTCGATCGGGGTGAGGCTCCTGACCCCGTGCACGCGCACGGTCCGGGAGCCGAGCCCATCGATGCTGGCGCCGCAGCGCTGGAGGATCTCGCCCAGCACGGTGATGTCGGGCTCGATCGCGGCGCCCTCGATCACCGTCGTCCCTTCCGCCAGAACCGCCGCCATCATGATCTGCGCGGTGGCGCCGACCGAGACCGTCTCGTGGCGGATGTGGGCCCCCTTGAGCTTCACGTCCTTGCCGACGATGTAGCCGTGGTCGATGTCGAGCCGGGCGCCCATCGCATTGAGCCCTTCGATGTGCAGGTTGACCGGTCTGGGCCCCCAGGCGCAGCCGCCCGGGAGCGACACGCGCGCTGCGCCGAAGCGGGCGAGCAACGGTCCCAGCACGTAGACGCTGGCGCGCATGGTGCGGACCAGGTCATAGGGCGCCTCGGCCGAGTCGACATTCGTGGTGTCGATGCGGCAGCTGTGGTCGGTGAACTCGACCCGCGCGCCCAGCTTCTCGAGCACCCGCGCCATCGTGCGGGTGTCGGCGAGCGAGGGGACGTTGCGCAGGACGTGCTGCCCGGGGGCGAGAAGCGTCGCCGCCATCACCGGCAGCGCCGCGTTCTTGGCGCCACTCATGGCGACGCGTCCGCTCAACGGGCGGCCACCTTGGATGACGAGGGCGTCCATGGGCTGTGTCCTGGTGGCGCCCGCGGTCGGGGCCGAAGTGTCGGGAGCAAAATGCGCGCGCGTGCGAGCGCCCACGTCCATGTGCGCGTCCTTCCCTGGCTGTCCGCGGAGTCGGCCGCGGGGGCGAGTTGTCGTTATCAGTGGGTCCTGCGAGCGGCATCGGGATTATCGGCGGGTGGGCGGACGAAATCAACCACCGCCGACTTCTCGGCAGGGCCTCTCCCGTTCTAGTATCCGCTGCCGAACCCCCACGCCACCGGAGGAGCATTTGATCGTCACGTTCGCTGCGCTGCTGGTTCTCGCCGCCGCCCCCATCGCCGGCCTGAGCTCCGCGCCGGCCACCCACACCCGCGCCGAAGCCGACTCGCTCGCCGGCGTCATCGAAAAGGACCGCGCCGAGACCCGGGAGTGGCTGAAGAGCGGGGCGACCTCCTACCTCGCCACCTCCCAGCGTGTCGAGTTCCTGTCGCGGGATCGACTCCAGGTCGGACGGGGGAGTCTCTCCGACGTACCCCTCGACGACCCGGCGGTACGCCCGGAGCACCTGCGGGTGACCGTGATCGGGGATTCGTTCCGGGTCGAGGCGCTGGATGATTCGGCGAACTTCAAGATCAAGGGCGCCGAACTCCGTACCGCCACCGTGGGACCGAGCAGCATCAACGTGGGCCGCTTCACCCTTCGCCTCTCGCACCAGCGCTATCCGGCGATCATCGTGTTCGATCCGCAGAGCCCACGGTACAAGTCCTACAAGGGCATCGACTATTTCCCGGTGGAGCTCGCGTGGCGCTACGTGCTCCCGCTCACACCCAATCCACGCCCCGACACGCTGGTAATCATGTCGACGCGCGGCTTCCAGCGACGCGTGGTGCGCGCGGGGTGGTTTTATTTCATGGTGGGGCGCACCCCATGCCGTCTGGAAGCGAGCCGCCTGCTCGAACCGGGAGTGGGCGAGAGCGACATCGCCGTCTTCTTCCGCGATGCGACCACCGGCAAGGAGACCTATCCGGTCGGCCGCTACCTCGATCCGGTGGCGCTTCCCGACGGTCGCTACGTGCTCGACTTCAACATGGCCTACAATCCGGCCTGCGCTTATTCCGAGCACTACAACTGCCCCATCCCGCCGCGCGCCAACCGCCTCAAGGTGGCGGTGCGCGCTGGGGAGATGGATGCGCACTACCTCGACAAGCTGACGGGACCGTGAGCGCGGGGGCTGTTCAGTTCCTTCGCTCTCGATCAGCGCCGGCCTTGGACAGCACGCCGGTGCGCTCGAACTCCGCGTACTCGCGCAGCGCCCGGCGCACGATGTAGCCCGGCTCCCAGGTCAGCTTCTCCAGCGCCGCCAGATCCGCCGGCTGGTCGGCCGAAAGATGCAGCTCGTACCACCCGCGCGCCTCCGCGAACACCGTGCGCGTCATCCCCGCCCGCGCCGGCGGCGCGTCATACGCCAGCTCAGCCCGATCGCCCTTGCTGGGAAAGTCCAGATACCGATCGTCGGCCCTCGCCAGCGCCCGCACCACCTCCGCCCCGGCGGCACCCCTGGCCGCCCGTGGCGCCACCCGCGTCACCGTCGCTCCCGCCTCGTCCCAGCCCAGCTGGAACGAGTTCAGGTACCAGAACCCCACCGGCGGATGGAGCCGGATCTCGACCGTGTCCCCCACCACGCCGCTCAGGTCGAGCGCCAGGGCGCGCGTCTCGCTCACCATCGGGCCCGCACCGGGGATCATGTCCTGCCGCTGCCAGCGATCTCCAGAGCGCACCTCGGGGAACAGCTCGAACAGCTCCTCGCGCGCGTTCCAGGCCATGAGCTGCTGCCGGTTGCTCTCGCTGCTGTCCACCCAGGCGTAGAACTCACCCACCCGATCCCCCCGCAGCTCCAGCATCCGGCGGATCATGTGCGAGCCCCAGAAGCCGGTGGAGATGTGCGATATCAGAAATACCCGCTCCGCCCCCGCTGGCCGCAGGAACCGCAGCGTCAGGTGGTTGCGGGTGTCGGTGACCGCTTCCTGCCGCGCGGCCTTCGTGAGATCCGCCGTCCACACCACGTCGTCGGTGCGGTTCAGCCAGTGCGTCAGGTCCCGGCCCTGCTCGTCGCGCGCCGACAGCAACGATCCGCTGCTTCGGAACGCGTGGGTGCCGCCCTGGCGATCCATCACCAGCGTCGTGCCGGGCGGATGATCCACCACCAGCAGCTCGAGGCTGTTGGTGTGCTGGGTCTCGTCCACCTCGTTGGTGAGCAGCAGCCGGTACTCCCCCTCGACCGCGACCAGATGCTCCAGCTCGCACCAGTCCGCGCGCTCGAGCGAGCGGGTGATGGCGCCGCCGTAGGGGTCGCCCTCCAGCACCCACTGCTCGCCGTCCCAGGCGTAGATGAAGGGGCACGACTCTTTGGCAAGCAGGGCACCGAAGAGCAGCGCGGACCCGATCACGCCCAGCGTGGTGCGGGTCGTGTTGACATTGAGGACCTTGAGCATCTGGACGCTGTCTCGCGAGAGCGAAAATTTCACCGCCCTCGCCGACTTCTTCATTCTGCGTGGAGGCGACGCGGGTGAGAACTCCAGACTGCCGTCCGTTCGGAGCTTCACGTGGCCCCAGTACTCGTGATGTCTCCCGGTGATGTCGGTGTAGCCGGCGATACGCTGGCCACCCTTCGAGTACACCTTGGAACTCGAGTCCTCGGCCACCACGCCCACCGAACTTTCCCGCTCCTCGTAGCATCCACACGAGCCGAGCAGCAGTCCGCAGAGAGCCAGACGGAAGACTCGACGCGTCGTGCCCTCCGTGCGTCGAGATCGACCATCGCGCCGGCGGAGGTATGCTGCGGGCGGGAGCTCGGCGTCCGAGATTTGAGTCACTTCCTCCGCCCTCGATCGGCCCCCGCCTTCGACAGCACCCCCGTGCGCTCGAACTCCGCGTACTCGCGCAGCGCCCGGCGCACGATGTAGCCCGGCTCCCAGGTCAGCTTCTCCAGCGCCGCCAGATCCGCCGGCTGGTCG
>CAYONG010000126.1:0-25481 GCA_964405235.1 uncultured bacterium | reverse complement strand
TCACACCCACGTCCAGACCGCCGACGAGCGCATCCTGCCGCGAGGCACCGCGTTCATCTGCGATGCCGGGATGACCGGGGGGTTCGAATCGGTGATCGGCATGGACCGCGAGGGGGCGCTCAAGCGCTTTCTCACCGGGATGCCCTCGCGCCTGACGCCCGCCGAGGGTGACCTGCGGCTGAACGGCGTGGTGGTGACCGTGGACCCGACGACCGGAAAGGCGGTCGCGTTGCAGCGGCTCCATCTGCCCTACGCGGCCCCCGCCGCGGGAGGAGCGCGGCGCCTGACGGGAGAGGAGCCCGCCGCCGCCATCCGCGCCGCCGCGACGGTGCGCGTCAAGGAGCTGCGTGCCGCGGGGCTCGTCCCCACGTTGGCGCTGGTCTCGGTGGGCGAGGATCCAGCCTCTCAGGTCTACATGCGCCGCAAGACCGAGGCGTGCGCCCAGGTCGGGATCGAGGTCCAACGCGTCGCGCTACCCGCCGGCACCGACACCGCCACCCTGGTCGCGCGCATCCGCGCGCTCGGCGAGGACCGCGAGGTGCATGGCATCCTGGTCCAGCTTCCGCTCGCCCCGCCGGCCGAATCGCAGGCGGCGCTCGAGGCGGTGCCCCCGGACAAGGACGTCGACGGCTTCCATCCCATCAACGCCGGCCGCCTCGCGGCCGGACTCCCCGGGTTCGTGCCGTGCACGCCGCGGGGCATCCTCGAGCTGCTGCGTTATTACAAGGTGCCGCTGGTCGGCAGGCACGCGGTGGTGCTCGGGCGCAGCCCGATTGTGGGTCGCCCGCTCGCCACCTTGCTCTCGAGCAAGGGCGTCGACATGACCGTCACCATCGGTCACAGCGCGAGCGGCGCTGCGCTCAAGGAGCTGGCCCGTCAGGCGGATCTCCTGATCGCGGCGATGGGTCTTGCCGAGGCCGTGACCGGCGACTGGGTGAAGCCGGGTGCGACGGTGGTGGATGTCGGCATTCACGCCGTGTCCGGCCCGCGCGCGGACGGGCGCAAGCTGGTCGGCGATATCGAGGGCGTCTCAGTGTCGGCGGTCGCCGGTGCGCTTACACCGGTCCCGGGCGGAGTCGGCCCGATGACGGTGGCGATGGTGGTGGCGAACACCGTGGTCGCGGCCGAGCGGCAACTGGCGGGGGTGCGGGCGTGATCCAGGCGCCATCGCCCCTTTCGCCCGTTTGAACGGACACGTCATGCCCACCTTGATCCAGCGCATCATGTCGCCCGTGCCCGGCACAGCCTCACCCATCGTCGGGCTCTTCCTCTGGCAGCTCGATGATCAATCGCGCCGCCTGATCAAGGACACGCGCGAGGCAACGCCCGAAGAGCTGGCGTGGCAGCGGGCGCCCGGGATGAACACCATCGGCATGCTGCTCGCCCACATCGCTGCGGTCGAGGTGGGCTGGATGCGGGCTGCAGTCCATCGCCTCGACCGCGACTCGATCGAGGTCCTTGGGCTTGGCAAGCGCGAGATCGGCATCCCGCTGCCGGAGGACGGCCTTGCGCCTTCGTCCCTCGGCGGACGAGACCTGCCGTACTTCGACGATCTCCTCGCACGCTCGCGCGAGCACACGCGCACCGCGATCGCCGCGCTCACCGACGCCGACCTCGACCGCCGCTTTCGCACCCCCGCCACGTGGGAGCCGGGCACCGACTTCGAAGCCACGATCGGCTGGGCGCTCTACCACGTCCTTGAGCACGAGGCCGCCCACTACGGGCAGATCAACCTGTTGCGCCACCAGTACCGGACGCGTTCGACCGCTCGAGGCTAGGAGCCTTTCCAAGCCCTCGTGGTCCTGCGGTCGGGCAGACCACCGGTCATCGTCATTGGACGAGGCATGCCCGTTTCGTCAGCGAGCGTGCTCCCTGGGTCAATCGCAAGAAGTAGAGTCCCGCCGGGATGTCTCGGGCATTCCCGAGGGTAACGCTGTGCCACCCCGGCTGGGTGATCTCATGGGCACGGGCCAGGACGCTTCGCCCCGAAACATCGTATAGCGCCAGTTCCACCGGTTCCGCACTCGCGACCGTGAAGGCGACCGTGATCTCGTGGAACGCCGGATTCGGTCGCAGGCCCTCCAGCGCGAATGTCGCCAGCGCGGGGACATCCACCCACACCTCACCGCCAAACTCCTCGGATGGGCCCGCGCCCAAGCGGAGGCGGTACCCGTAACGCATTCCGGGCTCGACGGCCGTGTCGGTGTAGATCATGTGGCCTTCACCGTCGGGGAACACCTCCCCAAGGGTCACCCACGCGGATTCCGTCGTTCGGCGCTGCACCTCGGCCCTGGGTAGCGTTTCGTCGGCGACAAACCAGTGGAGACGAACCCGCTCGGCGGTCGCGCTGACATCAGCGAGAGAGAGCTGGACGGGCGTGAGCAGCTGGAGGGACACGTCATCGATCAACCACCCGGTGCTCTGATAGCCGTCGCCGTTGTCCTCGATGTGGAAGGCAATACGGATCCCCCTGGTGAGATACGCGGTGAGATCGATGAAGTGTTGCGTCCAGCCTCCGCTGGAGCCGGCGAACTTTATCGAGACCCGTTCCCACGCACCCCCCGCGGCCGAGACCTCGACCCAACCGGAATCCCCTAGCCAGAAACTGAACCAGTGTTTGAACGCGAGCACCGGGGGCGGTCCGAGTGGGGGCACGTCGAGCCTGGCGGAGACGCTCACCAGTCTGGAATCCGCGGAGGTTGGGTAATTACCGCCAGAAACCGCGACCTGCGTTCCTTCCGGGGCGCCGGTATCCGGAGCGATCCGCCACACGCCCTGATCGGCATACCAGCCGCGATACCCCGACTCGAACCCTTCCGGACTCCAGGCCGGATAGCCTCCCTCAACGACCTCGAGGCTGTCGATGAACCAGCCGGCAGCCTGGTAGCCATCCCCGTTGTCCTTGATGTGGAACGCGACACGGACCGATTGGCCGGCGTACTGGGAGAGGTCCACCAGGTAGCGCGTCCAATCACCGGAGTAGAAGACGAACGGTCGACCCACGCGCTCCCACGGACCATCGTTGGGCGAGATTTCCACGAAGCACGAGTCGCCCGCCCAAAGGTTGAACCAGTGAAAGAAACTGAGGGATACGACGCCATCGGACGGAGTCGGCAGGGTCACGGCAGAACTGATGAGACGGGAGTCCGCGATGTTTGGGTAGTTATCGCCTGAAACCGCGATCTGCGCTCCTTCCGGGGCGCCGGTGTTCGGGGCGATTCGCCATACGCCGTGGTCGGCATACCAGCCGCGATGCCCGTTCTCAAACCCTTCCGGACTCCACCCCGGGTAGGCCCCCTGCAGCACGTCGAGACTGTCGATGAACCAGCCGGCGGCCTCGTAGCTATCCCCGTTGTCCTTGATGTGGAACGCGACACGGACCGATTGGCCGGCGTACTGGGAGAGGTCCACCAGGTAGCGCGTCCAATCACCGGAGAAGAAGACGAACGGACGACCCACGCGCTCCCAGGTCGTGCCAGTTCCGCAGATCGTTCCGCCGGTTCCGATTTCCACGAAGCACGAATCGCCGCTCCACAGGTTGAACCAGTGGTGGAAGCTGAGCCACAGCTTGCCGTCGGCGGGTGTGGCGGGCAGGACCACCGCCGGACCGACGAAGCGCGAATCCGCAGAGGTCGGGTAGCTTCCTCCGGGCACGGTCCCGGCGGCCATCGTGCCTTGCGGCGTGCCGTTCACGGAGGCCACCGCCCATACTCCGTTATCGGCGCACCAACAATCGGGGCAGGTGCCGACTCCGCTCTCCCATCCAGTCGAAAAGAGGGCGGAGGGATCGGCGACGCGCGCGGCCGAGGCGCTCGGCCAGGCGGCACAGAGAGTGCCCATGAGGAGCATACGGCGAAGCGACAGGGTCATAACCCCTCCACGAAGGAAACGCGGCTCCCATTCCATTCTGGATAGGTCCATCCATGCCAGCTGGGGGCAGTCTAGGTCCGGCTGGAAGGCCGCGCTACAAGAGACTTTTTGGCCTTGTGGCGCCCGTCCCGGCTGCCTCCAGGCCGCGTCCCGCCCCGGGACTTCCACCTCGATGGTCGGCACGCGTTCAGTCGGAAGGATGAGTTTCCACTCGCGACCTGCTGAGGCGTGTGGATAATGCCGGGCTTGAGGACGTGTAGCTCCTTTTCGAGCACGGAGACAGTCATGGCCCTGAAGCCCAAATTCCCCGCGCCTATCCCGGTGGCCAGGTAAAGAAGGATGGCGATCTCCCCGGCACCGGACAGCATTCTCAGCGTCTCGGCGCTCACGCGCCTGATCAAGGACACGCTCGGCCAGGCCTTCCCGGCCATCTGGGTCAAGGGCGAGCTCTCCGGCTTCAAGCGCTCCGATCGCGGCCACCTCTACTTCTCGATGAAGGAGGGGACCTCCGCCCTGATCGACTGCGTCATGTGGAAGGGAACCGCCGCCCGGCTCTCGTTCGAGCCCCGAGACGGCACCGAGGTCGAGGCGTTCGGCGCCATCTCGGTGTACGAGCCGCGCGGGCGCTATCAGCTGGTGGTCGAGGAGCTGCGCCCCGGCGGGCTCGGGGCGTTGCTGCTGGCGCTCGAGGAGCTCAAGCGCCGGCTCCAGGCCGAGGGGTTGTTCGAGACCGCGCGCAAGCGCCCGCTGCCGAGGTATCCCGCCCGCATCGGGCTCGTCACCTCGCCGGTCGGGGCGGCGGTGCGCGACCTGGTCAAGGTCCTGCGCACCCGCTGGCCCGGGATCGGCATCGTCCTGGCCCCGGTGCGGGTGCAGGGGGAGGGGGCGGCGGCCGAGATCACGGCGGCCATCGAGCGCTTCAATCGTTACATGAAGGTGGACCTCCTCATCGTCGGCCGGGGCGGAGGATCGCTCGAAGACCTCTGGGCATTCAACGAGGAGGCGGTGGTGCGGGCGATCGCGGCCTCCTGCCTTCCGGTCATCTCGGCGGTGGGGCACGAGGTGGACTGGACGCTCGCCGATCTGGCGGCCGATGTCCGCGCGGCCACGCCGTCGAACGCGGCCGAGATCGCGGTGCGCGATCATGTCGAGGTCCGTCACCGGATCGAAGCGCTCGATGCCCGCGGGGGGCGGGCGCTCAGGCAGGGGCTTGCGGACCGGCGGCGCCGACTGCGGGAGCTGATCGAGAAGTACGGCTTCCGGCGCCAGCGGGACGCGCTCGGCTACTGGCAGCAGCGGGTGGACGACCTGCTCGAGCGGCTGCGAATCCGTCTGCGCGACGGGCTGGCGGCAGCGCGCGGGCGACTGGTGTCGGTCCAGAGCCGCTATGGACTGCGCGAATGGCCGCGCGTGCTCGTCGAGCGGCGCATCGAGGTCACGACCCAGGCGGAGCGACTCACCACCGCTGCGGTCGGCCTGGTGCACACGGGACGCATCCGGCTCGCGGGCTACCAGGACCGCCTGCGCGCCCTGTCGCCGCGCCTGGTGATGGAACGGGGATATTGCCTTGTGCGTCGGCCCGACGGTACTCTGCTGCGCGTCGCATCCGAGCTGACCGTCGGAGACCCCATCACGGTCGAGTTCGCGCGCGGCGAGGCGGATGCCAGGGTCGAGACCGTTCGTTACGGGGAGGACGATGCCAGCGAATAGGAAGCAGCCCGCCGCCGCCCGCAAGTCGGCCGGGACGACGACCGGCTCGGCGGCAACCACCGAGAACGAGCCGAGCTTCGAGGACGCGCTCGAGCGCCTCGAAACCATCGTCGAGGAGTTGGAGGGCGGCAGCCTTTCGCTCGAGCAGTCGCTCGCACGCTACGAAGAGGGCATGCGCCTTTCGCGCCGCCTGACCCAGACGCTCGACCAGGCCGAGAAGCGGATCGAACGGCTCGTGGAGGAGGAGGGGGAGGAGACCCCCACGACCCGCCCGTTTGAGCAAGACCCGGGCGATCGCGACCCGGGTGGGAGCGACGGCGCGACCGAAGGCGGTGAGGGCGAGCTTCCGTTTTGACCTCCGCGACCGTGCCGGCGACCGCCTCCTGGCTCGAGGGTGAGGGGCGCGCGCCGCTCGTCACCCGCCTGAGGCGCTTCGAGCGCCACTTCGCACGCGTCCTGCCCCCGGCGAATGAGTCGCCCGCCCGGCTCCATGCGGCGATGCGCTACGCCGCCCTCGCCCCGGGCAAGCGCCTGCGCCCGCTCCTCGTGCTCACCGCGTGCGAGGCGGTCGGCGGTCCCTGGATGCGGGCGCTTCCCGCCGCAGCGGCGGTCGAATGCGTCCATGCCTTCTCGCTCGTCCACGACGATCTGCCGTCCATGGACGACGACGACTACCGCCGTGGCCGGCTCACCACCCACAACAAGTTCGGCGAAGCGATGGGTCTGCTGGCCGGCGACGCCCTGCTGGCGCTGGCGTTCGAGGAGCTGACCCGGCTCTGCGCGCGCGGCGTGCCAGCGCGGGAGGTGGCGCGCGCGGTCCGCGTGCTGGGCGAGGCGGCCGGCAGCCGGGTGCTCGTCGGCGGGCAGGTGCTCGACCTCGAGGGCGAGGGCAAACGCGTGAACGGAAGCGGCGTGCGCGAGATGCACCTGCGCAAGACCGGTGGCCTGGTGAGCGCGGCGCTGGTGATGGGCGGCCTTGCCGGCGGCGCAACACCCGGCCAGGTGCGGAGCCTCGCCGGCATGGGGCTCGAGTTGGGCCTCGCCTTCCAGATCCACGATGACCTGCTGAACCGCGCCTCCTCGCTCGCCCGGCTCGGCAAGCGCGCGGGCACCGATGAGGCACGCGCCAAGTCCACCTACCCGCGGGCGGTGGGCCCCGAGCGTGCCCGCGCCGAGGCGGCGCGGCTGTTCTTGAGTGCGCTGCGCGGGGTCGAGCGGCTCGGGCCGCGCGCGTGGAACCTGGGACACCTCATCATCGCGGTCGCCGAGCGCGACCGGTAGGACAGGAGAGGGGGGAGCGACCACGGAACCGTTTTGGCTGGCACTCGCGGTCAGCTTCGTGATCCAGGGCTACAAGGGCTTCAGCGATTTCGCGCGCACCCGGCACTGGAACCTGCGCCGGTTCGTCGAGACCGGCGGCATGCCCAGTTCCCACGCGGCCTCGGTGTCCAGCCTCACCACCATGGTCGCGCTGCGCGATGGTTTTGGCTCCTCCCTGTTCGCGGTGACGCTATTCTTCAGCCTGATCGTCATGTATGATGCGGCCGGACTCAGGCGCGCCGCGGGGCGGCACGCCGTGGTGCTCAATCGCCTGATCGACGACCACTTCAAGAACCCCGAAGAGGGCGCCCACAAGCTGATGGAGCTGCTCGGCCACACCCCGTTCGAGGTCTTGATCGGGGCCCTCCTCGGCGTCGGGAGCGCCATGCTCTGGGTCTGGATCACCTAGATGAGCCTGCTCGAAAACATCCATTCCCCAGCCGACTTGAAGACCCTGACGCGGTCCCAGCTCGACCAGCTGGCGGCCGAGATCCGCCACGTCATCATCCAGACCGTCGCCCGCAGGGCCGGCCACCTGGCGC
This sequence comes from uncultured bacterium, assembly GCA_964405235.1. GTDB lineage: Bacteria > Eisenbacteria > RBG-16-71-46 > RBG-16-71-46 > RBG-16-71-46 > WS-11. The sequence goes on along the minus strand of CAYONG010000126.1, from coordinate 18,039 downwards.
CGAATCTGGGCGTGGTCGAGCTGACGCTCGCGCTCCATCGGGTGTTCGATTCGCCCCGCGACAAGATCATCTGGGACGTCGGGCACCAGTCCTATCCGCACAAGCTGGTGACCGGGCGTTACGAGCGATTCGACACGCTGCGCAGCCTGGGCGGCATCGCCGGCTACCCCTGCCGCGCCGAGAGCGAGCACGATCCCTTCGGCACCTGCCACGGCAGCACCTCGATCTCGGCCGCGCTCGGGTTCGCGGTCGCCCGCGACCTCAAGGGCGATGACTCCCACGTGGTGGCGGTGATCGGCGACGGCGCCCTGACCGGAGGCATGGCCTTCGAGGGTCTCAACAACGCCGGGGAGCTCGGCCGGCGGCTGCTGGTGATCCTCAACGACAACGAGTGGAGCATCTCGCCCAACGTCGGCGCCATCGCCCGCTACCTCACGCGCCTCACCACCCACCGCTTCTACCGCCAGATCGAGCGCGACGTCTACGAGCTGCTTGGCCGGGTCCCGCGGCTGGGGAAGAAGGCGCAGGAGGCGGCGCGCCGCATCAAGGAGGGGCTCTCAAATCTCGTGGTGCCGGGGGTGCTGTTCGAGGAGTTGGGGTTCAAGTACTACGGCCCGCTCGACGGCCACGACATGGACCTGCTCATCCTCACGTTGAACGAGCTGAAAGAGGTGCCGGGCCCGGTGCTGCTCCACGTCGTCACCAAGAAGGGCAAGGGCTACCTGCCCGCCGAGAGCGACGCCGGCACGTTCCATGGCATCGGCGTGTTCGACCCCGAGACCGGCGCCGCGTCCAAGAGCAGCCGCAAGACCTACACGGCGGTGTTCGGCGAGACCGCGGTCGAGATCGCGGCAAAGCTGCCGAACGTCGTGGCGGTCACCGCCGCGATGACCGACAACACAGGCTTGAAGCCGTTCGCCAAGCGGTTCCCCGAGCGCTTCTTCGATGTCGGCATGGCCGAGGAACACGGCGTCACGTTCTCTGCCGGGCTCGCGGCCGCCGGTCTCATCCCGCTCACCACCATCTACTCGACCTTTCTCCAGCGCGGCATCGACCAGATCATCCACGACGTCGCGGTGCAGGACCTGCACGTCGTGTTCTGCATCGACCGCGCCGGGCTGGTGGGGGAGGACGGCGGCCCGCAGCACGGAGCGTTCGATGTGACCTTCATGCGCATGATCCCGGGCGTGGTTGTGATGCAGCCGCGCAATGGCGAGGAGCTGCGCGACATGCTGTGGACCGCCGTCCACCATCGCGGCAGCCCGATCGCGGTGCGCTACCCACGCGCCAACATCCCCGAGGAGAGCCTTCCCGCGCGCGAGCTCCGCATCCTGCCGCTCGGCGTCTCGGAGCAGCTCAGGGCCGGCGGCGACGTGGCGATCCTGGCGCTCGGCACCATGGTGGCCCCGGCGCTGGCGGCGGCCGACGTGCTGGCGGCCCAGGGCATCTCGGCCACGATCGTGGATGCCCGTTTCGCCGCCCCGGTGGACGAGAACGCCATCCTCGGCCTCGCCCGCTCGGTCGGGCGGCTGGTCACGGTCGAGGAGAACGTGCCGATGGGCGGCTTCGGCGACGCCGTCCACCAGTGTCTCGCCCGCCGCGGCCTCTCGACCACGCCGATCCTGCACCTCGCCCTGCCCGAGACCTTCGTGACCCACGGCAAACGCGACGAGCTGCTCGCCCGGGTCGGCCTCGACGCCCCCGGCATCGCCCGCGCGGTGCAGGACTGGGTGCAGGCTCACCAGCGCCAGTACACATGAGCGCTCGGGTGCGCCGCGTCGGCATCCTCGGCCACACGCTGCGGCCCGGCGTGCGACGCGTGGCCTCCCGGCTCGCAACCGCGCTCGCCCGGCGCGGGTGCCCGGTGCGGTATGCCGACGACCTGGCCCGCGAGATGGATCGCCCCGCTCACCCGCTCGCGGCGGTCGCGCGCTGGTGCGACGTCCTGATCTCGCTCGGCGGTGACGGCACCGCGCTGCGCGGCGCCCGCGCGCTCGCCGGACGGCGCGGAGCGCTGCTGCCCATCAACCTCGGCGGGCTCGGGTTCCTGACCGTGGCAGAAGAGGGCGAGGCGGTCCCCGCTCTCGCCGCGGCCCTCGCCGGCCGTTGGCCGGTGGTGCGCAGGCGACTGGTGGGCGCCGCGGTGCGGCGGCAGGGACGGGTCGTCCACCGCGGGCGGGCGATGAACGACGCGGTGGTCAAGACTGCGGGCGGCTACGCCGCGCTCCACCTGCGCATGGCCGCCCTCGGCCACGACCTCGGGCACCTGGTCGCCGATGGGATCGTGTGCGCGAGCGCGTCGGGTTCGACCGCCTACTCGCTGTCGGCCGGGGGTCCGGTGCTGGCACCCGAGGTCGAGGCGTTCGTCGTGACGCCGGCCTGCGCGCACACGCTCGGCAGCCGACCGCTCGTCCTCTCGCCGCACGGCGTGGTGACGCTGCGGGTGCTCGGCTCATCCGACCATGCGATGCTGCTGCTCGACGGTCAGGAGAGCGTGGATCTCGCCCCGGGCGACGAGGTGGACGTGGGGCTCACGCGGGTCTCGGTGCGTCTCTTTCAGAACCCCGATCGGTCATTCGGCCGGTCGCTGCAGGCCAAGCTCGGCTGGCAGGGGAGCGAGCGGAGAAGCCTCTAGCCATGCTCGATCGCCTGACCGTCCGCGACCTCGCGGTCATCGAGCAGGCCGAGTTCACGCTCGGCGCGGGGCTCAATGCCGTCACCGGCGAGACCGGGGCGGGCAAGTCCCTGATCGTCCAGGCGGTGAGCCTGCTGGTGGGCGGCAAGGGCGACGCCGACGTGGTGCGCGAAGGGGCGTCGGCCGCGGTGGTCGAGGGCGAGTTCCACCTCACCGGGGATCCGGCGCGGCGCGTGGCCGAGCTGCTGCGTCAATGGGACTTCGAGTTCGACGGCGAGACGCTGATCGTCCGGCGCGAGGTGTCAAGCGCGGGCCGCAGCCGTGCTGCGGTCAACCAGTCGCCTGTTTCCCTGGCGGCGCTCAAGCGCCTCGGGGAGACTCTGGCCGACCTCCACGGCCAGCACGAGCATCAGAGCCTGCTCAAGCCGGAGGCCGGGCTATTGATGCTCGACCGGCTGGCAGGGCTCGAGCCCGAACGTGCCCGCTACGGAGAATCCCTCGCCGCCTGGCGCGAGGCGTCCGCCGAGTTGGAACGTCTCGAGGGCTCGCTCGCCACCTTCGCCGAGCGCAGCGACTACCTGCGCCACGCGGCGCGCGAGCTGGACGACGCCAAGCTGGTCGCGGGGGAGGAGGACGAGCTCCGGCGGGAATCGGCTCGGCTCTCGCACGCGGATCGACTCCGCGAGCTGGCGGGCGAGGCGCTGGCGCGCCTGTCCGAAGGCGCCGCCCCCGCCACCGACGCCCTGGCGGGCGCCGAGCACGCGCTGGAGCAAGCGGCGGCGCTCGATCCCGGCCTCGAGGATTTGCTGCCGGTGCTGCGCGACGCGCGCATCGCGGCCGGCGAGACCGCCCGTGCGCTGGCGGCCTACACCGACGGGCTCGAGGCCGATCCCGCGGCGCTGGAGTCGGTCGAAGCGCGGCGCGACCTGATCGCCCGTCTCGCCCGTAAGTACCGGCGCGAGGTGACCGCGCTGATCGAGTGGCGCGAGCAGGTCGAGCAGGAGCTGGCGGTGGGCGACGACGCCACCGGCGCGCTCGATCGGGCGCGCGAGCGCGTCGCCTCGGCGGGCAGTGCGCTGGCCACCGCCGGCCGCGCCCTCTCTGTCAAGCGCGTCGCCGCCGCCGGCGAATGGGGCCCGCGCATCAGCCACGAGCTCAAGCCGCTCGGACTCCCGCAGGCGCGCATCGAGTTCGCGATCGAGACGGCGCCCGTGCCCGCCGAACGCCCGGCCGCGCACGGAACGGACGAAGTCTCGTTGCGCTTCACCGCCAACCCGGGCGAATCGCCGCGGCCGCTTCAGCGTATCGCCTCGGGCGGCGAGCTCTCGCGCGTCATGTTGGCCTTGAAGAGCGTGCTCCAAGAGCAAGACCGCGTTGACCTTCTGCTTTTTGATGAAGTAGATTCCGGCATCGGCGGTGCGGTGGCGCAGGCGGTCGGCGAGCGTCTCCGGCGGCTCTCCCGGCACCGCCAGGTCATCTGTGTCACCCACCTGCCCATGATCGCCGCCCTCGCTGCACATCACCTGCGTGTGACCAAGCACGTCACCGGCGGCCGCACCGTCGCCCGCGTCGAACCGGTGGAGGGCGAGGCGCGCATCGCCGAGTTGGCCCGGATGCTGGCGGGCGAGCGGGTCACCGAAACGACCCGCCGACAGGCGCGAGAGCTGCTCGGCGAGACCCCGGCCCGCGCGCAAGGGTCAAAATGGGCGGGCGAGCCATGATCGTCCCCTCCCTTTCCGACTTCCGGGCGCTGGCCAAGAGCGGCAAGCTCGTCCCCATTTATCGCGAAGTCTTCGCGGACCTCGACACCCCGGTCTCGGCTTTTCGCAAGATCGACGAGGGCCCCTACTCGTTCCTGCTCGAAAGCGTCGAGGGGGGTGAGACGTGGGGGCGCTATTCGCTGCTCGGCAGCCGCCCCTCGCTGGTGTTCATCGCCCGCGGCAACCACTGCGAGATCCACCGGGGCGGACAGGTGACCCCCTGCTCGCGCCACCCGATCGAGGAGCTGGACGACCTGCTGCGCCAGCACCAGGCGGTCGCGCTGCCCGGGTTGCCGCGGTTCTGCGGCGGCGCGGTCGGCTACTTCGGATATGACGCCGTGCGTTGGTTCGAGCGCCTGCCCGAGAAGACGAAGGACGACCAGCAGCTCCCCGACGCGGTGTTCCTCTTCGGCGACGTGGTGAGCGTGTTCGACAACCTGAGCCACACGCTCAAAGTCGTGACTCATGCCGCCGGCGGCAGTGACCCGGACGCGGCCTACGCGGCGGGCGTCTTGCGCCTCGAGTCGGAAGTGAGGCGTCTCAGCCGGGCGCTCCCCTGGGAGGAACCGGTGGCCGGCGCGGCGCCTGTGCCGCCCACTTCGACCGCCACCCGCGAGGATTATTGCGGGGCGGTGGAACAGGCCAAGGAGTTGATCCGCGCCGGCGACATCTTCCAAGTGGTCCTGAGCCATCGCATGAGCTGCCCGGTGTCCCGCCCAGCGTTCGAGGCCTACCGCGCGCTGCGGGTGACCAATCCCTCTCCCTACATGTACTTTCTCCGGCTCGGCGACTTCTCGCTGGTGGGCTCCTCGCCCGAAGTGCTGGTGCGCCGCACCGATGGCGCGGTCGAGGTGCGGCCGATTGCCGGCACGCGCCCGCGCGGGCGGAACGCCGAGGAGGATCTTCTCCTCGAGGAGGAGCTGCGGGCGAGCGACAAGGAGCGGGCCGAGCACCTCATGCTGGTCGACCTGGGCCGAAACGACGTCGGCCGCGTCGCCGAGTACGGAACGGTGGAGGTGAGCGAGTACATGAAGGTGGAGCGCTATTCGCAGGTCATGCACCTGGTCTCAAACGTGCGCGGACGCGCGCGGCCGGGCTTGAAGCCGCTCGACATCGTCAGCGCCTGCTTTCCGGCCGGCACCGTGTCCGGCGCGCCCAAGGTGAGGGCGATGGAGATCATCGAGGAGCTCGAGCCGGTGCGGCGCGGGGTCTACGCGGGGGCGGTCGGCCACTTCGACTACCACGGCAACCTCGACCTTTGCATCGCCATTCGAACGTTGGTCTATGCCAACGGGCACGCCCACTGGGGCGCCGGGGCCGGGATCGTCGCCGACTCCGAGCCCGAGCGCGAGTGGGAGGAGACCCTCAGCAAGGGTCGGGCTCTGTGGCTGGCGGTGCAACGCGCCGAGCAGGGGCATCCGTGATCGCGGTCATCGACAATTACGACTCCTTCACCTACAACCTGGTTCAGTACCTCGGGACACTCGGGGCCTCGATCGAGGTCTACCGGAATGACGCCATCACGGCGGAAGCGCTGGCCGCGCGCCCTCTCGAGGGCCTGGTCATCTCGCCGGGTCCCGGCGAGCCGCGCGACGCCGGCATCTCCGAGGACGCGATCCGCAGTCTCGCGGGGCGCGTCCCGATCCTCGGCGTATGCCTCGGGCACCAGGCGCTGGCGGAGGTGTATGGTGGGCGTGTGGTGCGTGCCGCGCGTCTCATGCACGGCAAGACCAGCCCGATCCTGCACAAGGGTCGCGGGGTGTTCGCCGGGCTCGACAACCCGTTCGAGGCAACCCGCTACCATTCGCTGATCGTGGAGCCCGAGACGCTTCCCAAGAGCCTCGAGCTAATGGCATGGACGCCGGAGGGCGAGATCATGGGGATGAAGCACGTCGACCACGAGACCTGGGGGGTCCAATTCCACCCCGAATCCGTGCTCACGCGGCCGGGACTCAAGCTGATCGAGAACTTCCTGGTGCTCTGTCGGCAGCAGACGGCGGCGCGGCGATGAGCGCCGGGGTGACCGGGACGGCTTCGCAGCGCAAGGAGCGGGCGGCCGTGATCCAGTCGGCGATCGCGCGGGCGGTGCAGGGGGAGAACCTCTCGCAGGAGCTGGCCCGCGCGAGCATGGAGCAGATCCTCGCAGGCGAAGCGACGCCCGCCCAGATCGCGGCGCTCGCGGTGGCGCTGCGGATGAAGGGGGAGACGCCCGACGAGATCGCGGGCATGGCAGAGGCGATGCGCGGCCGGGTGCCTCCGATCCGCACCCGCAGGAGCCCGCTGCTCGATACCTGCGGGACCGGCGGCGACAACGCCGGCACGTTCAACATCTCGACCACGGTCGCGATCGTGACCGCCGCCTGCGGCGTGGCGGTGGCCAAGCACGGCAACCGGGCGGTCTCGAGCCGCACCGGGAGCGCCGACGTCCTCGAGTCCCTCGGCGTGCGCATCGATCTGACACCCGAAAATGCCGCCCGCTCGCTCGACACGCTCGGCATCACGTTCATGTTCGCGCCCAACTACCACACGGCGCTGCGGCATGCGTCGGGCCCGCGGCGGGAGATCGGCGTGCGCACGGTGTTCAACGTGCTCGGGCCGCTCACCAACCCGGCGGGCGCCGGGCGCCAGCTGCTGGGGGTCTTCTCCGACGTCCTGGTGCTCCCGGTCGCGCAGGTGCTCCAGCGCCTCGGGAGCGAGCGAGCGTGGGTGGTCCACGGGCGCGATGGACTGGACGAGCTGACCGTGTTCGCCCCCAGCCACGTGGCCGAACTGGCGCACGGCGCTCTGCGCGAATTCGACGTGGACCCGGCGGACCTGGGCCTTGCCCATAAGGAACGCGCCGGCGTCGCCGGGGGCGATGCCCCGACCAACGCGGCCCGGGTGCGCGCGGTCCTCGATGGAACAAAGGGCGCGGCGCGCGACATCGTCGTGCTCAACACGGGTGCCGCGCTGGTCGTCGCGGGCGCCAGTGCCGAACTGGCCGCAGGGGTCGTGACCGCGGCGGCCGCCATCGACAGCGGGGCCGCGCGCGCCAAGCTTGCCGAGCTGCAGGCGTTCCGCGGGTGACCGGGTAGCCGGGCGCGCGGCGGGAAAGGAGGGAACCGTGTTCTGCTCACGCTGTGGCAAGTCGCTCCCCGAGGGGGCGGCGTTCTGCCCCGGCTGCGGGGCGCCGGTGGCTGCGTTCCAGGTCGAAACCCCGCCCGCGTATCCGGGTGCACCTGCGCGCGCATCCGCAACCGAGGGCCCGGCCACCGCTCCGTCCGCTAGCGGGCCAGATTCCGCTTCGAGCTACGGCGGGTTCTGGCGGCGGCTGCTGGCGTTTATCATCGACGGGCTGGTGATCGGGGCCGTGATGATGCCGTTCGGTTTGGGGCTCGGGCTCGCCCACATCGGGGCCGCCCTGAACGGCGACATGACACGGGAGGCGCTGGTCGCGCTCATCATGGCGTCCATCTTCGTGTGGTTCATCCGGGTCATCGTCTCCTGGGCCTACGGGGCGGGCTTCGAGAGCTCGCGCCTGCAGGCGACCCCGGGGAAGATGCTGCTCGGCCTCAAGGTCACCGACCTCGAGGGCCGGCGCATTACGTTTCTGCGCGCAACCGGCCGCGCGCTCGGCAAGTGGGTCTCCGGGGCTCTGCTCGGGATCGGCTACCTCCTGGTCGCGTTCACCGACCGCAAGCAGGGCCTGCACGACTTGATGGCCGGCACCCTGGTCCGGCGTTGAGGGACGCGCATGCCCGCTCCTTCCACTGATTTCCTCACACGCATCGCCGACGACCGCCATCGTCGCATCGAGGAGTTGCGGGGGCGGACCCCGGCGCACGTGCTGCGGGAACGGCTCGGGCCCATTCGGCCCCTCGGCCGGCTCGAGCGTGCCCTGCGCCGTGGCACCGCGCCCGAGGGACAGCCGGCGCCGCCGCTCAAGCTGCTGTGCGAGTTCAAGCGCGCCTCGCCGTCCAGGGGCGTGCTCAACGCCGACGCCGATCCGATCGCCTACGCCCGGCTCTATGAGGCGGGCGGCGCCGCTGCGATCTCGCTGGTCACCGAGCCCGATCACTTCCTCGGCGATCTCGCCTGGGTCGCGGACGTGCGCGCGGCGGTCAAGCTGCCGCTCCTGCTCAAGGACTTCGTGATCGATTCCTATCAGCTGCTCGACGCCGCTGTGCGCGGGGCGGACGGGGTGCTGCTCCTGGCGGCACTCCTCTCCGAGGTCCGACTCCAGCGCTTCATCTCCGAGGCACGCCTGCTCGGGCTCGACTCGCTGGTCGAAGTGCACAGCGAGGACGAGCTGCGCGGGGCGGTGATGGCGGGCGCCACCCTGGTCGGCGTCAACAACCGTGACCTTCGCACCTTCGCGGTCGATCTCGAGACCTCGCTGCGCCTGATCCCGCGCGTCCCGCCGCTCGTGACCGCCGTGGCCGAGAGCGGACTTTCGGATCCCGCCGATCTCGCGCGCCTGCGCGCGATCCGCTGCGACGCCGTGCTGATCGGCGAGGCGCTCATGACCAGCCCCGATCCGGCCCTCACCCTCGCGACCCTGGCCGCCGCGGCTCGGAGCTAGCCGTGGCCGCGGAAGCGCCCGTCGGCCGCACGGTCGTCAAGGTGTGCGGCATCACCCGGCTCGAGGACGCGCGCGCCGCACTCGAGGCGGGCGTTGATTGGCTCGGCTTCGTGGTCTGGGAGGGGAGCGCGCGGCAGGTCGCGAGCGAGGCGGCGGCCGAGATCATCGCCGCGCTCCCGGGCGTGACCGCGGTCCTGGTCATGGTCGCGCCGCGCCCCGACGAGGCCCTCGCGACGGCGCAACGGATCGGCGCCCGCCGGGTCCAGCTCCATCGCGCCGATCCGACCACGTGGCCCGCGGACTTCCCGCTCCCGGTCACGTTCGCGGTGCAAGTCACGGAAGACGGGCGACTTGCGAGCGCGCTACCACCGCGCGACGATCTGCTTCTGCTCGACACGGCGGACGGGACGCGCCCGGGCGGGACCGGCCGGAGCTTTCCCTGGGAGAGCGCGGCGGCGCTCGCGGCGCAGCGGGCGATCATGCTGGCGGGAGGCCTCGGCCCCGATAATGTCGCGGACGCGCTCGAGCGCGTGCGCCCCTACGGCGTGGACGCGGCGTCCCGGCTCGAATCCGCACCCGGAATCAAAGACCACGATCTCGTCCGTCGGTTCGTGAGCGCCGTGCGCGCCCACGATGCGCAGCGCGGGGCCGCGTGATGACGCCCGACGCCGCCCGGGCCGCGGTCGTCGGTGGGACCATCCCGGATGCCACGGGTCACTTCGGCCCCTACGGCGGCCGTTTCGTCCCCGAGACGCTCATCCACGCCCTGGACGAGCTGGAGGCCGAGTATGCGCGGGCGCGCCGGGATCGGGCGTTTCAGGAGGAACTGGCGGCGCTGCTGCGCGACTTCGCCGGGCGACCCACGCCGCTGCTCGAAGCCACGCGCTTCTCGGAGGCGGCCGGGTGCCGCGTGTTCCTCAAGCGCGAGGACCTCCTCCACACCGGCGCGCACAAGATCAACAACACCATCGGCCAGTGCCTCCTCACCCGGCGCATGGGCAAGCCGCGCGTGATCGCCGAGACCGGCGCCGGCCAGCACGGCGTGGCCACCGCCGCCGCCGCCGCCCGCTTCGGGCTCGCGTGCACCGTTTACATGGGCTCCGAGGACGCCCGCCGGCAGCACCTGAACGTTCAGCGCATGCGGCTCCTCGGCGCCGAGGTGCGCGAGGTGGACGCCGGCAGCCGCACCCTCAAGGATGCGATCAACGAGGCGTTGCGCGACTGGGTGACCCGGGTACGCGACACGCACTACGTGCTCGGCTCGGTGTTGGGGCCTCATCCCTTCCCGACCATCGTGCGCGACTTCCATCGCGTCATCGGGCTCGAGGCGCGCGAGCAGTTTGCGGTTCAGGCGGGCGGGCGACCCGACGCGCTGGTGACCTGCGTCGGCGGCGGCAGCAACGCGATCGGGCTCTTCCACGCCTTCCTCGGCGACGCCGCGGTGCGCAAGGTGGGCGTCGAAGCGGGTGGCGAAGGTCTCGCGAGCGGCCGCCACGCCGCCCGCATCCCCGAGCACAGCGTTGGGGTGCTGCACGGCACCCGCACGCTGGTGCTGCAGGACGAGCGCGGGATGATCCGCGAGACCCACTCGATCTCGGCCGGCCTCGACTATCCGGCGCTCGGCCCGGAGCACGCCTGGCTCGCCGATCAGGGCCTGGCCGAGTACTCCTCCGCCACCGACGACGAGGCGCTCGACGCCTTCGAGACGCTCGCCAAGCTGGAAGGCATCCTGCCGGCGCTTGAGACGGCGCACGCGCTGGCGTGGGTGCTGCGCGAGGGCAGGGCCCTCGGGCGCGAGGCGCGGGTGATCGTCAATCTCTCGGGGCGCGGAGACAAGGACGTGGAGGAGGTGCTGCGCGTGCGCGGGAGGGGGTAGGGGACGAAACGGGGGGTCGGCGGCGGGGAGGGCAGGCGACCCAGCCCGCGGCCACGAGATCGCGGGCGCCCTCGATCGTTGATACCTCGCAAAAGGAACATGGGATATCCGGATTTCATGGTACCCTTCGTTCGTGCTCCAGCGCTTGGACAATCTCCGGCTCATTCGCGCCGCATTGAGACGCAGCCCGGTCGTGGCGCTGATCGGTCCGCGGCAGTGCGGCAAAACGACGCTTGCGCGACAAGTTCTTCCCGCCGATTCGAATCGTTTCTTCGATCTCGAAAGCCCTCGATCCCTCGCGCGACTGGACGAACCTCAGACCGAGCTTGAGGCGCTTCGGGGGATCGTGGTGATCGACGAGGTTCAGCGGCGTCCCGATCTCTTTCCGATCCTTCGCGTGCTGGTGGATCGCCCGCGATCGCGGACGAGATTCCTGATCCTCGGGAGCGCGTCGCCCCAGATGCTGCGCCAGTCCACCGAAACCCTGGCAGGGCGTGTCGAGACGATCCGGCTGGCCGGATTCGACCTTTCGGAAGTCGGCGGCGATTCCATCGGACGGCATTGGCGTCGTGGCGGTTTTCCGAGGTCGTTCCTGGCTCGGTCGGAAGGCGACAGCGTGACCTGGCGGAGTGAGTTCATTCAGACCTTCCTCGAGCGTGACCTGCCACAGCTCGGTTTCGGCATCCCCGCGGCGGCGCTCTTTCGGTTCTGGACCATGCTGGCGCACTACCATGGCCAGCGGTGGAACGCTGCAGAGCCCGCTCGGTCACTGGCCGTGAGCGAACCCACGGTCAGGCGATACCTCGATCTTCTGACGGACCTTTTCATGGTTCGGCAGCTCCGGCCCTGGCATGAGAATCTCGGCAAGCGACAGATCCGCGCACCCAAAGTCTATCTGAGAGACAGCGGCCTCCTTCACTCCTTACTGGGTATCAGAAACGAGCGGGATCTGGCGAACCACCCAAAGCGCGGTGCCTCGTGGGAGGGTTACGCGATCGAGGAGATCATCCGGGTCGTTCGACCCGATGAAGCCTTCCATTGGGCGACCCACGGGGGGGCGGAGCTCGATCTACTGATGTTCAAGAACGGCCGCAGGCTCGGCGTGGAATGCAAGCGGGCCGATGCCCCGAAGATGACGCCCTCGATGCGCCTGGCGCTTCGAGACCTGCGCCTCGAACAGCTGGTCGTGATCTATCCCGGGTCGGAATCCTACACACTCGGGGAGCGGATCCGGACGGTTCCTCTGAGGAGCCTGGCCGAGATGACTCTGGCAGGACTCTTCCCGGCGGTCCGACGACAGATTCGGCGGGCCCCGGATTAGCGCCGGTGAACGTGCCCTCGAGGGGGCGTAGGTCGTGATAATCTCAAGTCGCCCAGAGTCGCACGCCCCGCGCGTGACGCCCCCCAGTCGCTGTGCTATAAACGCTGGCCGCTACGCGCCCGTAGCTCAATTGGATAGAGCGTCGGCCTCCGAAGCCGAAGGTTACAGGTTCGATTCCTGTCGGGCGCACCATCTCTCCCCGCGCATGGGCCTCGCCGAGTGACCTGCCCAAGATGAGCGAACCCGCTGCCCCCCCGGCTACTGATCCCGACCGCTTCCGCCCGCATGCCGTCCGCGAGCTGGGCGGGATGTTCGACGACGTCTCTGGGCGCTACGACCTCCTCAACCGCATCATGTCGCTGGGCCAGGACCGCGCCTGGCGCGCGGCGATGTGGCGTGGGGTGCCGGAGGAGGCACGCACGGTGCTCGACCTGTGCACCGGCAGCGGCGTCTCATTGCCGGGACTGCGACGCCCGGGTCGCCTGGTGCTCGGCATGGACGTGAGCCTCGGCATGCTCGCGGTGGCGGCCGAGCGGCAGAACCCCCTGGGCTGGGCGCCGCGTCTGGTATGCGCCGACGGCTTCCAGCTCCCGATCGGCGACGGGGCGCTCGATGCCGTCACCATCGCCTTCGGGATCCGCAATCTGCGGCCACTCGAGGACGCGCTGCGGGAGCTTCATCGTGTGCTGCGGCCGGGCGGCACGCTGGTGGTGCTCGAGGCGGCGGCGCCCGCCCCGGGACCGTTCGCGCCCCTGCACGGGTTCTATCTCCGCCACCTGGTGCCGCTCGCGGGCCACCTGTCGCCGGATCCCTCGGCCTACGAGTACCTGAGCCGCTCGGTCTTCGAGTTCGGCGCCGGGCCGGAGTTCGAGCGCGCCCTGGCCGAGACCGGGTTCCGGGTCGTCCGGCGCCATGCCTTCCTGGCCGGGGCGACCCGGCTTTGGGTGGTGGAGCGCACCGGAGGGACCGACCATAAACTTTCGCCTCCGGGCGGAAACCGATTGCAGATTGCCCGACCTAGTGCCGACGATGGGGTGAAGGTCCCCAGTTCCGCCGACGATCGGGAGGGGGAGTGGAGGCTCTGGACCGGGGTTCAGCTTGGCCTTGCCGCCGCCCTGACGGTCGCCTTCGGCAGCACATTAAGAATCCTCATCAACTCCAGCAACGGCTTGCCTTTGGCCGGGTGGCACCGCTCCCTCGCTTGGCTCCTGGTGGTGGGAGGGGTGATTGTTTTTGGGATCCGTTCGGTGCAACTCTTGCTGCGGATCCTGGGCCCAAGACTTCGCCCGTAAGCATGCGGGACGCCATGGCATAGGCATTGCCTTCTCATGGCGATTGGATCAGTCCGACCCAGGCCAGGAAGCCTCCCCATGCTCTCGCGCGAGAAGATCCTCGAGTCGCTGTTGGATCTCTCCGGCCGTTCGGCGACGCGTTCGCGTCCCGAACTGCTGGGGACGGTCCTGCGCTCGGCGATGGCGCTCACCGAGAGCGAGGGGGGGGTGGCGGTGGTTTCCCCGGGACGTCACCCCGAGCGATTCACCCTCCGGTCGGGACTGAGCGAACCCGAGATCACCACCATCGCGCGCGCCAACGCCGATGCCGCCCGCCCGATGGCGCTCCGCGGCAAGCCGGTCCTGGTGCCCGATGTCGCCGCCGCCGGCCGCGTCGGAGCCGAGGATCGCTGTCCGGGGGTCGACGCAGGCCCCGCGGTCTACGTGCCGTTGCGGCTGCGCGATCAGATGCCGGGCTACCTCGCGGTCTTCCGCCGGCGGGGGGCTCCGCCCTACGGGGCGGAGGACGTCCGTCTCCTCACGCTGCTCGCAGCCTGGAGCGCGATGGCACTCGAGAACCTACGCCTGGCCCAGAGCGTCGAGAAGCTCGCCGTGACTGACGACCTGACCCAGGTCTACAACTACCGTTTCCTCAAGAGCGCGCTCCGCCGCGAAATCAAGCGCGCGGGACGCTACCATCAGGACCTCTCGCTGCTGATGATCGACGTGGACAACCTCAAGGCCTACAACGACCGGCACGGCCACCTGCGCGGGAGCTTCCTGTTGCGCGAGATGGCGGGGCTGTTCTCGGCCCACGTCCGCTCGTGGGACCTGGTCGCGAAGTACGGCGGCGACGAGTTCACGGTCATCCTCCCGCAGACCGAACTCGCCGGAGCCCGTTCGGCCGCCGAGCGACTGCGCATTGCGGTCGAAGAGCACACGTTCCCACTCGCGAACCGCGGCCAGATCACCGTCAGCATCGGCATCGCGGCGTTCCCCGCCGACGGCCAGACGACCAGCGCCCTGATCGAGACCGCGGACCGCGCGCTCTACCTGGCGAAGCAGCACGGGCGCAACCAGTCGAGCCACGTGGAGCGTGAAGCAGCTGCGTAGGCGGCGGCGTTGACCGTCCGTGGAAGGCACTGGTAAACTGCCCGCCCCCGGACGCTCAGGAAGCGTCCGGGTTCTTCATTAGGAGTGCGGAGGCAACGACGTGACCGAAACGGTTGGCATCGCGGTGGTGGGCACCGGCGACTGGGGAGCCAACCTGGTCCGCAACTTCGCCGCACTGCCGGGAGCGAAGCTGGTCGCGCTGTGCGACACCGACGCCGGTCGCCTGGCGCGGACCGCCGCGCAATATCCCGGCGTGCGCACCATGGCGCGGGTCGAGGAGGTCGCGGCGACGCCCGAGGTGCGCGGCGTGGTGGTCTCGGCATCCGCGATCCAGCACCATCCGATCGCCCGCGTGCTGCTCGAGGCCGGCAAGGACGTTTACGTCGAGAAGCCTCTCGCGCTCCAGGTGGACCACGCCGAGGAGCTGGTCAGGCTCGCGCGCGAACGCGACCGGATCCTGATGGTCGGTCACCTGCTGCTCCATCACCCCGGCGTCCGCTATCTAAAGGAAATCGTGCAGAAGGGCGAGCTGGGGGACGTGTTCTACATCTATTCGCAGCGCGTGAACCTGGGTAAGGTGCGCCGGGATGAGAACGCGCTCTGGAGCTTCGCCCCGCACGACCTGTCGGTCATCCTCCACCTGCTCGAGGCGGAGCCGATCGACGTGGCGGCGCGCGGTTCGGCGTTCCTCCAGGGCACGGTCGAGGACGTCGTGTTCCTCCACCTGCGATTCCCGGGGGGCAGGATGGCCCACGTCCATGTCTCGTGGCTCGACCCGCACAAGCTGCGCAAGATCACCGTGGTCGGCAGCCGAAAGATGGTCGTGTTCGACGACATGGAGGCGAGCGAGAAGATCCGCATCTACGACAAGGGCATCGACAAGGCGGGCCAGATCGTCTCCTACGGCGACGCGCTCTCGGTCAGGAGCGGCGACATCCTGATCCCGAAGATCTCGCTGCAGGAGCCGCTCCGCATCGAGTGCCAGCATTTCGTGGACTGCGTACGCGAGCACCGCGCCCCGCTCACCGACGGCGCCGACGGGCTCCGCGTCGTGCGCGTGCTGGCCGCCGCCCAGCAGTCGCTGGCGGCAGGCGGGACGCCGATCACCGTGGCACCGCAGCCGGCGGGGGTGGCATGAGTGCCTTCGTCCATCCGACCGCTGTCCTCGGGGCCGGCACCACGCTGGGCGAAGGCTGCGCGATCGGTCCCCGCGTGAGCACCGGGAAGGACTGTCGCATCGGGTATCACGTCGTCATCCACCCGGACACCCGGATCGGCGACGACGTTCGGATCGACGACCACGCCACGCTCGGCAAGCTGCCGATGCGCGCGGCCAACTCGGCGACCACCAAGGAGCAGGAGCTGCCGCCGCTCAACGTCGGCGACCAGTGCATCGTCGGCACCGGCGCCGTGCCCTACCGGGGCGCCGCGATCGACGCCCGGGTGTTGATGGCGGACCTGTGCACGGTGCGGGAGAACGTCACGATCGGCCGCGGCACCATCGTCGGCCGCGGGGTGACGGTCGAGAACTTCTGCACCATCGGACGATTCTGCAAGCTCGAGAGCGAGTGCTATCTCACCGCCTACTCGACGCTCGAAGACCGGGTCTTCGTGGCGCCCGGAGTGGTGACCTCGAACGACAACTACGTCGGCCGCACGGCCGAGCGGTTCAAGCATTTCAAGGGCGTCACGGTCCGCAAGGGTGGACGCATCGGCGCCGGCTCGGTCATCCTGCCCGGGATCGAGATCGGCGAGGACGGGCTGGTCGCCGCAGGTTCGGTGGTGACGCGCGACGTGCCCCCGCGCACGATCGTGCTGGGATCGCCCGCCAGGGCCTGGCGGCCGGTGCCGGTGGAGCAGTTGCTCGAGAACCAGGGTTGGAGCGATTCGTAGCCCGTTGACGGTAGCCAGGAGGACATCATGGGGGCGATGACGGCCAAGACCGCGATGAGCGTTCCGCTGCTCGATCTCGGCGCCCAGTACGCCGACATCAAAGCGGAGATGGACGCCGCGATCCACCGCGTGCTCGATAGCACACGCTTCATTGGCGGGCCCGAGGTGAGTGGTTTCGAGGAGGAGGTCGCGCGTTACTCGCAGTGTGCCCACGCGGTCGCCTGCGCATCGGGTACCGATGCGCTGCTGCTCTCGCTCAAAGCCCTCGGCGTCGGACCCGGCGACGAGGTGGTCACCTGCGCCTATTCGTTCTTCGCCAGCGCCGGCGTGATCGCAAACGCGGGAGCGACTCCGGTGTTCATCGACATCGATCCCGGCACCTACAACCTCGATCCGCACCGACTCGAGGCCGCCATCACCCCGAGCACCAAGGCGGTGATCGCCGTCCACCTCTACGGGCAGTGCTGTGATCTCGGCGCGGTCAGGGCGGTGTGCGAGAAGAAAAAGGTGTGGTTGATCGAGGATGCGGCGCAGGCCATCGGAGCGGAGTGGGAGGGACGCCGGGCCGGCTCGGTCGGCGATCTGGGGTGCTTTTCGTTCTTCCCGTCCAAAAACCTGGGCGCCGCCGGCGATGGCGGCATGGTGGTCGCGCAGGACGCCGCGCTTGCCGACCGGGTGCGCCTGCTGCGCGAGCACGGGGCCCGCCCCAAGTACTACCACTCGTTGGTCGGCACCAACTCCCGGCTCGACGCGATCCAGGCCGCGATCCTGCGCGTCAAGCTCAAGCACCTCGACCGCTGGAGCGAGAAGCGCGCGCGCAATGCGACACTCTACGACCAACTCCTCGAGGGCTCGCGCATCGGCCGGCCGTACCGGGACGCCCGGGCGCGCCACATCTTCAACCAGTACGTGGTCCGGGTGCCGAACCGCGACGCCGTGCGCGCACGCATGACCGAACGCGGCGTCGGCACCGAGGTCTACTACCCGCTACCGCTCCACCTGCAGCAGTGCTTCGCGATGCTCGGCCACCAGGAGGGGGACATGCCCCATTCCGAGGCGGCCGCACGGGAGACCCTGGCACTGCCGATCTACCCTGAACTGACGGAGGACCAGATCCGCCACGTCGCAGCGACACTGCGTGACGTGCTGGACACGGACTAGTAGTTAATTCACCGGCGCGCGCGTTGCCACCCCGCCCATCGGCGGCGCCGCGCCCGATCCACCGCAACCCAAGGAGCACCGGCCAGCCCCGCGCCGGAGCTCCAGGCAGCCTCCCGACATGGACATCGAGAAGCAGGCCTCCTTGCGCGATCTCCTGCGCCGGGTGGACGAAGTGCGCGGCCTCGGGGAACCCTCCGGTTCGACAACCGCGCTCGAGCACGACGGCTCGGAGACCCTGCTACGCACGGTCTCCGAGCTGGTCGAGGAGCTCGAACGCAGCCACCGCCGGCTGATCGAGACCAACGTCCAGCTGGTGTCGCTGCGCGAGGTCGCGAGCAGCATGGTGAGCTCGCTCGACACCGGCGAAACCACGCGCACGGTGACGCGCTATCTCCACCGCGCGTTCGGGTTCGAGGACGCCTTTCTGCTGCTCATCGACCGTGATCGG
>CAYONG010000125.1:0-3394 GCA_964405235.1 uncultured bacterium | reverse complement strand
AGCCAGGCGATCCCCAGCACGCCGCTCCCGGTCCACTCGGGGATCCAGAACGCGAGCGGGATGCGCAGCAGCGAGACGATCGAGAAGATCCACGAGATGGCGGTGGTGTGACCCGAGCCCAGGATCGCCTCGCTCGTCACGATCTCGACCCCGACGAACACCAGGCAGGTCGAGAGCACGCGCAGGTAGGGCGTCCCCACACGATGCACCTCGGGGTCGGCGGTGAACATTCCGATGAACGCGTGCGGGAACGCCACCAGCACGACGGTCAGCACCAGCGAGATGACGATGATCCACCGCACACCGGTCTTGATCGCCTCGACCGCACGCTCGGGTTGCCGCGCGCCCAGGTTCTGCCCGACCAGCGCCCCCGCCGCGGTGCCGATGGCCAGGGCGGCCATGAACTGGATCGCCTCGATGCGATTGACGATGCCGATGGTGGCGAGCGAGGCGGCACCGTAGCGCGACGCCGAGCGCGCGAACGCGATGTAAACCACCGAGAACAGCATGCCGATGATCGCCGCCGGCAGGCCCACGCGTGCCATGCCGCCGATCCGGATCGGAGGACCGTCGGCGCGCCTCGCGAGCGGAAAGGCACGGTGTCCGCGTGCGGCCACGATCAGGTAGCCGGCCAGCATCGTGCTCTGCGCCGCGACCGTCGCCCACGCGGCGCCGGCGACCCCCATCGCCGGGATGGGCCCGAAGCCGTAGATCAAGATGGGATCCAGCACGGCGTTGAGCGCCACGGCGCTCAGGTCGATCACCAGCGGCGTCCGGGTGTCGCCGGCCGAGCGCATGATGCTCTCGCAGGTGAGCGCCATCATCGGGATGGGCGCGGCGGCGAGGATCACCGACAGGTAGCGGCCGCCCTGGTCCACCACGCCCGGTGTCGCGCCCATGAGCAGATAGATGTGGCGCGCGGCGAAAAGGCCCGCCAGCGTGCCGATCAGGCCGAGCAGAGCCGAAGCCCTGAGCCCCTTGAATGCCGCAAGCCCGGCGCGATGGCGCTCGCCCGCGCCCAGGAGTTGGCTCACGAACGCGGTGACACCGATCGCGAAGATGTCGTTGAGCGAGTAGATCCACCACATCACGAACATCGACGAGGTGACGGCGGCGGTGGCATCGACGCCCAGCCCCCGCACCCAGAGCGCGTCCACCCACTGGTAGGCGAGCCTCAGGCCGAACGAGAACAGGGCGGGAATCGCAAGGCGCACCAGGGCGCGCCGGATGGGCTCGGTGACGCCCAGGGGCAGCGGCGCTGGGGCGGGCTGGCTCACAGATCGTCTCCTGGCGCGGCGACGGCGGCGGTCACCGCGTCACTTCGCGTCCAGCTCCTTGAGCATCCCGAGCACCGGCTGCCAGATGACGTCGAGCGCGATTGCCGCCATGTCGTTCTCGCCCGGCAGGCCGCCCAGCCACACCGGCCGCTCGCGGCAATCGCCGAAGAAGGCCTGCCGGTCCGAGGCCGAGTAGCGCGAGCGGGAGCGGTCGTTACGCGCCTTCTCGAGCAGCGACGGCAGCGTCCAGGTGCCGAAGTGACTCTTCCACTCGGCCTCGAGCCGTTCCGCGCGTGAGGAGTCCGACTTCTTGAGCCCCGGCGGGACGACAAAGTAGTCGCCGCACTCACCCGCGACCTGGAAGTCGGTGAACACCACGCGGGCGTAGCCCTCGACCGCGTCGGTGAAGGCGACGAGCGAGGTCTCGTCCTCGGTGTCCACCACCTCGAGGTCGTATTGGACCGTGACGATGCGCTCGCGCTCGACCGCGTGGAAGTCCTGCTCGACGTATCGATCGCGCCATTTTCCCGAGGTGTCCCGCTCCACCACCTTGCGAAAGATCATTTGGTGGACGGCGGTGGTGTTCGTGCTCGTGCGCAGTCCATAGACGCGTCCGGTCACCACCTGGTCGGCGCCCAGGCGACGACCGACGCGGATGGCGTCCATGCGGGTCAGGCCATCGAGCTCGGCGACCGTGATGCGCGAGTACACCTGCGTGGGGTCGATCAGCCGCGTGAACACGAACTGGTCCGGTCTTACATGCCGCGACACCTCGGCGTAGACACGGTCCGTGAGCGCGCGGGAGATGCCGGGCACCCCGGCCTGGTCCGCGAACGGGATGATGGCCACGCGCGCCATCCCCTGCGCATGAGCCTCGTCGATCCGCCGCCCGGCGTCGCGATAGCCCGCGACGAAGCGCTGCGCATCGCGGAACTCCGCCCATGCCACCTTGGGCGAGCGCGCCGCCAGCGCGTGCTCGGCCACCGCGTAGTGGAACCCGGCAGCGCCGGCGCGGATCGCGGCCTCGTGGCGCGCGAACGCCGTATCGGGTGGCAGCGCGAATCCGTGACGCACGATCTCGCCGCGTAGCCCTGCCAATTCGAGCGCCCGCTCGGCGGCGGCCAGCGTGTCCACCTCGGCGATGGAGAGGATGCGCGCCTCACGGTCATCGACCAGGATCGTCGAGGCGGCGGCGAACGCCGCGCAGGCGCGGGGATTGGACGGCTCTTTCGCGACCGCGCGGCGCGCGTGCTGATAGGCGGCGGCCAGGTCACCGGCGGCCAGTTCCTGCTCGCTCTTGCGGCTCAGGCGATTGGCGCTCGCGCACCCGAGCGCCAGCAGGGCGATGAGGGCGAGCGAGCACCTGCGCGCGTGACGCATGGGAGGTCTCCTCTGATCCGGATTGCCGGACGGGCCCGCGCTGGGCTGCGCCCGTTTGATGGACACCCGCCGACATCGGCCGGCTCAGCAGTATAGACAGGCGAAGCCGGGACGTTGAGTCCCGAAGATGCAAGGTCCAAATGGTTTCGCATGATTCGGCAATGTTCGGCTGCGGTTCGGGGGCCGCCCTCCGTCGCGGGGACCCCGCTGCGCGGCCCCGCTCGTCGGGCGCCCCCGAACCGCAGCCTCGGGTCCTTGGCCGGATCATGCGAAGCCATCTATGCGTCTCGGACACCCGCAGATTCCAGACTTTCCGGCCCGACCGGGACCGGCGCCACCTCCTCCGTCCCCGGCTCCTCGCGCGCAAACGCCGCCCTCGCCACGTGGCCCGCGTGTAGATCCATCAGGGCGTGGAACACCATGCAGACGACGAGCGAGCCGGTCAGCAGATAGATCGCGCTCATGAACAGGCCGACCAGCGTCGTCACCGCGATCCCGCGCAGGCCCTGATAGGCATGGCCGAGGCCGAAGATGACGCCGGCCACCAGGACCGCCGGCACGAGGGCAAGCCAGTGGCCCAGGTACCAGATGAGGTAGCCGCGGTAGAGCAGCTCCTCGCAGATGCCGGCGGTCACCGCGAGCCGATTGAACCAGCGCATCTCCTCGGCGCTGCGCGGCATCATGCGCTCGAGGTTGCGCATCTGTCGGCGGACCCCGGCGAGCGCCTCGTCGTCCTG
>CAYONG010000124.1:0-3410 GCA_964405235.1 uncultured bacterium | reverse complement strand
CCCTCGCCCGCAGCGCCACCGTCGTGCGTGCGGCGACCGACGGCCTGGACACCTCCGCTTGAGCGCTAGCTGCCGTCCCCGCTGATGATCGCCCCGCTGCTCGTCAGCTCCTCGAGCAGTGCCATGGCCGCCTGCCCGCTCATCGAGAACGGGTCCAGGACCTGGCTCTCCGAGAAGCGCAGGATGCTGCCTTGGTTGACGCGGTTCAGGTTCACGCTGCCCATGCGCCAGCTCGCGAAGCGGCGCTGCGTGATCTCAGCGTAGTCGAGCAGGGTGATCTCGCGGTGGCGCGGGTCGCGGACGATGCTGGCGTACAGCATGTTCACCCCGGCGCGGCCGCCCTCGAGCACCTGGAGGAACACGTCCCCCGAGGAGTAGGTGCACAGGATGCCCGTGATGCCGTGCTCGAGGTTGTAGCTGCGGGAGCGCTCCAGGATCGAAGCGACGACCGCGTCGTCGATCCCGTGGGTGGCCCGGCTTGCGTAGAGAAGGCGTACCAGCATGGCGGGTCGAGCTACTTCTTCCGATCCGTGAGCAGCGAGAGGAACTCCCGGCGCAGATCGGAGTTCTTGAGGAAGGAGCCGCGCATGATGCTGTTCGTCATCTTGGAATCCATGTCCTTGACGCCGCGCCACTGCATGCAGTAGTGATCCGCCTCCATCACGATTGCGAGGCCGTCCGGCTGCATCTTGTCCTGCAGCAGCTCGGCGAGCTGGGTGATCGCCTCTTCCTGGATCTGGGGCCGCGTCATCACCCATTCCACCAGGCGGGCATACTTCGAGAGGCCGATCAGGGCGGAGTGCTCGTTCGGCATCACCCCGACCCAGATCCGTCCGATGATCGGACACAAGTGGTGCGAGCAGGCGCTGCGCACCGTGATCGGACCCACGATCATGAGCTCGCTCAGGTGCCGCACGTTCGGGAACTCGGTCACCGGGGGCTGCGCCACGTAGCGGCCCGCGAAGACCTCCATCAGGTACATCTTGGCCACGCGCCGGGCCGTATCCTGGGTGTTGTGGTCGCTCTGGGTGTCGATCACGAGCGCTCGCAGCACCTCGTCGATCTTGCCCGCGACCTCGAGCCGCAGCGGCTCGATCTCCCCGACTTCGATGTAGGCGGCAATGTTGTCGTTCGCGTGGAAGCGGCCTCGCGCTTTCCGGATCCGCTCGCGGATGCGGTCTGCGACGGGCGTGCGGCCATCGCCGACCTCGCTCGCGGGTGCGGCCGCCCCCGACCTGACCCCGGTCTGGCTCGCCATGGCAAGTGCTCTCCTCGCGGAAACAGCCTACCACGACGAACCAACCGTTCTCGCCGCCACCGGGCCCCCCGGGTTCCGGCGCCTCATTCCACTGGGCTACAGCGAGCTCATCCACCGCCGGCCCTGGTTCGTCGGCCTGCTCGCCCTTTGCGAGGGCGGGGCCAGTGGGAGGCCCCACTCTCGCATTGTCAAGATCTGTTCAATACCTTGACATAAAGCCGAGCCGGGTGTACCTTACCAAGCTATGCTGCGTGTTTTCCCCGCTCCCCCGGACCCTCCGCGGGAGCGGAGCCACCCCGGGTCCTCCCGGCTTACCGCGCCCGGGGGAGCCTGAGAGTGGCCGTTCTCGTCCTGGGGGCCGCCGGCGGCATCGGCAGCACCCTCTCCCGTCGCCTCGCCACCGCGGGGGTAAAGCTCGTCGTCGCGGGCCGCGACCCCGCTCGCCTGGAGGCCGTCGCCGCGCAGACCGGCGGGACGCCGTTCATCCTGGACGCCACGCGGCCGGCCGAGGTGGAGGCCGCGGCGGCGGCGGCGGTCGCGCTCGACGGCCGCCTCGACGGCCTCGCCAATTGCGTCGGCTCGATCCTCCTGAAGCCGGCCCATCTCACGAGCGAGGAAGAATGGGACGACGTCGTCTCGACCAACCTCAGGTCCGCCTACGCGGCCGTCCGGGCCGCCGCGCGCGCGATGACGGCGGGCGGTTCGGTCGTGC
Source organism: uncultured bacterium (assembly GCA_964405235.1). Classification (GTDB taxonomy): domain Bacteria; phylum Eisenbacteria; class RBG-16-71-46; order RBG-16-71-46; family RBG-16-71-46; genus WS-11. The sequence goes on along the minus strand of CAYONG010000124.1, from coordinate 1,440 downwards.
TCGTCTCGTCCGCGGCGGCGCGACTCGGCCTCGCGAACCACGAGGCGATCGCGGCGGCCAAGGCCGGGGTCATCGGCCTCACGCTCTCGGCCGCCGCCTCGTACGCAGCGAAGGGCATCCGGGTCAACGCCGTGGCCCCCGGCCTCGTCCGGACCCCCCTGACCGCCCGGATCACCGGCAACGAGGCCGGGCTCAGGGCCTCGACCGCGATGCACGCCCTCGGCCGGGTCGGCGAGCCGGAGGACGTGGCCTCGGCCATCGCCTGGCTGCTCGACCCGGCGCAGTCCTGGGTCACGGGGCAGGTGATCGGAGTCGATGGCGGGCTCGCGACCGTTCGCTCCCGCGGATAGCGCCGAGCATGACCCGCCGCAGCTACGAACGCCGCACTCGCCTTAGCGCCTCCGCCGATGAGGTGTACGACTGGCACGCACGACCGGGAGCTCTCGAGCGCTTGAGCCCGCCGTGGGACCCGCCGGTCCTCGAGTCGCGCACCGGGGGCATCGAAGACGAGGGCGCGCGGGTGGTACTGCGCGTGGGGCCGCTTCGCCAGCGATGGGTCGCCGAGCACCACGGTGCGGTGCCGGGCCGCGAGTTCCACGATCGGCTGCTGTCGGGCCCGTTCGCATCGTGGGAGCACACCCACCGGATGATCCCGGAGGGGCCCATGGCCTGCACGCTCGAGGACCGGATTGAGTACGCTCTCCCCGCGGGGCCGGCCGGTGACGCACTCGGCGGCAGGGCGGTTCAGACGCTCCTCGAGCGGATTTTCGCGTACCGGCACCGAGTGACGGTGGACGACCTCGCCGCGCACGCGGCGTGCCGTGGAGGCCAGGCGAGGAAGGTAGCGATCGCGGGCTCGAGCGGCCTCGTGGGCAGCGCCCTCGTGCCTTTCCTGACCACCGGCGGGCACGAGGTGCTGCGGCTCGTCCGCCGCGCGCCTCTGGCGAAGGACGAGGTCCGTTGGGACCCGCAGACGGGGGCGATCGACGCGGCGGCGCTCGAGGGGGTGGACGCGGTCGTGAACCTCTCCGGCGAGAGCATCGTGGACGGGCGCTGGACGCGGGCGCGCAAGGCGCTCCTGCGGTCGAGCCGGGTCGGACCGACACGGCTGCTGGCGGAGACCCTGGCCGGACTCAAGAAGAAGCCGAAGGTCCTCGTCTCCGCCTCGGCCATCGGGCACTACGGGAACCGGGGCGAAGCGTGGGTGACGGAGAAGGACGCGGCCTCGGACGACTTCCTGGGCCGCCTGTCGGTCGAGTGGGAGAAGGCGGCTGCGCCCGCCGTCAAGGCCGGCATTCGTGTCGTGAACCCGCGCATCGGCCTCGTCCTGAGCCCCGCCGGAGGGGCGCTCGGCAAGATGCTCCTGCCCTTCCGGGCTGGACTCGGCGGGGTTCTCGGCCCGGGCGGCCAGTACATGAGCTGGATCGCGATCGACGACCT
>CAYONG010000123.1:0-3109 GCA_964405235.1 uncultured bacterium | reverse complement strand
TCAAGGTGCGACCCCGCGATTGGACCGGCCCCGGCTTCACCGCGCTGACCGGGCTCGCGGCGGCCCTGATCGTCCTCATGGTGGCGATCATCCTCGGCAACGTCGCGTGGTTCGGCGCGCGCACGCTGACCTGGGAGTTCGTGAGTGCTGCACCCCGTCACGGGATGACCGAGGGCGGCATCTTCCCCGCCATCTTCGGCACCGCGGCGCTCGTGATCCTGATGGTCGTCGCACTCGTGCCCTTCGGGGTGGGCGCCGCCATCTACCTGCACGAGTACGCGCGGCCCGACGCATGGTTCACGCGCGCGGTGCGCTTCTCGGTGAACAACCTGGCCGGGGTGCCGAGCATCGTGTTCGGCCTCTTCGGGCTCGGCTTCTTCATCCAGTTCGTGGGCCGGAACATCGACCGGGCGGCGGGGCTCGATGTGGTGTGGGGCCAGCCGGCGCTGATCTGGGCCGCGCTCACGCTGGCGCTCCTCAACCTGCCGGTCGTGATCGTCACCGCCGAGGAGGCGCTGCGCACCGTGCCGCGGGAGATGCGCGAGGCTTCGCTGGCGCTCGGGGCTACACGCTGGCAGACGATCCGGAACGTGCTCCTGCCGCAGGCCATGCCCGGGATCCTGACCGGAGCGATCCTGTCGGTATCGCGCGGGGCGGGCGAGGTGGCGCCGATCCTGTTCACGGGCGCAGCTTACTACCTGCCCTACCTGCCGACCTCGCCGACCGATCAGTTCATGGAGCTGGGCTACCACATCTACGTGCTCTCCACCCAGTCCCCGGACGTGGACGCCACCAAGCCGCTGCTCTACGGCACCGTGCTGGTCCTGCTGCTGCTCACGCTGCTGCTCAACCTGACGGCCATCCTGCTGCGCGCCCGGATGCGCGCGCACCTGGCGGGAAGGGCATGACGATGGTCACCGAAGCCGGAGCCGCAGCTTCCGGGGCCGCGCCGCCGCGACCCGAAGTGCCGGAGCCGCGCGCGACCGAGCAAGCGTCCGCGCAAGCTCCGGCTGCGCCCGCGCCCGCTCCGGCCACCGCCACGCCCGCTCCGGCCGCGGCCGCCCCCGGGACCCCGATGCTGGCCGCCCGCGACTTCAGCCTCTTCTACGGCGCCCACCCGGCGCTGAAGCGGGTGAGCCTCGAGGCGCCGCGCCACACGGTGACCGCCATCATCGGCCCATCGGGCTGCGGCAAGAGCACGCTGCTGCGCGCGTTCAACCGGATGAACGACCTGATCCCGGGCGTGCGGACCGAGGGCGGAATCCTCGTCGGCGGGGCCGAGGTCGGAGCGATGGACGTGGTGGAGCTGCGCCGTCGGGTCGGCATGGTGTTCCAGAGGCCCAATCCCTTCCCCAAGTCGATCTTCGAGAACGTCGCGTTCGGGCTGAGAATGCTGGGGCTCAAGGACCGCGGCGAGCTCGAGGCCCGGGTGGAGGTGAGCCTGCGGCATGCCGCGCTGTGGGAGGAGGTCAAGGACCGGCTGGAACGCTCGGCGTTCCAGCTCTCGGGCGGCCAGCAGCAGCGGCTCTGCATCGCGCGCTGCCTCGCGGTCGAGCCCGAAGTCATCCTCATGGACGAGCCGGCTTCCGCGCTCGACCCGACGGCGACCGCCCGGGTCGAGGAGCTGATCGTGGACCTCAAGTCGCGCTACACGATCGTGATCGTGACGCATAACATGCAGCAGGCGGCGCGCATCTCGGACCGCACCGCCTTCCTGATGTCGGGCGAGCTGGTCGAGGTGGATGCCACGCACCGGCTGTTCACGAGCCCGGCGAAGAAGATCACTGAGGACTACATCACCGGGCGCTTCGGCTGATCCGGGTGCCAGGGCGGAGGGACGAGAAAGCGTGGAACGGCATTTCGATCATGAGCTGAAGGCGCTGAAAGAACAGCTGCTCCTGATGGGCGGGCGCGCCGAGGGCGTCGTGCGCAAGTCCATCGAGTCGCTGCGGCGGGGCGATCAGGCGCTGGCCCAGCAGGTATTCGAGGAGGACCGGGCGATCGACCGCCTCGAGATCGACGTCGAGGAGCGCTGTCTCCGGCTGCTCGCCCTCCAGCAGCCGCTCGCGGGCGACCTGCGCTTCATCACCGCAGCTCTCAAGATCTCGAACGATCTGGAGCGCGTCGGCGACCACGCGGTGAACATCGCCGGCGGCACCACGCGGCTCGCCGGGAAGCCGCTGCTCAAGCCGCTGGTGGACATCCCCCGCATGGCGGATCTGGCGGTCGGGATGCTGCACGAGTCGCTCGACGCCTTCGTGCGGCGCGACGCCGAGAGTGCGCGGCGGCTGGTGCGGCGCGACGACGCTGTGGACGATCTCAACCGCCAGGTGTTCCGCGAGCTCTTGAGCTACATGATCGAGGATCCCTCGACCATCACGCGCGCGATGGAGCTGGTGCTGGTCGCCCGCAACCTCGAGCGCATCGCCGACCTCGCGACCAACGTCGCGGAGGAGGTGGTGTTCATCGCCGAGGCGCGCATCATCAAGCACCATACCGACGAGCACGCGTCCGGGGAGGATTTCGGGCGGACGTGAGGCGCGCTGCAGGGTTCCGGGCGGCGGAGACCGTTTCGCGGGGCCGTCCCACCTCTCGCCACCCTGAGGCGGGCAGCGGGGTTCCGGGCGGGGGGAGGCCGTTCCGCGACGTCCGCCCCACCCCCCTCCACCTTAACGTCGCGGAACGGCCTCCCCCCGCCCGGAACCCCGCTGCCTGGGCGAATCCGAGCGAACCCCCCGGGCCCTACTCCTCGGGGGTCGCGCGCCGCGTGCGCTTCGTTTCGGCCTCGCGGCGCTTTCCCTCCAGCCGGCGCTCGACGGCGCCGCGATGGGGCCGGGTCGGCACGCGAGGCTTCCGCTTCGCGGCGCGGCGCTCCAGCTCCTTCCACACGCGTTCGAGCGCCGACGTCCGGTTGCGGCTCTGGGAGCGCGACTCGGTGGCGATGCGCGTGATCCCGGTGGCGCGGTGGCGCACGCGCACGCTCGATTCGGTCTTGTTCTTCTTCTGCCCGCCCGGGCCCGAAGACTTGAACGGCGTGACGTCGCATTCGCGCAGCAGGCGCTCGAGATGGGAGGGGAGCGGCATGTTCAGGAGCGCTCGGCGGCGGACT
>CAYONG010000122.1:0-5611 GCA_964405235.1 uncultured bacterium | reverse complement strand
AGCCGGATGATGGCCGCCTTGTCGAGGGTCATGAGCGGCGTGTGGATGCGGTATTCCGTGCCGCCGGCGCCGGCGCGGGTCGCGACCCGGGCGAGGGACTCGAACGCGCGGATGAACTCGGGCCGGCAGTCGGGATAGCCCGAGTAGTCGAGCGCGTTCATGCCCGCCACCAGGTCGGCGGCCGCCAGCGTCTCGGCGAGCCCGAGCGCGAGCGCCAGGAAGACGGTGTTCCGCGCCGGCACGTACGTGATCGGGATGCCGGCCCCGATCTCCGAGATCTCCGCCGCGCTGCGCTCCTTGGGCACCTCGATCTCGGCGGTCAGCGCCGAGCCGCCGATCGATCGCAGGTCGGTCTTCACCTCGCGGTGGCTGGCCGAGCCGAGGACGGCGGCGAGGCGGCGCGCGGCGTCCAACTCGATGCGATGGCGCTGGCCGTAGTCCACGGCAAGCGTGTGGCAGACGAATCCCTGCGCCTGCGCCCACGCGAGACAGGTCGCGGAGTCGAGTCCGCCCGAGAGCAGCACCACCGCCGTACGCATGCCTGTCATACCCCTCGCTTCGCTCCCCACAGCCACAGGTGAAGCCGCGGGCTCATGCGCAACCCGGTCCGCCGGCACAGCTCCGCGAGCACGGTCGCATGCGCCCGCACGCGTTCGTCCGTCAGGCCTTCAGGCATGAGCAGGATGCGCCCGGCCGGCAGGTCGTGTTCCGCGATCAGTCGCATCGCATCTTCCGGGTCGGGCGGGTCGCCGACGACGATCTTGAATGTCGCATTGGGCTCCGCCGACCAGGCCGAGGCCGCCCGCCACGTGTCGGCCCATCGGGGCGTGGCCGAGGGCAGCTTGGGCGACACATTGTAGAACAGCCGCGGATGCGACAGCGGCGGTGGCGCCTTCCCGCTGGTCTCGACCTCGACCCTGGCCCAGCGCTCGAGCGCCTGCTCCAGCAGCGGCGCCAGGGCGTCGTGCTCGAGCGGTTCTCCTCCGGTCACCACCAGCAGCGGGGCGGTCCCGAGCGCGAGCGCCTCGGCCCAGATGCATTCGGCCGCTAGCGCGCGGCCGCCTGCGGCATCCCAGGAGTACTTGGTGTCGCACCAGTGGCAGCCGACGCTGCATCCCTGAAGGCGGACGAAGTGTGCCGGAGTCCCAGCCGACGGGCCTTCGCCCTGCAGCGACAGGAACAGCTCGCTGATACGGTAGATGGGGTCCACGACCGCACTTTAGGCGGGTGGGCCGGCCGGCGGCAAGCGGGCCGGGCTTTCGGCGATCGTGGTCCCTCGCAGGATCCGCCCAGGATCTTAAGGCGCCGTGAACTCGTTCGGCTTCGCCTTGCTCGCGGTCTCCACCGCGCGGGTGTAGATGGTGCGGTTGGCGGTTCGATGGGCGGTGGGGAACCAGAGACCGTCGTGCGTCTCCCATCCTTCCCACGACCACGCGATCGGCGGGGGCTGGGCGCCCTGCAACAGATGCTCCCAGCGCTCTACCCGGTGATTGGTCCGGTTGACGTACACCCAGTAGCGATCGCCGGGAGTCATCCCGACGTTTCCGAACGAAAGTGCCAGCCGGTCATGGACGGCGCCGGTCGAATCCTTCACCTCCCCGTCGTACTTCAGGGTCACGCCGGGGTCACGCAGCTTGTACGGCATCAGGAACCAGTAGCTGTCGTTGATCCAGGCGCCGTGCGCGCGGCGCATGAGCTTCTTCAGTGAGTCCCCCTCGATCCGGTTGCCGTTCACCCAGGCCATCCCGGTCGAGTCGTTGAGGTTTTCGATGTAGCAGTAGGTCTGGCCCGCAGCGTTGGCGCCCTCGATGCGGTGCCATCCCGTGTGCTTGTCCCAGGAGTGACGGCGACCGGGCCGCAGCGTGTCATTCACCGCCACCTCGAAGGTCCAGCGCAGGTAGCGCAATCGGTTCCATGGTTCCTTGCCGCCGAGCGCCGTCATCACCCGGTCGGCGATCTCGACCGCCCGGGGGTCCGAGGCGGCCGTCTCGGCCTGGACCGAAGGTGCGAGCCCGATCAGCAGGAGGAAGACCGGTCCCAGGGAGCGTCTCACGAGACGATCCGGGCGCATGGTCTCAGTGCCCTCCATCACGGGTGAGGTCGAACTCTTTGCCGCAGTTGAAGCATTTCCAGTGGTAAACCGCCTGACCGGCCGGCCAGCTGACGTGATCGTTACGGCCGCACCCCGGGCACGAGATGCGAACGCGCGCGGTGACCGGAGAGACCGTGGGTTCCTGCGGCATCGGGTTGCGTTCCTGGTTGGGAGTTCGTGGTGAGCGATCGGGCGCAGTCTAGCAAGCCCGACTAGATCCCGGTACCCGCATCTCCCTTCAGCAGCGCGGGCAGGCGGACGGTGAAGGCCGAGCGCGGCAAGACCTGATCCAGCCCGGCGGCGAGCGCCGCCTTGCGCAGCTCGCGATCGACGTGCGAGTAGAAGCCGATGAGGTGGATCGATCGGGTAGCGACGTCGGCGCGCAGGGCGCGTGCCAGCGCCAGCGGATCACCCGGCGCATGGAGGTCGAGGATGACGAGATCCGGCGGGGCGCGCCGGATGGTCTCCAGCGCCTCGGCCGGCGCCGGCAACTCGAGCGCCACACCGAGCCGCTCCGCGGTGCCGGAGATCCGTGTCGCGAAGAACAGGTCGGGCACCACGGCGACCACCCTGCGAGGACTCATCGGGGTGCCTTGCGGCGGGCGGGGCGGTGGCCTCGGTCGGTCATGTGTGGGCGCAGAATGCTACGGCTGCCCCTCGGCTTGCGAGGTAAAAGGCGTGCCCAGGCGGCGTGTCTTCGCATGGGCAAGCCCACACGGGCTATTGACAGGCCCCGGGGAGGGGACGAGACTGCAGTTGGAAGTGGGTCGCCGCCGGCGAACTCGGTTGCGGCACTACCGGACGGGGATCGTAAACCGTGGCTCGGCTCCCCCGACCGGCGAACTCGACCGCGACAAACCGCGGCACCACGTTCCCGGGATGCGCCGGAAGACCATCGCGTGTCCCGTCATTCGACGACGGTGGGCGCTCGCCTGCCGTCGTCTTTTTGGTGCCCCCCAGGCCTTGGCCCCCGCGGCTTTCCCGCCATCAAACGCGACGCCCGGCATCCTCGGCTGGCGGAGCCGACCGGTGATGCCGGGCGCGCGAATAACTCAAACGGTTAGCGGTAGAGTTGCTTGATCGCCCCCCAGGTCGAGGACTTCACTTCTGTCACGGCGAAATCGAACTTGCCGTTTGGGTGGGCGGTGTAGCCGGTCGGTGTGCAGCCGCTCGGATACTTTCCGCACCAGTTGCCGTTGAGCGCGTTGATACCGCTCCCGGCCACCAGGCCGTACTGCGATCCGCCCGTGAACGTGTAGGCCGCGCTGAAGGAGCCGCCCCAGATCGCCGACGACGTGTTGTTCGTGCGCGTGACGATGGTGTGGAGGCCGCTCAGCGTGCCCTCCAGGATGAGCGTGCCATCCTGGAAGTTGACGGGCACCGTGGTGTTCGGCGGGGTCGCTGGCATGGGCGTGGTCGCCAGCGGCGCGTCGGCCGGGGAGTCCTCGTAGATGTAGAAGTTGCCGCCCGTGTAGTCGGTGTCCCACTTCTTGCCGTTCGTGATGTAGGTCACTTCGGTCGTGGCCGCGGCCGCGGTGAGCCCGCTCCACACGAAGCTGTACTCGGTGGTGGGAAGGTTCGGCACGTTGGCGTCGAGCGGCGCGCAGAAGAGCGTCATGAGCCCGACCACGGTCAGCGAGCTTCCCGCGTTGGACTTCCACGCCCCGGTGCCGCCCTGGAGCACCGACAACGCCGCGCTCGACTCGTAGGAGAAGCAGTCGGCATCGAACTTCATCAGCAACTGTCCTCCACACTGTGCCAGAGCCGCGGGGGCGGTTGCTCCCAGAGCCAGGAGCGCCACCAACCCCGCCACTCCGATTTTCTTCTTCATGTCATACCTCCATGATGCTGGTCACGGTCTTAGGACCGTGTTCGGAGTCTGTGGTCGTGGCCTACCGATAAAGCTTCTTGAGCGCACCCCAGGTTCCGCGGGAGGTGGGCACCACCGGGTGCCGGCACTCGCCGGAGAGCTGGTGGTCGTATCCGGTCGGTGCGGGGCAGGGATTGCCGCCAGCGGGCGACAAAACGAGCCCGGACATGAACCAGCCGTTCCAGGATCCCGCCGGCACGTAGTGCGCATAGGCGCCGTCGGTGATGTTCATCTCTGACCCGAAGCCGCCCTGATTGACGCCCACATTGTAATCGTAGTAGAGCGAGGCGTTGGCGAGCGAGCCCGTGATGGCCAGCAGCCCGTTGCTGAACTTGCTCGGCGCATCCAGGCTGGGCGGGTTGCTGCCGTACGCCGGGCAGTTGGGCGGGTTCGGCGGGTTCTGGGCGTCCTTGCTGGGATCCTCGTAGTAATCCACGAGGCCGCCGGGCGCGAACGTCACCACCAGCACACCGCCCCCAAAGCTGTAGGAGTCCACCACCAGCCCATGCTGGTAAAAGGTGTACTCGTTGACCCCGGTGTCGACGTAGGGGTTGAGCCAGGTGGGATGAAAGCTGGTCGCGAATCCGACCGCGTAGTAGCTGTCGCCGAGGGCGAGGTAGACACCGTTGGGTGCGGCCGGATCGGTCTGGTAGTCGTAGCCGGTGAAGCTCAGCAGCACCTCATCAACCTGGGCCGCTGCGGGAACTGCGAAGACGACAAGCACGGCGAAAAGGAGTAGCGAACACCTAAGCTTCATAGGTCACCTCCCCGGAGATGCGGCGAAGAGCGAGCAGAAAGACCTGGGCGATGGTGTCAGTGGAAGTGCCCGCGGGCCACCTTTCTGGCTGCGAATCCTCGCGACTCGAGGGCTCCGCTGACTGCACGAACGTCGAATGCTCCGAGGGGGGCGGAGCCGCAAAAGACAAAAACCGCGGCCGGATGCCCGGCCACATGAGCGCGATTATAAGGGTCCGGCCCTTCGATTCAAGCGTGAACTTGCCGGGACCGCGGTCGCGGAGTCGGATGCGCGCGAAAGGTTTAGTGGTCCCAACCATCGCCTGGTCCAGCCCGTGGGCTCGGATGTGCACCACCTGGGTTGGACCCAGTTCAACGCCAGGGCGGGATCGGAACCAGGACCGACCACCGGCCGTGTTCGCCAAGCCGAAGCCCGACTTCAGCCCCAAGGGTTATCCACAACGCCTGCGGATGACCTCGGGCAGGCCCGGGGGGCGAAGATCGATCCAGGCGCCGGTTCGGGTGGCCCATGTGGCGTGCGGGTTTGCGGCTCCCCAGGGTCGAGATGGGTGATCGGGGCCGGATAGGATTGGCATTGACGAACCGCACGGTTTATGCGCAGCAGCCCATTATGCGCAGTTGAGCCGGTTTCCTCGCGCCAACCGTGCGGAGGCCCCGGCCGGTGCTGCGCATAACGGGAAGGGTGTACCTTCTGTGGAGACCCGTCTCCAAGGAGGTGCCTCGTGCGGAGGTCCAGTCCGTTCGTCGAGGCTTGGGTTGAGCGGTTTCGGCGCTTCCTGGTGCGCCGGCGATTCAGTCGGTTCACCCTGAAGGCCTACCGCACGGTCTCGTGCGAGTTCCTCCGGTTCCTGGAGGCACCTGCCGTGGCCCCGTCCGTCGTTGAGCACCTCACA
>CAYONG010000121.1:0-3641 GCA_964405235.1 uncultured bacterium | reverse complement strand
GACTCCGCCACCGGGGCTCTGGCCCCGTAGCGCGCCACCCGCAGCACGCTCGCGCGGTCCTCTCGCTCGATGCGTGGTCCCACGTGCGCGCTGAACCCCGAGTGCGGCCACGCGAGCATCGAAGTCGCGGCGTCTTCCTCCAGCCAGCCCTGACGCACGAACAGCGCGAGCACCGCGCGCCGCCACGCCTCGGTCAGCACCGCCGCGTCGTGCGCGGGAATCCCCACGAAGCAGCCGTCGCGTCGGAAGGCGCCGTCGGTCACGACCAGGTGCAGGTGCGGGTGCCAGTAACGCCACGCAGAAGACCATGGGTTCGAGAGTCACGGTCCATTACCGCTTTCATCCTCTCCATGGACGTGAACTCGAAGTTCTCAACGAGCCGCGTCGTGAGGAAGGATCGGTCACCGTTCGGGATCTGACCGGAGCCAGCCTCAAGATTCCGTCGTGGATGTTGCGCCCCGCCGCCGAGACCCTGCAGCTCGCGCCGCGGGCGGCGATCCCGGCTCGAGCACTGCTCGCGGTGGCCTCGCTGCTCGATTCGTTTCCGGCCCCCCCGCCGACTGAGGCGAGATCCCGGTGCCGTAGCCTCCCGGCGACGGAGCGTGATCCGTCACAGGGAGGACACCGTGGAACAAATGGCACTCGATCTCGGACTGGAACCGGAACCCCAACCGTCGCTGGCGCTCGAGGCGCGGACTCGCGCGGTGCTGGTGACGCTGATGGCGGTCGCCATCGTCGCCGTCCACTCGGCACACGATCAGGAGGAACGCAATGACGTCTCGAATGGAGTTCTCGAGTCCTAAGATCACGCCGGCACTGTTGTCCCGCAAGGCCGTGGTCTACGTGCGCCAGTCCTCGCCGGGACAGGTGCGGCAGCACACCGAGAGCCAGCGTCTCCAATATGCGCTGGCGGATCGGGCGCGGGCGCTGGGCTGGCAGCGCGTCGAGGTGATCGACATCGATCTCGGCGCGAGCGCCGCGCTGGGAGCGGCCGCGCGCGAGGGGTTCGAGCGGCTGGTGGCCGCGGTGGCGCTGGGTGAGGTGGGGATCGTACTCGTGCGCGAGCTGTCGCGCCTGGCGCGCACCCACCGGGACTGGTGTCATCTGTTCGAAGTCTGCCAGCTGCTCGGCACGCTGATCGGCGACGAGGAGCAGGTCTATGACCTGAACCTGCTGGACGATCAACTCGTGCTCGGCATCAAGGGAACCATGAGCGTGGTGGAACTCAAGGTCCTCAAGCTGCGGCTGCTCCAGGGCCAGGAGGAGAAGGCGCGGCGCGGAGAGCTCAACAAGTTGCTGCCGCCCGGCTACGTCCGCGACGCGCTCGGCCGGGTGGTTCAGGATCCCGATCAACGGGTGCGTGAGGCGATCGCCCGGGTGTTCCGCAAGTTCCGCGAGCTGTGGAGCATCCGGCAGACGTTCAAGTGGTTTCGCGATGAAGGACTCGAGCTGCCGGTCAACCGGCCGCGGGGCACGCGGATCGAGGTGGTCTGGCAGGTGCCGACCCACGGCTTCGTCCAGCAGGTGCTGCGCAACCCGTTCTATGCCGGAGCCTACGTCTACGGCCGGCGCACCCGGCTGATGCAGCTGGCCGGCGACCGTGTGGTACGGCGCACCAGTCGCTACCATGAGCCGGAGGAGTGCCGGGTGTTCCTGCGCGATCATCATCCGGGTTATGTTGACTGGCCGACCTTCCTGGAGAATCGGCGGATCATTCGCGGCAATGGCTGGCAGGGAGACCACGACGAGGCGGTGACGGCGGTGCGATCGGGTCAGGGGTTGCTGGTCGGTCTGCTGCGTTGCGGCCGCTGCGGCCGGCGGCTGCACGTGCGCTATTGGGGGAAGCACGGTACGGCATCGCGCTACCTGTGCAAGGGGGACTTCGATGCCGGGGGCCGCTACTGCCTGGCATTCGGCGGCAGCTCGGTGGATCGCCGGCTGGGCAGCGAAGTACTGAAGGTACTCGCCCCGCTGGGAATCGAGGCAAGCCTCGAAGCGATCGCGCACTGGGGCAGCGAAGCGGACGAGCGGCGACAGGCACTGGCGCGTCAGCTCGAGCAGTTGGAGTACGAAGCGCAACGCGCCTTCGAGCAGTACGACGCTGTGGATGCCCGCCAGCGTCTGGTGGCGGCGGAGCTGGAGCGGCGCTGGAACACCAGGCTCGAGGAAGTGGAGCAACTCCGCACGAACTTGCAACGGATCGAACAGCAGGCGCCCCCGCTGGCGGAGGCGGAGCGTCAGGCGATCCTGGCGCTCGGCACGAGGTTCGCTGCGGTGTGGGAGCGCAAGCGCTGCCCGTCGGAACTCAAGAAGAAGATCCTGCGGACGCTGATCCACGAGATCGTGGTCGATCTGGAGGATGCGACGGGGATGATCGGCATGGTGGTTCACTGGCAGGGTGGCACCCACACCCGACTCGAGATGGAGAAGCCGCGTTGTGGCAGCGCACAGAAGACGTCGTTCGGGGATCTGGAACTGATCCGCCGCATGGCCGTGCGCTACGGCGATGACGCGATCGCCCGGGTACTGAACAAGCTGGGCCGGCGGACCGGCAAGGACCGGCGGTGGAATGAAACGCGGGTTCACACCGCCCGACGCAATCACGCCATCGCAGGGCAGAAGCGGGCGCAGCCGGATGCTGAGATCCTGAGCCTGGGGCAGGCGGCCCGGCACAGCTACGTCAGCCAGACCACCATCAACCGGCTGGTGACGAGCGGCCTGCTGGCGATGGAACAGATCGCACCGTTCGCACCGTGGGAGATCCGGCGCAGCGACCTCGAGTCAGAACCCGTTCAGCGCATCCTCGAGCAGCTTCGTAAGACCGGCAAGCTGGTCCTCACCGGGGTACATTCGGACGAGCAGACCTCACTCTTCCAGTAAATACGGAGGTTGATAATGCCAGGTACTGTGAGTGCGGATGCCAGTGGGCGAGTGAGCCAAAGCTCTGCGCCAGGCTGATTACGCCCGGCACCGCCTCCGACTCGCCGAGGGCGGCGCCCACGTACCCGTGCAGCGTCCGGCTGGCCACCCGGCTCAAGAGCCCGAGCCGGCGCCGGTCATAAAGGAAGTAGGCGCGCAGCCGCTTGGGGAGGGTCAGCACCACCTGGCGGTGCGGCACCGCGGCGAGCAGCCGCTCGTCCAGCCACAGGCTCCACTCCGCGAGCCGGCGCGCCTGGCACGAGGGGCAGAACCCCCGCCCCTTGCAGCGGAACGCCACCAGGAACTCGGCCCGGCACGCCGGGCAGCGCACCCGCGCGAACCCATGCTCCAGCAACCCGCAGTCGAGAAAGCGCCCGACCACCTCGGCCACCACCGGGCGCAGCGGGCCGTGGGTCGGCTCGTAGCGCGCTTCGTGCACGCGCGACAGGGTCTCGAAGTGATCGGCCAGCACCCGGTAGAGCGGCGAGGCTTGCGGGCGCCGGGGCGTGTAGGGCATCGCGCCGCAGGGCGGTGGTGCGGGAGGCGCCGGCGTGCGAGCGGCGAGGGCACGCCGCGGCGCGGGGGCGCAACTCGGGGCCGGGGCTCGCCGGGGTGCCGGGCGCTCCACGAGCGGACGAGCGCATCACGATCGGTGCCGCGGCCTGCCGCCTCACACTCCGCGATGCCGGCGCTCGCCGCAGCGGGTTGCTCGCGCACGCAGG
>CAYONG010000120.1:0-2792 GCA_964405235.1 uncultured bacterium | reverse complement strand
GCGACCGCGGCCTCGATCGCCTGCGTCACGTGCTCGGCGCCGGCCTTCTGCCAGTCGGCGAGCACGTGGGCGTGGTCGTGCGGCATGACCGCCTTCGCCGTCTCGCCGCTCTTGACCTCCTGGCCGCCGATGATCAGGGGGATGTGCGTGCGCACCTGGGCCATGCTCGCGAGCCGCGCCTTGAGCTCGGCGCGCTCGGGCGAGCCGGGGGCGTAGGCCAACACGCGCTCGTTGACGGGCGGGGGAACCGGGCGGATGCCGCCAAAGCCGAAGTCGCTGGTCACGCCGGGACGATAGCTGATACCCCGCAAGGGGGTCAACGCTCGCGGCCCGTCAGTTGCGGCAGGAGGCGCCGCGGCAGGCGACGAGTGACGCGATGCGCTGATTCAGCGAGTCGATCAGGCCGCGGTCCGCGGCCTTGTAGGCGTTCTTGAGCTGGTAGGGGTCCTTGCGCATGTCGTAGAGCTCGAACTCCTCGGTGTCCTGGTGGTTGTACATGAAGTCCGAGGTGCGCAGCGTGTAGGAGTGCCCCTGGCCGCTGAAGTTATCGATCAGGACGTCGGTGCGCCAGCTCGCGGGCGGCCGTCCGCGCAGGAACGGGACGAGCGAGCGGCCGTCGATCGAGTCCGGCAAAGGCAGCCCCGCGAGTTCGAGCAGCGTCGGGGCGAGGTCGATCGTGAGCGCGAAGGCGTCGGTCCTTCCCGCGGGAACGCCGGGCCCGCGCACGATCAGCGGGATGCCGATCGACTCCTCGTAGGCGTTCCCCTTTCGCGCCACCGCACGGTGCTGGCCCATCAAGAGGCCGTTGTCGGAAGTGAAGATGACGTAGGTGTTCTCGAGGCGCCCGGTCTGATCGAGCGCCTGCAGTACCTGCGCGATCTGGTCCTCGACGGCCCGCAGGCTGCGGAGGCGAAAGCGCTGGAGACTGTCGGCCACGGCGATGTCGCTCGCTGTCAGGAGCGCGATCTGGCGCACCCAGGACGGCTTGTCGTGGACGGTGCCCTCGTTGAACGCCGGCGTCCGCGGCGCGGTCGAGTACTTGAACTCCGCGCCGTAGCGATCGGAATATTTTGAAGGGATGTGCGGCGCCTGCGGCGCGAGCAGCATGAAGAGCGGCTCGGGGCCCCCGGCGGACGAGCGGATGAACTCCAGCGCCAGCTTTGTCTCGACGTCGGCGCTGTAGTCCTCAGGTTTCGACCCGTAGCGCACCACCTGGCCGTTGTGGTTCATCCAGTAGTTTGAGTACCGGCCGTCCTCGATCGCGCTCAGGTGCCCGTGCCAGTCGTCCCAGCCGGGCGGGACGTAGTCGTTGGCCCCGCCCCAAGCGTAGCCGTTCATGTACTTGCCGATGAGCGAGGTGCGATAGCCCGCGCTCTTGAGCCAGGGCGCCAGGCTCTGCGCCTCGCTCTTGCGAAACGCCGGGAAGCCGTAGCGCGGCGGCTCGTTGTCGAGCACCCCGTGGTTGTGGCTGTACTGGCCGGTCAGGATCGAGGCGCGCGAGGGTCCGCAGAGAGGCTGCGCCGCGTAGGCTCGCGTGAAGCTCAGGCCCTGGTTCGACATCAGGTCGGGCAGCCGCGGCATCTCGAGAGCGGTGTGGACGTCGAGGTCGTCCGTCACCACGAGCACGATGTTCGGTCGAACGAACGGCGTCGGCGTGGGTCCGGGGACGACCGCGGTAGGCGACGACGCGCCTCCGCCACAGCCCGCTGCTGCCAGCAAGCCGAATAAGCCCACCACAAGTTGAAGCCCCGGAGTCCTCGCCAAAGGTGCTTCCTCGGTGCGTTGGTTGTCGAGTGAAGGCGGGAGTCTATCCAGAATCCCGGACGTTCGTCAAACGGGGGGGGCGCCACCGGTGTACCATCGACCCTCGCTGAATGACGCCCCGCCCCTCTGCCCCTATGGCCGCCATCCTGCTGGCCGTCGTGTGGGCCGCGTGCGGCGGGCAGGGGGCCCTGCCCTCGTCCGCATCGGGTCCGTCGGCGGCGGCGACGCCCACGCCCACCCCTCTCGTGGACCTCGGTCCCCCCAACGTCGTCCTGATCCTGGCCGACGATCTTGGCTGGGGCGACCTCGGCAGCTACGGGAACCGGGTGATCCGAACCCCCAACATCGACCGGTTGGCCGCCGAGGGCGCCCGCTTCACGAGCTTCTACGTGCCCACCCCGATCTGCGCCGCCTCTCGCGCCGGGCTCATGACTGGCCGATTCCCCGGGCGCGTAGGCATTCCCTGGAACCCGCCGACGCGGCTCAAAAAAGGCGAGGTCGTGCTCGCGAGCGTCCTGAAGGAGCGCGGTTACGCCACCGGCATGGCCGGCAAGTGGCATCTCGGCTGGGCGCGCGAGGACATGCCGATTCACTACGGCTTCGACTACTTCTACGGGATCCTGTCGGGAGAGGGCAACTTCATCATGGGCGACCTGCCGACGAAGGATGTCGTCGGCGCCGACCTGATGGCGAAACGCTTCACGACCGAAGCTGTAAATTTCATTTCAGCTCATCGCGAGCGTTTCTTCGTGTACCTCGCTCACCGCGACCCCCACGCCGACCACCACCCCTCGGCCGAGTTCGCGGGCCGCTCGGGGGCCGGCGCCTACGGCGACGTCATCGAGCAGATGGACTCCAGCGTGGGAGACCTGATGCGGGCGCTGCGCGAGATGGGTGTCGACCAGAACACGCTCGTAATCTTCCTGAGCGACAACGGGCCGATCCCGCCGGGCTCGGCAGGCCCCCTCAGCGGCGGCAAGTTCTCCTGCGAGGAGGGCGGCGTGCGGGTGCCGGGCATCATGCGCTGG
>CAYONG010000119.1:0-2176 GCA_964405235.1 uncultured bacterium | reverse complement strand
CCAATGCGAACGCCACGCCTCGCGCCTCGCCACCCTCTCCGAGGCCGAGGTCGCGCGGGAGCGACTCGCGTTCCGGGACCAGGCGCGCCGGGGGCCGATCGCGCCGGTCCCGGAGCTCGCCAACGCGCAGCACTACGAGGTTCCCGCGGAGTTCTTCGCCACGGTGCTCGGGGGCCATCGCAAGTACAGCGCCTGCTTCTGGGCCCCGGGCGTGCATGACCTCACCGAGGCGGAAGCGGCTTCGTTGCGGATCACGTGCGAGCGGGCGTCCCTGCGGGACGGCATGCGCATCCTGGAGCTTGGCTGCGGCTGGGGCTCGCTCTCGCTCTGGATGGCCTCGGAGTATCCGAATGCGCGGATCGTGGCGATCTCGAACTCCTCGTCGCAACGGTCGCACATCGTTGCCGAGGCCGGCCGGCGCGGCCTGGGCAACCTCGAGGTGCGCACGCTCGACATGAACGCCTTTCAACCGTTCGACGTGTTCGACCGGGTCGTCTCCGTCGAGATGTTCGAACACATCCGGAACTGGGAGGCGCTGCTGGGACGGATCGAGGGGTGCCTGGGGCCGGACGGCCGCGTGTTCCTGCATGTCTTCTGCCACCGCCGCGCGACCGACCCGTACGGCACGGACGGCCCCCAGAACTGGCTCGGCCGCCATTTCTTCACCGGCGGCATGATGCCGTCGCGCGACTACCTTTGCCATCTGGACATACCGCTCGAAGTGGAGGCGGATTGGACCTGGAGCGGCGACCACTACCGCCGCACCGCCGAGGCGTGGGCGGCGAACCTCGATCGCCACCGTGGCGAGGTGCTTCGCATCCTCGCCGAGACTTACGGACCGGCAGATGCCCGGCGCTGGTACGGGCGGTGGCGGATCTTCTTCCTCGCCTGCGCCGAGATGTTCGGGCTTCGGGCCGGCAACGAGTGGCTGGTGGGGCACTACCTGCTGAGGCGCCGCGATGCTCCGCCACGGAGTGAGGGCTAGGACATGACCTTGCGACTCGACGGCGCATCCGTGGAGGCGCCCGCCCGGGCGCGCAGATGGCGATTCCCAGGCGCTCACGTGCTCGAGACCGAGCAGGTGGTGGCCAGCGGCATCGAGGAGACGTTCGCATTCTTCTCGAACGCCGCCAATCTCGACGCCATCACGCCTCCTTCCCTGGACTTCACGATCCTCACGCCGCTTCCAATCGTGATGCGCGAGGGTGCGCTGATCGAGTACCGCCTCCGACTGATGGGGATGCCGATCCATTGGCTGACGCGGATCGACGAGTGGGACCCTGGTCGGTCCTTCACCGATACGCAGCTCCGCGGACCCTACGCGCTCTGGGTTCATCGCCACAGCTTCGCCCCGCACCGGGACGGCACGTTGATCCGGGATCGCGTGGACTATGCGCTCCCTCTCCCCTACCTCACGGCGCCGATTCACGCGCTGTTCGTGCGCCCCATGATCGAGAGGGTCTTCGCCTATCGCCGCGAGGTCATCGCGCGGGTGCTGGGTTGACCGGCGACCCCTCGCCCGGCCCCGCCGGGTCTCATGCCGCACCTCGAGCGCGAGGCATCGTGCTCCTGACCGGCGCCACGGGGTATGTCGGCGGCCGGCTCCTGACGGCGCTGGAGGAGCGTGGAGAGCGGATCCGATGCCTCGCGAGGCGACCCGAGGTGCTGGCCCCACGGGTCCGGGCTTCCACTTCGGTCGTGGGCGGCGATGTCTCCGACCCGGCCACGCTGGGTGCGGCGCTGGCGGGCGTCCACACCGCGTTCTACCTGGTGCACTCGATGGACGCGCACGGGGAGTTCGCGCGCCGCGACCGCGAGGCCGCCGCGGGCTTCGGCTCCGCGGCCAAGGCCGCGGGTGTCCGGCGCATCATCTACCTCGGCGGCCTCGGAAGGGGGCCCGGGCTCTCCGAGCACCTTGCCAGCCGCCAGGAGGTGGGGCGCGTGCTGGCCGAGTCCGGCGTGCCGACGATCGAACTGCGGGCCTCGATCGTCATCGGCTCGGGCAGTCTCTCGTTCGAGATGGTGCGCGCGCTGGTCGAGCGCCTCCCGGTGATGGTCACCCCGCGCTGGGTGGGCACGCGCGCGCAGCCGATCGCCATCGAGGAGGTGATCGCATACCTGGTGGCCGCCCTCGACGCCCCGGCCGAAGTGGCGGGCGTCTTCGAGATCGGCGGCG
>CAYONG010000118.1:0-2830 GCA_964405235.1 uncultured bacterium | reverse complement strand
TTGAGGCTCGGGAAGACGACCCGCTCGGCGCGGGCCCAGTCGACATACGCGGTGCTGTCGCGCTTCTCCCAGAACCGCTTTTCGGCAGCCTCCGATGCCAGCCGGGGAATCCGCTTAGCTTTGGCTCTCATAGACCGCTCGCTCCTTGCGATGCATGTCCCGCGCCGAGATGACCCGGGTGAGGGTTCCTTCCGAGCGCAGGGTGAACGTCACGTGGAGTCTTCGTCCGACCGACGTCTCGCCCAGGGCGTGAAACCGCGGCTCGGCATCCGAGTGGCGCGGGTCCGGCACGAGCAGGAGTCGCGGGTCGAAGAACAGGTCCTCCGCTTCCACTTGTGTCACGCCGTGCCGCTCGTTCTTGCGCGCGTTGCCCGCGTCCCAGTCGAAGCCAACGACCCGGGCGAGGTCGATCACGCGTGTATATTACCACAATATACACGACTCCCACCACACCGGGGTCGAAAGAGCGATTCAGCCCGCTCTGCCCACGCGCGCCACGCTGGTCGAGCCATAATCCGGTCGATGACGCGGCGGGGTGTGGCGCGGTCGGTGCTCAGGATCCTCGTCCTGCTGCTGGTCGCGGGAGGGCTGCTGTTGGTTTTCGAGAAGCACCTCATCTACTTCCCGTCGCGGGCGCACGATGCGACACCGGCGGGCCTGGGGCTGCCGCACGAGGAAGTGGAGCTGCGGGCCGAGGATGGCGTGCGGCTCCACGGCTGGTTCCTGCCCGTGAAGGGGTCGCGGCACACGCTGCTCGTCTGCCACGGTAACGGCGGCAACGTGTCGCACCGCCTCGACCGGGTGCTGCTGATGCAAGCGCATCTGAAAGTGGACACGCTGCTCTTCGACTATCGGGGCTACGGCCAGAGCGAAGGCAGCCCGGACGAGGAAGGAACCTACCGCGACGCGCGTGCCGCCTACCGTTGGCTGATCGGGCGCGGCGTCGAGCCCGGGCGCGTGGTGCTCTTCGGGGAATCGCTGGGGTCGGCGGTGGCGCTGCAGCTCGCAACCGAAGTCGAGGCGCGGGCGCTGGTGCTCGAGTCGCCGTTCGCCTCGATCCCCGCGATGGCGCGGGCGGTGTATCCCTTCCTCCCGCTGTGGCCGTTCGTGCGCACGCGTTACGACAACGTGGCCAAGGTCGCCCAGGTGCGCATGCCGCTGCTGGTGCTGCACGGCGATCGGGACGAGGTGGTGCCGTTCGCCCAGGGCCGGCGCGTGTTCGACGCGGCGCCCGAGCCCAAGAAGTTCTTTGCCATTCCGGCAGCCGGCCACAACGACACCTACGTGGTCGGGGGAGAGCTCTACTGGCGTGCGCTTCGAGATTTCCTCGAGGGACTGGCCGGGGAGGAGGAGCGACGATGACGCCGTGGCGCGCCCTGGCGTTGGTAATCGTCGCGGCAGCGGTGACCGCACAGGCCCCGCAGGCGCAGTACGACGAAGGGAAGGTTCCCGAATACACGCTGCCCGATCCCCTGCGATTCGAGGACGGGCGAGCCGTGACGACGCCCGATGCGTGGCGCGGGCCACGTCGTAGCGAGATCCTGCTGCTCTTCGAGCAGCAGGTGTATGGGCGCAGTCCCGGCGCGCCGAAGGTGATGCGCTACGAGGTCGTCGACACGACCCCGAATGCGCTCTCCGGTCTCGCCACCCGCCGCCAGGTGCGCGTGCTGCTCGACGGCACGGCGAGCGGTCCGGGGTTCGATCTGCTCCTCTATGTGCCCCGCGCGGCGCGCCGCCCCGTGCCGGCCTTCCTCGGGCTGAACTTCGGCGGCAACCACACGCTCCACGCCGACCCCGCCGTCCGGCTCCCCAAGAGCTGGATGCGCGACGGACCGGGCGTCGTGGATCACCGTGCGACCGACGCTGCTCGCGGACGCGACGCCGCCGCCTGGCCGGTGGAGCGCATCCTGGCCCGCGGCTACGCGCTCGGGACCGTCTACTACGGGGACCTCGAGCCCGATCACGCCGAGGGATGGAAGGACGGCGTGCGGGCCCGGATCGGCCCGGGCACGAGCGGTCGATTCGCAGGAGACGACTGGGGCGCGATCGGCGCCTGGGCGTGGGGGCTGCAGCGGGCGCTCGACTACCTCGAGACGGGTCCCGACGTGGACGCTCGCAAGGTGGCCGTGATCGGCCACTCGCGGCTCGGGAAGACCGCCCTCTGGGCCGGCGCCCGGGACGAGCGCTTCGCGATGGTCGTCTCCAACGACTCGGGGGAGGGCGGTGCTTCGCTCGCGCGGCGGAAGTTCGGAGAGCGCACCGAGGACATCACGCGGGCCTTTCCGCACTGGTTCTGCGCCCGCTACCGCGAGTACGCCGGACGGGAGGAGGCGCTGCCGATCGACCAGCATCAGCTCCTCGCGCTCGTGGCCCCGCGCCCGCTCTACGTCGCGAGCGCGACGGAGGACCGCTGGGCCGACCCGCGCGGCGAGTTTCTGGGGGCGAAGGGCGCCGAACCGGTGTATCGCCTGCTCGGCCGCGACGGCCTCGGCGTCGCGGAGCTTCCCGCTCCCGACCGCCCGGTGGGAGGCTCGATCGGCTACCACCTGCGCACCGGCGCGCACGCGCTCACCGCCTACGACTGGGAGCAGTACCTCGACTTCGCGGATCGCCACCTGCGCTCCGCGCCGAAGTCGCCCTGACCGATCCGGGAGCCTGCTCGGTGACCGGCCGCCGCCTGGCCGATCAGGGTCGGTCTCCTCCGGACGGGAGGGCCTTGCGGAGCTCGCGGTCCCAGCCGGTGACGACACGCAGCTCCGTGGGGACCTCCGAGCGCTCCATCTTCACCATCAGGAAGCGTTTGCCGTCCGGGGTGACGTCGTAGTTGATC
>CAYONG010000117.1:0-23400 GCA_964405235.1 uncultured bacterium | reverse complement strand
TCTGGGTCTCGGACACCGGCAACTCCCGCATCCAGGTGTTCGGCTACCAGGTGACGGCGGTGACGGGACCTGCCTGGGGGTCGGTGAAGACCCGATATCGTCGCTAGTGTCCTGTGTCATAAATAGCTTTACAATGGCCCGAGAGTCGGTATGCTGCGGCCATCATGTGGACCAAAGCCGACGCACTGCCCGTTCTCGAGGTCGATCAGGAACTGCTGCGACATCTCCTGCGCTCGGGCAGCACGCCCCAGAAGGTTGCGCTGCGAGCTCGGATCCTGCTGGGCGCTGCCGAAGGAACATCGAACAATCAGTTGTCCGAGGAGCTGGACGTCAGCCGCCCCACGATCCTGCTGTGGCGACAGCGCTATCTCGATGCCGGGCTCGCCGGCGTGCTCAAGGATGCATCGCGTCCGGGACGCAAGAAGATGATCACGCCCGAGGAGATTGACGCGATCGTGCACGCGACCTTGCACACGACGCCGAAGGACGCCACCCATTGGAGCGTGCGTTCGATGGCGAAAGCCCAAGGCGTGAGTGCGGCGATGGTCCACCGCATCTGGCGCGCGCATCGACTGCAGCCGCATCGTTCCGAGCATTTCAAGCTGAGCCGCGATCCGAACTTCGCGCGCAAGGTGCGCGACGTGGTCGGGCTGTACCTGAACCCTCCCGACAAGGCGCTGGTCCTGTGCGTGGACGAAAAGAGTCAGATCCAAGCGTTGGATCGGACGCAACCGGTGCTGCCGTTGCGGCCCGGCATCCCGGCGCGGCAGACGCACGACTACGAGCGCCACGGCACCACGACCTTGTTCGCCGCGCTCAACATCCTCGATGGCTCCGTGATTGGAAGCTGTTTGCCGCGCCACCGGCACGGCGAGTTCCTGAAGTTCCTCGAGCGTATTGAAAGGTCCACTCCGCGCCGACGCGAGATCCACTTGATCCTGGACAACTACGGCACCCACACGCATCCGAAGGTAAAGCAGTGGTTCGCCGACCATCCGCGTTACCACCTGCACTTCACACCGACCAGCGCCTCGTGGCTGAATCTCGTGGAGCGGTGGTTTGCGGAGATCACACGCAAGCGCATCCGTCGCGGAACCTTCACCAGCGTCCCGGCATTGATCTCGGCGATCCGCGAGTACATGCGGATCTACAACCGCAATCCCAAGCCGTTCATCTGGACCGCCACATCCTCGAAGATCATGCGCAAAGTGAAGCATTGTAAAGAAGCGTTAGAGACAGGACACTAGGCCTGCTTCGCCCACCGCAAAAGTTCGGGCAGGCTCACTTCCTTGCCGTACATGAGCATCGCCACCCGGAACGCCACGCCCGCGGCGCGCCGCAGGAACCAGACCCCGATCAGCAGCAGGACGATCGCGAGCGCAATCTCCCACGGCGCGACGCCCCCCACGGTCATGCGGCCGGGGATCAGGAACGGCGAGAAGAACGGGACCTGGGAGATGATCACCACCCACAGCGTGTCCGGGTTCTCGATCGCGGGTTCGAGGAACCAGAACGGGATGACCGGAAGAAAGTAGAGATAGGCCTGCAGCTTCGATGTCGACTGGAGATCCTTGATGGTCGAGAGGATCAGGGCGAACAGACAGACGTAGAGCATCATGCCGAGCACGAACAGGACCGCCGAGACCGCGAGCATCGCCGGGTTTACGCCGGTCGGCAGCGGCACCATAGGCAGGAACAGCGGCAGCAGCGCCGGCACGCCGACCCACAGCACGGCCTGCGCGACTCCGATGACGGTGTAGGCGACGATCTTGCCGTCGATCCACGCCTGGGGCGGGATGGCCGAGACGATCACCTCGGTCACCCGCGCCTGCTTCTCGCCGGTGATCCCGATCGCCATGTAGCTGGTGCTCACGAACAATGAGGCGATCAGCAGAGCGACGATCAGGAACGCGGCGACGCGATCGACCTTCGAGACCTTGCCGGCGGAAATCGCCACCACCTCGGTCGTCACCAGTGCCCGGTCGAGCCGTGCCAGCGCCGTGGTGTCGATGCCGAGCGCGGCGGCACGCTCACGGCGCGCCTGCGCCTGCACCTCCTGCTCCAGCTTCTTCTTCCATCCTGGAGTGCTGCGCCGGACGATGATCTCCACACCGCCGCGCTCGGCGAAATCGACCGATAGCAGCACCGCGCCGGCGTAGCGCTTGTCCCTGACGGCGACGAGCAGCGCCTCGCGCGTTTGCTCGGCGGCCGGCGGCACCACCCACTCGAAGCCCTTGCGGGTCGGCAGCGGCCGTTCGCGGACGTCGCCGGACGCCTGATACGCCACCACCGCCACCTTGTGCACCTGTTTCTCGTCGCGAGCCTTGAACCAGCCGATCAGGTAGCCGACGCCGACCATCAGAATCGGCAGGAACAGCACCGAGAAGATGAAATCCTTCCGGAGCAAGGTGCGCCGGCACTCCCAGCGCGCGACTGGCAGCCAGTCCGGGTGGCTAGACACCCGTGTCCTCCTCGGTCGCCGACGCGGCGGGCACGGCTCTGAGGTAGATCTCGTGGAGCGAGAGCGCGCGCATGTGCACGCGCTCGATCGCGTAGCGACCGCTCAGGGCGCCGAGGATCGGGCTCAGATCGGTGGCCTGCGGGAGCGACACCTCGAGCCGCAGCGCGCGGTCGGGCCCCTGCTCGAGGCGGCACTCGGCCGCCGGCATCATTGCGCGCACCAGCTCGTCGGGCCGTCGATCGGCCGTGCCGGACGATGGCGTCGGCCGCATGTCGACCTGCAGCACCTCGCCCGCGCCGCGCGCCACCTCGCGCCGGATGCTCTCGAGCGTGCCCTCGAGCACGCCGCGTCCCCTGGCGATCAGGTAGAAGCGGTCGCACAGGCGCTCGGCGAGATTGAGCTGGTGCGCAGAGAGCAGGACCGCGGCACCCTGGTCCCGCAGCTCGCGGATGAGCGTGATGATCAGCTCCTGGTTGATCGGGTCCAGCCCCGAGAACGGTTCGTCGAGCACGGCCAGGGCCGGCCCATGCAGGATGGCGCCCGCGAATTGCACTTTCTGCTGGTTCCCCTTCGAGAGGGCGCCTACCTTGCTGCCGGCGCGATCGGCGAGCCCGAGGCGCTCGAGCCAGCGCTTCGCCGCCTCGCTCGCGGCGCGGCCGTCCATGCCGCGCAGGGCGCCGAGGTAGGCGAGCATGGCGAGCACGGTGGCGTCCTCGAACAGACCGCGCTCCTCGGGGAGGTAGCCGATGCGGCGGCGGTTGAGCGCGCCGCCGCCCGCCCACTCCACCCGCCCGGCGTCGGGGCGGGTGATCTCGAGGATCATTCGCAGCGTCGTGGTCTTGCCGGCCCCGTTGGGCCCGAGGAATCCGAGGATCTCTCCCGGCGCGACATCGAAGCTGACCCCGTCGACCGCACGGAGTTCTCCGAAGGTCTTGGTGATCTGGCGTACCGAGCAGATGGCGGCAGGGCTCATGGGAGTCGCATCCCGGCGCGGATGCGGGGCGGACATTGCCATAGCCGCGGGGCCGGAAGGAAATCCCGATAACCAGCATGGAGCCATCCTGGGCCCGGGCGGCGGCGCCGTGTACCACGCACGCGCGCACACCAGGCCGCACCCGCGATGCTATGCTAGCCCCCGTGAGCATGGAGCCCCACCCCATCGCGCGCCCCGCGGCGTCCTGGTTCGACACCGTCGATGCCCCCAGCCGGCACGACCTCAACACCTGCATCCATTGCGGCCTGTGCCTCACAGCCTGCCCCACCTACCGCGAGCTCAAAATCGAGCCCGATTCGCCGCGCGGGCGTCTTTACCTAATGCGCGGCCTCGGCGAAGGACGGATCGCCCCGAGCGACCCGTTGCTTGAGCACCTGGACAACTGCCTGGGTTGCCGCGCATGCGAAACCGTGTGCCCGGCCGGGGTCCCGTACGGCCGCCTGCTTGAGGAGACGCGCGGCCAGCTCAACCGCCGAGCGGTGCGCGGCACGCCGCTACGCATGCTCGGCGAATGGGTGCTGCGCTCGCTGGTGCCCCATCGCCGACGCATGCACCTGGCGGCCGACCTGCTGCGCCTCGGGCAGCGGGGACCGATCGCGGCGTTCATGCGCTCCGCCCTCGCATCCCGCCTGCCCGCGTTCGCCCGGCAGGGTTACGCGATGACACCGGCGATCGCGCCGCGCCGCGAGCGGGCGTTGGAACGGGTGGCCGAGCGCCTGCCGCACGGCGCGCGCATGGAGTCGTCTGCCGCCGCGCTCGTGTTCCATCCGGCCGGCACGGCGAAGGCGCGGGTCGGATTCTTCACCTCGTGCGTGATGGACGTCATGTTCCCGCGGGTCAACCAGGAAGCGGTGCGACTGTTGGTGCTGGCGGGTTGTCGCGTCGAGGTCCCAGCCGCACAGACCTGCTGCGGGGCGCTCCACGCCCATGCAGGGCTCAGGCCGGAGGCGCGCGCGCTTGCGAAGCGGAACGTCGCAGCGTTCGGCGGCGACCTCGACTACGTCGTCACCGATTCGGCCGGCTGCGGGGCGACGCTGCGCGAGGCGGGTCACCTCCTGCACGAGGATCCTACCGCCACGGCGGCGACCTCGTTCGCGTCACGCACACGTGACCTCGCCGAGGTGCTGGCGGCGGTCGGGCTGCCGGAACCGGCGGTCACTTTGCGATCGGAGCGCGATGCGACCAGGCCGCTGCGCATCGCCTATCACGATCCCTGTCACCTGGCGCACGGCCAGGGCGTGCGCCGCGAGCCGCGCGATCTGTTGCGCCGCCTGCCCGGGGTCGACCTGGTGGAGCTTCCCAACGCCGACTGGTGCTGTGGCAGCGCCGGCATCTACAACCTGACGCATCCGCAGATGGCCCAGGCGCAGCTCGAACACAAGCTCGACGCCATCGCAGAGGTGACGCCCGAGGTGGTGGTGGCGTCCAATCCGGGCTGCCTCCTCCATATGGAGCGCGGCGCCCGTGCGCGCGGCATGGATTCCCGCATGGTCCATCTCGCCGAGGTTCTGGCGCTCGCGTGGCCGGCCCCTGAGCGCCGGCCGGAAGGGTGAGTCCAACCATCTTCCCGCTGCGCGCGGTCGCCGCGCTTTTCATCGAGCGCCAGCACCTGGCGCGGCCGCGCGGGCGGCGCCTCACCGCCGCAAGTCTCACGCGCTTCGCCGAGGACGCGGGCGGCATCCAGCTCGATTCGATCAATGTGGTCGAGCGCGCCCACCACCTGACGCTGTGGAATCGGTTCGGGCCCTACGAGCGCGGTACGCTCGAGCGCCTCGCGTATCGGCGGCGGCTGCTGTTCGAATACTGGGCGCACGCGGCCTGCCTGGTGCCCACCAGCCATCTGGCCCCGTGGCGCCGCGCGATGCTGGACTACTGCCGGCGCAACCGGAGCTGGGGGCGATGGCTGAAGAAGCATGGGCCGCTGCTCGCCGAGATCGAGCAGGCCATCCGTCAGGAAGGCCCGCTCGGCAACGCCGACTTCACCCGCCGGGCTCCGCCCCGGGGGCGCAGGCCGACCACACAAGCCGGATGGTGGAACTGGAAACCCGCCACCCATGCGCTCGACTACCTGTGGATGAGCGGGCGCACCATGGTGCACTCGCGCCGGCACTTCCAGAAGCGGTTCGATCTCGCCGAGCGGGTGATGCCGGAAGCCCCCGCGATCGCCCCACCCTCGCGCGAGGAATTTCTGATGTGGCACGTGCGTCGGTCGCTCCACGCGATGGGTGCGGCGTCATACGCGGACCTGCGCATGTACCTCACATTCCCGCGCATGGGTGTGGCCGAGCGGCGGGACACGCTCCGCGAGATGCTCGCCGCAGGCGAGGTGGCCGAGATCGCCGTCCCGGGTCCGGCCGGCCCGTGGTACGCGCTCGCCACCGATCTCCCTGCCCTCGCGCGGGCGGGGCGGCGGCGCGCGGCGAGCCGCGGCACCGCACTGCTCGCGCCCTTCGACTCGTTCCTCTGGCATCGCGAGCGCAGCAGGCGTCTGTTCGGGTTCGACTACCGCATCGAGGTCTACACGCCGGGGCACAAGCGGGTGCACGGTTACTACACCCTGCCGATCCTCCACGACGGGCAGCTCATCGGCCGGCTCGATCCCAAGACCCACCGCGAGGAGCGGAGGCTCGAGGTGCGGGCGATCCATCTCGAGCGCTGGTTCGCGCGCGGCGAGCCGCCGCCTGCCGCCTCCTGGGGCGTGCCGGACCGCGACGCCGCCCTGGCGGGGATCGCCGAAGCGCTCCGCTCGCTCGCCACGTTCGTGGGCGCCGACCACGTCACGCTCGGTCGGGTGTCGCCGGCCGCGTTCGCGGCGCCGATGCGCCGGGTGCTCGCGTGAGCCCCAGCCGGCGGCCGGCGGAGAAACCCCGCCCGGCCGGCTACTCCAAGCGCAGCCGGCTCGACAAGTTGGGGGTCAAGCCCGGGATGCGCGTCGCCCTCGTGGACCTCGACGACGCGACATTCCGCCGCGATCTCGCCGAGCGGACCGATGTCCTCGCCGAGGGCCGGCCGCGCAAGGACACCGAGATGATCCTGTTCGCGGTGGATGGCCCGGCGCCGCTCCGTCGTCTGGCCACGCTACAGCGCGCGATCCGGCGAAACGGCGCGATCTGGGTGGTGTGGCCCAAGGGCCAGGCCCGCATTAAGGAGGACATGATCCGCGCGGCGGCGATCGCGCACGGGCTCGTGGACATCAAGGTGATCGCCTTCTCCGAGACCCTGAGCGGTCTCAAGCTCGTCATCCCGGTCGCCCGGCGTTGAGCGCAGAGCGGATGCGAGCAGGGGTGGCCGGGCGGTGGATGGGTGCCGGCGCGCCGCGCGGAACGGGCGCCCCGCCGTCCGTGCCTCCGCGGCGCGAGTGGGCTCGTCAGAAGTATCCGCGCACGAAGATCGCGGGCGACAGCCCGATCGTGGCCGTTTCGGCGTTGGCGATGACGCGCTGCCCCCCTCCGGACGACAATACCCTTACGGCGGTGTGGGTCCACGCGAGACCGACGAGCCGGCTGTGCGCCGCAACCGAGAATCGCCAGGGCGTGAAGTACTCGAGCCCGAGCGAGAAATCGCCCGCGATGCCCGATTCGATATCCATCACCTCGCTGCCGGAGTTGACGCTCGCGCGGGAGTACAGGCCGCGGACGCGGACATCCCAATAGGGCGAGAACGTGTCGGTCGGACGGGCGAAGCGGCGGTAGCCGGGCCCGGCGAGGACCGAGATCGTGCGCCGATTGCTGTTGGGCCCCGACGAAAGAAACGGGGGGGTGCTCTCGGAGGACGTTTCGCCATAGCTTTGACTGATGCCGACGTCGAACAGCCACGCGCTCCGCTCCGACTTCCCGCGGATCAGCGACACCTCACCCACCCCGCCGAACACGCCGGCTCCGATCCCCCACTTGCCCTTGACCTCCACCGCTCCGGCGCCCGACACGCCGAGGACCATCAACACGCACATCGTCCCCATCGTCTTCGTTTTCATGATCCCTCCGTCGTTCCGACTGCCGCTTCGACCCGCTCCATGTCCAGCCCCAGCCCGCGGTGCAGCAGCCGCACCGCGCGGTCAGCGTCCTCGCCCCGCACCACGAAGGAGAGGTTCACGCGCGAGGCGCCCTGCGAGATCATCTCAACCCCAATCCCCACCCCGCCGAGCAGCGTGAATACGTGCCCGGCGAGTCCGAGGTGCGACGGCGCCCCCTCACCCACCACCGCCACCACTGCGAGGCCGTGCTTGACCTCGATCCGGCCGATACCCTCGAGTTCGGCGATCGCGCTCTCGAGGCGCGAGGGATCGTCCACCGTGACCGAGATCGAGACCTCTGACGTCGTCACGAGGTCCACCACGATGTGGTGACGCCCGAACACCTCGAACACACGGGCGAGAAATCCGTGCGCGAGCAGCATGCGCGTGGAGACGATGGTCACCGCGGTGACGTCCTTCTTGCACGCGATGGACTTCACCCGCCACGAGGAGTCGGCGGGCTCGGCGGCCGGCGTGCTGAGCGAACCGGGATCGTCGGGCCGCGCGGTGTTGAGCACCCGCACGGGGATCGCGCGGTCCATCGCCGGGATCAGCGTCTTAGGATGGAGCACGCGTGCCCCGAAGTAGGCCAGCTCGCTCGCCTCGGCGAACGAGAGCCGCGGCACCGGGCGCGCTTCCGGCACGATGCGCGGATCGGCCGAGAGCAAGCCGCTGGTGTCGGTCCAAATCTGGATCTCTTCGGCCCCGAGCGCGGCTCCGATGAGCGCGGCACTGTAGTCGGAGCCGCCGCGGCCCAGAGTAGTGATGCGCCCGTCGGCGGTGCGGCCGAGGAAGCCCGTGACGACCGACAGCGGCGCCCCGTGGGCGAGGTGGCGGGCGGGATGGCGGCCGAGATGGCGCGCCAGCAGCGCGGGCGATTCCGGCAGCGGCTGGGCGGCGCCGAAGCGCTCGTCGGTCACGAGCCCGGCGTCGCCGGCGAGCACCGGTACGGCGTCCAGCCCGAGCGTGCGGAGCCCGGTCGAGAACAGCTCGACCGAGAGCCGCTCGCCGAACGACAGCACGCGATCCCGGTCGGCGCCCGCCACCACCTTGTGGCTCGTAAGCCACGGTGCGGCCTCGAGCTGCCAGGCACGCAGCAGCGGCTCGAGCACGGCGGGGGGCACCTCGACGCGACGCGCGAATTCCAGATGGCGAGCTTCGACCTGCTGCGCCAGCTCGGGGCGGCCGACGGTCGAGCGACAGAACTCGACCAGCAGGTTGGTGATGCCGGCGAGCGCGCTCACCACCACCACCGGATCGCGCGCCGCGCGCGCTGCGACCAGCTTCGTGGCGACGGCGAAATGCTCGGGGATCCCGACCGAAGTGCCGCCGAACTTCATGACGATCATGCCGACCACCTCCGGAACCGATCGCCCGACGGCTCGACCGGTTGACGTCGCGTGGCGAATCGCCGCGGGTCCCGGACCGCGCCGCGCGGGGCGCAGAATGTACACGAGGAGAGCGCATCGCGTGCGGTAGGATGCGCGTGGGAGAATACCCGCATGACCGAGCGAAGGAAGCTTAGGAGAGCGCCACGATGAGCGCAGGATCGAGGACCGTGATCGTCGGTGCCGGCTTCGGCGGCATCGCCACGGCCCGCACCCTGCGCACCCTCCTGCCCGAGCCCCATCGTATCCTGGTCGTGGACTGGCGCCCGGAGGTCTCGCTCGGCGCGGGGCACACCTGGGTGCTGACCGGCCGGCGGCGCCCCGAGCAGGTGAGCCGACGGCTTTCACCGATCACGCGCCACGGGCTCGAGTTCCGCTGCGCCGAGGTGGTGGGCGTCGATCCCGCCCGGCGCGTGCTCGAGGTCGCGGGCGACCGTGTCCAGGCCGATGCGCTGGTGCTGGCGCCGGGTGCGCGGCTCACGCTCGAGCCGCTGCCGGGCGCGGCGGGTGTCGCCCACCAGTTCTACGATCTGGACGCGGCGCTGCGCCTTGGTGACGCGCTCGACACCTTCCCCGGCGGGCGGGTGGTCATGGCGATCGTCGCACCACCCTATAAGTGCCCGGCGGCGCCGCACGAGGCGGCGCTCCTCATCCACGAACGGTTGGCTCGGCGTCCCGGTCCCGAGCGGTTCTCGCTCTCGCTCATCACTCCCGAGCCGCAACCGATGCCGGTCGCGGGACCCGCCATCGGCGCGGCGGTGCGCGAGATGTACGAGAAGCGCGGGATCATCGCCCACTTCGGCACCAAGCCGGTCAGGGTCCATTCGCCGTCGGCCACGCCGGCCGGGAGCCCGCCATCGCGGGCCGTCTCGGGCGAGTTGGAGCTGGCCGATGGGACGCGCGAGCCGTTCGACCTGCTGATCGCGATCCCGGCGCATACCGCGCCCGCTTTTCTGCGCGAAAGCGGCCTGCTGGGCGGCAATGGCTGGGTGCCGGTGGCGCGCGAGACGCTCGCGACCACCTTCGACGGCGTGTGGGCGATCGGCGACATCACGCACGTGCCCCTGGCGGGCGGAGGGATGCTGCCCAAAGCGGGCGTATTCGCGCGCGCCCAGGGCGAGGCCGTGGCCCATGCGGTCGCCGCGCGCATCCTGGGAGGCACCGTTTCCGCGGACGGAGCCGCTCCGAAGTTCGACGGCCGCGGCGGCTGCTATCTCGAGACCGGGCGCGGCGAGGCCGCCTTCGCCGAGGGCGACTTCTTCGCCGAGCCCGCGCCGGTGGTGACGCTGCACCCGTCGAGTCGCGCGGGCTTAAGCGGCAAGGAGAAGTTCGCGAAGGAATGGGCGCGCTGGTACTGAGCGCCCCGACCGGCTAGAATTCTCCTCTGGCGAGGCAGTCGGCTTCCCCCCGGGCGTCGCTGGCCGCAAACTGCAGTTCGGGGCCACGCCACGAGCGCCCCAGCCGAGAAATATCCGAGGAGCAACGCAGAGCTACCCCAGCATGCCGACACCGCGCTCCCATCGCCTCCGCTACTTCGCGCTCGCAGCCGCCGTCATCGGCGGCGCGCTCATCTCCGGCCTCCCCCACGCACCCCGCCCGATGCGCCCATCGGACGAGGGGAAGCACTATCCCAGCGACTGGTTCTTCGCCCAGCGCGCGTTCCCCGGCGGGACCATCGACCAGGACGCGTTCCTTGCCGCGGTTGGACAGGCGAAGGCGGACCGCGCACGGCTCTCCACCAGCAGTGGCCCGACCTGGCAGCCGGCCGGCCCCTACAACATCGGCGGCCGGGTGACCGCGCTGGCCGTGCTGCCGGGCGGCGCCACGCTCTACCTCGGCTCGGCTAACGGCGGTGTGTTCCGCTCCGACGACGCCGGCGTCAACTGGACCTCGGTCCTCGACCGCGACTTCGCCTTTTCGATCGGGGCGCTGGCCCTCGACCCCGCCGATCCCAACACGGTCTATTGCGGCACCGGCGAGGCCAACTCGGCGGTAGACACCTACGACGGCTCGGGCCTCTACCGCACGAGCAACGGCGGCGCGTCCTGGCAGTACGTGGGCCTCGAGGAGACCCGGCGTATCGGCCGCGTCGCGGTGGACCCCTCGAACTCCGACCGCATCTTCGTCGCCGCGATGGGCACCCAGTTCTCGACCAACCCGGACCGCGGGCTCTATCGCAGCCAGGACGGCGGTCTCAACTGGACCAAGGTGCTGTTCGTCAACGACAGCACCGGATGCGCGGACGTGGTCATCAATCCCGCCCATCCCGAGACGGTCTACTGCTCCACCTGGGAGCGGGTGCGCCACCCAACCTATCGCCGCGCGTTCGGGCCTGGCTGCGGCATCTGGCGCAGCATCGACAGTGGCACGACCTGGGTCCGCCTGCAGAACGGCCTGCCGACGCCCACGGACAGCGTCGGCCGCATCGGGCTCGCGATCGCCCCCTCGCGACCCTCGATGGTGTACGCGCAGATCATCACCGGGACCATCGGCGGATACACCGGCCGCGGCATGTATCGCACCCTGGACGGCGGGGCGACCTGGACCCGGCGCGACGTCTCGGGATTCACCGGCGTCTTCGGCGGATTCGGCTGGTACTTCGGCGAGATGGCCGTGGACCCGGTCAACTCCGAGACGGTCTACGCGCTGGGCGTCGACATGGTGCGCTCGACCAACGGAGGCACCAGCTTCTCGACCGTGCTGGGCAGCGCCCACGTGGACAACCACGCCATCTGGATCGACCCCGCGAACCCCAGCCGCATCTACCTCGGCAACGACGGCGGCTTCTACTCGACCGTCGTTGGAGGAACGACATGGACCAAAGCGGTGACGCTCGACATCACCCAGTTCTATGCCGGCGCGATCGATCCTTCGAACCCGGCGCGGCTGCTGGGCGGCACGCAGGACAACAACACGCTCATCACGACCGGCTCGCCCATCGCGTGGAGTGCGATCCTCGGCGGTGATGGGTTCCACTGCGCGGTGGATCCGACCAATCCCGGGGTGATCATCGCCGAGTGGCAATTCTGCTGCAGCCCCAACCCCGGCCCCCGACGCTCGACCAACTCGGGTGGCTCATGGACCGCCCCGACCGGCTTCGTCGCGGCGGACCGCTACAACTGGAGCACCCCACTGGTGATGAACCCGAAGAACCACAACGTCATCCTGGTCGGGAGCCAGCGGGTCTATCGGAGCGCCAACAACGGGATCGGGTACTCCGTCATCAGCGGCGATCTCACGACCAACAACACGTCGAGCCTGCTCACCTACAGCACCATCACCACTCTCGACATCTCGCCCGCCGACACCAGCGTCTACTACGCGGGCACCGACGACGGCAAGGTGTGGCGCTCGACCAACCGGGGCGGCGCCTGGACCGACATCTCAGCCGGGCTGCCGGTGCGGTGGGTGACGCGGGTGACCGCCGACCCCGTGAACGCCCAGGTGGTCTACGTGACCCACTCGGGTTTCGGCGGCGACGAGCACGCGCCCCACATCCACCGCAGCGCGAATCAGGGCGCCTCGTGGAGCGCGATCGACGGCGACCTGCCCGATGTGCCGATCAACGACGTGGTGGTGGATCCCGCCGACACTCAGCGCCTTTTCCTCGCCACCGACGTCGGTGTTTACTGGACGAGCAACCAGGGGGCGGTCTGGGTGCCGCTGGGCAGCGGGCTGCCGTTCACCGCAGTGTTCGACCTCTCCCTGCACGCGCCCTCGCGGACGCTGGTGGCCGCGACGCACGGGCGCTCGCAGTGGAAGGCGGATCTCACGCAGATCCTGGTCGCGGTCGGCCCGGGCATTGGAGGCGGGGGCGCCCCGGGGAACGCGCTCTCGGCGCCCATGCCCAACCCCAGCCGGGGCTGGGCGCGCCTCACGCTCGAGCTGGCCACGCCCGGCCAGGCCGAGGTGGCGGTGTTCGATGCCGGCGGTCGCCGAGTGCGCACGCTGTTCTCGGGACCACTCGAGGCCGGGCGTCACCCGGTCGCTTGGGACGGCGCGGACGCGACCGGGGGCCGCGCTCCGGCGGGCGTCTATTTTGTGCGCGCGACGGTCCCGGAAGGCAGCGCGCGACGGCGGCTCGTGCGGGTCGAGTAGCGCTCGAAGCAACGGCTGCAAGATGGCGCACGAGCGCGCGGTGCGGTCCGGACGCATGCGGGCGTCGGATCTGGCGCGTCCCATCGACTCGGGAGCTCGACGCGCATCGAGTGTCTCGCGCCGCGGAGCTCGCCGTGCCGCTCATGCCGCATCCGGGAGCGGTCCGCCGCCGCCCCTTTCCCGAGCCCCGTTCCGACCGCATCTGGAGCGGCCCGGATTATGCATGGCGGTTTGGTCCGCGCCAAGTCGGCATGGGATCGCTCAAGGTGTGAGATTTCCCTTGGGAATCGCGGCTGCGCTTGCTATACACGCTGATGGCAAAGGCGCGCTGCGCCTGTCCGTCCACATCGTGGTTACCTTCATAGGGAAAGGAAGGCAAGATGGGCAAGATGATGACCAAGTCCCAGGTCGCGGGGCACATCGCGGGCAAGTTCGAGATCACCAAGAAGCAGAGCGTGGAGATCCTCGAAGAGCTGGCGACGCTTGCGGCCAAGCAGGCCAGGAATGGGTTCGTGTTTCCCGGCGTTGGCAAGCTGGTGGTGGTGAAGCGCAAGGCGCGTATGGGCCGCAACCCGCAGACCGGTGAGGCCATCAAGATCCCGGCCAAGACCGTCCTGAAGTTCCGCATTGCCAAGGCGATGAAGGAGTCGGCCCTCAAGTAGACTGCACCCCGATTTGCGCGAGGCCCCGGATCCCGAGATCCGGGGCCTTCGTGTTGGTGCCGGGTGGGGCGCAGCGGTGACGCCGGGGTGTGAAGGGGAAGCGCGGCTGGGCGAGACGCTCAGGGTCGCACTTGGGCAGGCGTCCGCAAGAGCATCGCCTCGTAGACCTCGCGGGCCGCTTTGGTGAACCACGGGCGTGCCTCCGCGATCAGTGGTCCCTAAGGCGCCATGCAGGAGCCTCGAGTCTCGGCAGGATCATGAGGAGGTCGTAGTCACTGCCGGGAGCTGCCTCGCCTCGACCCCGCGAACCGAACAGGTACACCAACGACCGGCGACGGGGCATGGCAGCAGGGCGGCTGGCGTCCGCTGTTCCGCCCCCCCCATCGCACTGAACCCGCGCGCCTCCCCTGCCGATACTCCCATCTCACCCGGAGAGTCGATGACCAACGCCTCCCTGATCGAGTTCCTGCCCGATCCCACCCTGCTTCTGTTCGGCGGCCAGACCGAGCGCGCGAATCAGGCCGCGCGGGATCTGTTCGCCCGGTATGGCCTCGCGCCGGAGTTGAGCGTGCTGTTCGGCCGGGATGCCGCCCCGCTGATCGCGCGCGCGCGCCGCGAGGGCAACGCCGAGCACCTGCTCCCGCTTCAGACCGGCAAGGCGGAGCCGCCCGTCTATCGCGTCGCGATCCGCCGCATGGGTTCGAGCGAGCGCTGCACCGTCGTCCTCACCGACATGAGCCACGAGTTCGCGTGGCGCGAGCAGTTGGCGTCACGTAACCGCGAGCTCGGGGTGCTCAACGAGATCGGCGCCGCCCTTTCGGCGTCGCTCGACCTCGATTCGCTGGCCCGGCGAATCTACGAACAGGCCGGCCGCATGCTGGACACGACGAACTGCTGCGTCGCCCTCCATGACGAAACGAGCGGGATGCTGTCGTTCCCGCTACGCATCGAGGAGCGCCGGCCGTTGCCGGACCTGCTGCCTCGGTCGCTGGGGAACGGCCTGATCGAGCACGTGCTGCGAACGCGAATGCCCAAGCTCCTGAACGGAGATGTGCTGGCGGAGGCGCAGGCGCTGGGCCTGGAAGTGATTGGGCGGCCGTCCACGTCGTGGCTGGGCGTCCCGTTGCTCGCCGAGGACCGGGCGATCGGGGTGATCGCAGTGCAGCACCTCGCCGGGGCCGCGAGCTACGACGAGCACGATCTCGAGGTGCTCACCCTCATCGCCGGCCAGGCGGCCGCCGCGATCCGCAACGCGCGTTTGCTCGCCCAAGCCCGTGATGCGTACCGCGTGCTGTCCGAGACCCAGGCCAGCCTGCTCGAGGCCGAGCGGCTGCGGAGCATCACCGAGACGGTCGGCAGCCTCAACCACGAGGTCAACAACCCGCTGGCGGCGATCGCTGGAAACGCGCAGCTCCTCCTGCGCGATGCGGGGGCGCTTCCGGCCGGCGTCGAGGACAAGGTGAATCGGATCCTCGAAGGCGCACGCCGGATCCAGAACGTGACCAGCAAGATGGCGAACCTCATCCACGCCACCTCGACGTCCTATCCGGGCAACGAGAAGATCCTCGACGTGTCGCGTTCGCTGGCGCGCGAGGGGTACGACGCCCCGGAGACCACCGTCCCGGA
The DNA here is from genome assembly GCA_964405235.1 of uncultured bacterium. Taxonomy (GTDB): domain Bacteria; phylum Eisenbacteria; class RBG-16-71-46; order RBG-16-71-46; family RBG-16-71-46; genus WS-11. The sequence goes on along the minus strand of CAYONG010000117.1, from coordinate 8,159 downwards.
GCCCGGGAGCCACGCGGGGGCACCGTCCGCCGAGTCCGGAACGAACTCGGGCCGGGCCGCCTAGCTCGCACACCGCTCGCCCGCGCCGCGCATGCGCGGGGGCCCCGACGTTGCCGCACCCCCGCTCGTCTGGCACCATGCCGGCGCTCGCGTCCGTCCGCTCCACCCCCCAAGGCCCCGGCATGCGCCACACACCACCCTTCGTGCGGTCCGACTCTACGCGCACCCGTACGGGCGCCGGCGACGGATGAGCGGCATCCAGGTCGAAGGGCTCTCCAAGACCTACCGTCGCGGGCTCGCCGGGGAACGGGTGCGCGCTCTGGTGGACGTCTCGCTCACCATCGCCCCCGGCGAAGCGTTCGGCATTATCGGACCCAACGGCGCGGGCAAGACCACCTTCCTCGGCTGCCTGCTGGGCTTCCTGCGTCCCGACGCGGGACGCATCACGATCGACGGTCACGCCCCGGACGATCTCGCCATCCGCGCCGTGACCGGTTATCTGCCGGAACGCCTGGTCCTCGACCGCTGGATGAACGGGTATCAGTTCCTCGCCTATCACCACGCGCTCGCCCGCCTGCCTTCCGCTTCGCGGCGCGCCGAGGTGGAGCGTGCGCTCGAGGGCGTGGGCCTCGGCGGCGAGGAGGGGCAGCGCGCCATCCGCCGTTATTCCCGGGGCATGCTCCAGCGACTCGGCCTGGCGCAGGCGATGCTCGGCCGGCCGCGCTACCTGTTCCTGGACGAGCCGGCCTCGGGGGTGGATCCGGCGGGCGTCGTGTTGTTCCGCCGCCTGCTCTCTGAGTTCGCGCGCAAGGACGTCACGGTCATCCTCAACTCGCACCAACTCGACCAGGTGGAGCGGGTGTGCGACCGGGTTGCGTTCGTGAAGGCCGGCCGCCTCGAGGCGATCGAGACGGTGGCGGCCGGCGCGGCACACGCGCGCGTGCTGCGGGTGCGGGCGGCCGATGGGGCGTTCGGCACGCGCGTCACGCGCGAACAGCTGGCGGCGCTGGCGGTCTCGGCGGGCGCCACGCTCCTGGGCGTCGAGCCGTCCGAAGCGCGTTTCACGGTGGCTGACGACGCCGGGGCGGCGCGACTGCTCCAGACGCTGATCGGCGCCGGTGTGCCGGTCGCAGAGGCGACTCCCGAGGAGAGCCGGCTTGAGCGCTTGTTCCTTGACGCCCCCCCACAAGGCTCGGCGGGAGGCTCCGCGTGAACCTGACCTTGATGACCACCCTGTGGCGGCAGCGGCTCACGAGCCCGATTCGGATGGCAGTGCTTGCAACGCTCGCCGGCATGCCGCTGCTGGCGGTCGCCTTCATGCCGGGCGCGGGCCTGGCGATGCTCGGGGGCGCCCAGGGTCTGATCCTCACACTGGGCGCCGGCATGATCGGGCAGGACGTCTCGAGCGGCGTGCTCCAGCTCCTGTGCGCGCGGCCCGTACGCCGCAGCGAGTACATTGTCAGCCGCTGGCTGGGCGTGGCGATTGCGGCGGCCGCCATTAGCCTGGCCCAGCTCGTCATCGGGTCCGCACTGATGGCCGCCCGGGGCGCGGCGCCCCCGCTCCAGGACATCGTGATGTTCGGCGCGGGTCGCGTGCTGGAAAGCCTCGGGATCGCCGCCGTGATGGCGCTTTTCTCGAGCCTCATCGGTGGCTTCGGCGACCTCGGGATCTATCTCATGGTGAATTTGGGCGCAGGCGTGATCCAGATGGCGGGCCAGATGAAGCGCTGGCCGTGGGTCGAGCGCATGGGCGCCGAGATCATCGGCGCCCTGTCCCCGACCATCGACCTCCAGCGGATCATCACCGCCTCGCCGATGCCGTGGTTCCCGATCGCCTCCTACGCCTCGACGGTCGTGCTGTGTCTGGCGCTCGCCATCGTCGTGGTCAACCGCAAGGAGCTCTCCTATGCCTCCGGCTGAGCCCGGCACGGCGTTCTCGGGGTCGACACGCGCCCGGCCGACCGCGCTCCTGGTCGCCGCGCTCCTGCTGATGGTCGCCCGGGTGGCGACCGGCATCCACGAGGAGCGCCACCCCGCCAGCTTGCCCGAACTGGTGCGCTGGCGGCCGATCGCGGGCGCGGAGGCCGCGGCGCGCCAGCAGCGCAAACCGGTGCTCTACGACTTCACCGCCGAATGGTGCGCGCCCTGCCAGGTCATGCAGCGCGAGTTGTTCGGCGATACGGAATCGGCGCGCGAGATCGAGCAGGCGTTCCTGCCGGTCCGGGTGCTCGACCGGATGCGCGAAGAAGGGCGCAATGCGGCGGTGGTGGACTCGCTGCAGCGGCGCTTCCGCATCAACTCGTTCCCGACCCTGGTGGTGGTCCCGCCCGGCGGCGGCGACCCGGTGGTGATCGTGGGCTACGAGGGGAAGGGACCGACGATGCAGCGCCTGCGCTCGGCACGGGTGAAGGGGTTCCTGCCGCCCGGGATGATCGCCCCTCCCGGCGGGCACGCTCCGCGCTAGCGCCGGGCGACCGCTCCGCCTTCCGTGTCGGCGGCGAAACCCCCGATCAGGCTCGCCAGCTCGGCCGGATGGTCGAGCATTATGAAATGGCCGCAATCGGCGAGCCGGGTCGCCTTGAGGCGCGGCACGCCCGCGAGCCCGAGCGCTTGGGCGACGTCCGGCCACGGCTCGTCATGCCCCCAGGAGCGCTCGGCCAGCACGACCAGAACCGGCACGGTCAGGCGCTTCGCCTCCCCGGAGAGATCGGCGCTCCAGGCGAGCCGGATCCAGCGCTGGACCATGCGCGGTTCGAGGACGGCGACGCGCCGGTAGAGCGTCTCGCCCTGCACCGAATCGCGGCCGAAATCAAGGTAGGCGCCGCGCAGCACATCCTGGTACTCGCGCTCGAGCCGGCCCAGCCATTGGGCGCGCAGTGCCTGTGGAAGCTGGGGACGCAGCGCGGTCTCGACCAGCACCAGGCCGCGCACGCGCGATGGGCGTGCGATCGCCTCGCTCGCCGCGATCAGCCCGCCCAGCGAGTGGCCGACCAGGAACACAGGACCATCCGGGAGCTCGGCGAGAGACCGGTCGAGCGACGTGGTGGCGCGCTCGAGCGAGAACGGCTCGGGCATGTCGGCGAGGCCGTGACCCGGCAGGTCGACCAGCGTGACGCGGTGGCGTCGCGCAAGGATGCGGGCGGTCGCGAACCAGTCCTCCCGCCTGCTGCCCAGCCCATGGAGCAGGACGACCGGCGTGCCGCGGCCGAAGGCGGCGTGGGTGGTCGCCGGCGGCGGGGCGAGCGGTCGGGCGCTGGCGATCGCCAGCACCAGCAGGGCCAAGACGAACAAGAGCTGTGGACGGACTCGGGGCACGGGCGTTCCCTGCGCCCCGGGGTTGGATGGGACGCCCGTGTGTTATCGGCAGATTTCCAGCCCGGCCCCGCCTACTTCTTCGCCGCGATCGCCTGCGCCGTGAACTCGCGGATCACGGCCGCGAGCGAGTCGGGCTGCTCCTTCATGATGAGCGGCCCGCCCTCCGCCAGGCGCCGCGCGCTGACCGCGGCGGGGCCGTCGTAACCCAGCTCCTTCGCCAGCGTCGGCCAGTCCTTGGTCTCGGGCCACCGCTTGCCCGAGCCGACGAATAGGAAGGCCGGCTTCATCTTCTTGAGCGTGGCCGAGGCGTCCACGTTCAGGGCCGCCTTGAGATAGGCCTTCATGGTTGCCGCCGGCACCCCCTGCGCCTGCGAGTAGAGCTCGTTGCCCTGCACGCTGTCGCGCGCCTGGCTCATCATCATCTGCTTCAGGAAATCGTCGTAGCGCGCATCGAGCATGCGCAGGAAGAACTGCTGCTGCTGCTCGGGGATCGCGACCGAGGACTTGGTCGCGGCGTCGATGACCATCAACCCCCTGACGCGATCGGGATGGGCCTGGACGGCATAGAGCGCCACCAGCGCACCGATCCCGTGCGCCACCAGCACGGTGCTGTCGGCCTTCTGCTTCGCCAGCACCTGGTCGAGCGCCTCCGCGCAGGCCTCGAAGGAGAATGGCTCGGGCAGCGCGCTCTCGCCGTGCCCGGGCAGGTCGACCATCACCACGCGATGGCCGGCGAGCAGCTTCTTGGCGGTCGGCATCCATACCATCCGGGCGGAGCCGAGCGCGTGCAGCAGGACGATCGTCGGCCCGCGGCCGAACTCGGTGGTCTTGAGCAACACCGGCGGCGCCGACTCCGCCCAGGCTCCCAGTCCCCCCAGCCCCACATACGCCGCGGCGACGATCAGCGCCGCCCCCGTCGCCATCACCCATCGCCTCACGGTGTCCTCCTTGTCGCCCTGCGCCCCCTTGCTACCGGAAGTGGCGCGGTCCCCTAGGCTCGACGCCCCGCAGGTGGGCTTCCCGCAGCTTAGCGGGTGCGTCTGCCGCTGCCCAATGCCGCCGTTGGCCCGCGGACCCCGCGTCCCACTTTTGCCTCTTGACGACTGCACATCTGTGCACCATGCTAACCTTGCGAGGCCCGAGCCATGAGACTCGAACGAATCGACCGCGCGGCCGCGGTACGCGCCGACTTCCAGGGGGGTGTGGTGACGCCGGTCGCGTTCCGTCTCGGCGGGCGCGAGCAGCGCATCACGCGCGTCAACGCCCGCTGGATCGACCGCGCGGGACGGCACCCGAGCTTCTATTTCTCGGTGACGGTCGAGAGCGGTGACGTCTATCAATTGCAGGTGCAGGGCGCGGATCTCGTGTGGCGCGTGGATTCAGTCGCGCTCGAGGGGTAGCGCCACGTCCGCAGCCACGACGAAGGGAGCCATCCATGACCGACCGCGAGTTCCTCCGACACACCGTCGCCACGCTCGCCTATCGCGCCGCCAAGACCATGCGCGGGGCGCCCGCGTCGTTCGCGGGATTCCAACCCGGGCCGGCCTCGAAGACGCCGGTCGAGATCGTCGCCCACATGGGCGACCTGCTCGACTGGGGGCTGGCGATGGCGCAGGGCGAGCCGCGCTGGAACAACTCGACACCGCAGCCGTGGGAGCCGGAGTGCGCGCGCTGCTTCGCCGCGCTCAAGGCGTTCGACGACGCGCTCGCCTCCGACACACCGCTCCACTACGACCTCACGCGCCTTTTCCAGGGGCCGATCGCCGACGCCCTCACCCACACCGGGCAGCTGGCGATGCTGCGCCGGCTGCACGGGGCGCCGATGAAGGGCGAGAGCTACAACCGCGCCGATATCGCCGCCGGCCGGGTCGGGCCCGAGCAGACGCCGGCCGAATCGCGCTACGAGTTCGACTAGTGACCCACCCCGGAGATGACGACCGCACCATCCTCCACGTCGACATCGATGCCTTCTTCGCCGCCATCGAGCAATTGCGCGACCCTCGGCTCGCGGGCAAGCCGGTCATCGTCGGCGCCGGCGTGATCGCCTCGTGCTCGTACGAGGCGCGGCGCTTCGGCCTCAGGGCCGGCATGGCGCTCTCCGAGGCCCGGCGCCTGTGCCCGGCCGCGGTGGTCATCGAGGGCCACGCCCAGATCTACCGCTGCTTCGCCGAACGCATCTTCGACCTCTGCCGCCAGATGGCGCCGGCGGTCGAGTGCCATCTCGACGAGGCCTACTGCGACCTGACCGGCACCGGACGCCTGCACGGCGATCCGCTCGCGACGGCGGGCGCGCTCAAGCAGCGTATCCGCGCGGCGACCGGGCTCGCCGTGACCTGCGGGGTCGGCCCCAACCGCATGCTGGCGAAGCTGATCGGCAAGACCGTCAAGCCCGACGGGCTCGCCCGCATCACCGCGGCCGAGGCCGACGCATTCCTGCGCGACCGCCCGATCGAGCAACTGGCGGGCGTCGGGCACGCGCACGGGCGCACGCTGCGCTCGATGAACCTGAACACGATCGGCGACCTGCGCGCCCTCCCGGTCGACGTGCTCGAGGCGCTGTTCGGCGCCAACGGCCGGCTGCTCCACGAACGCTGCCGGGGCCGCGACACCGCCGCGGTGACCGAACGCGAGGTGCCGCTCTCGATCGCGCGCGAGACCTCGTTCCATCACCACACGGCCGAGGGCACCGAGATCGAGGGCATGCTCGAGTACCTGACGGGCCGCGCCTGTCGCGCCGCCCGCGAGCTCGAGATCAAGCCGGGCACGATCGCCGTGCGCCTGCGCTACGCCGACGGCGAGATGGCCGAGCAGGCGCGCTCGCTCGGTTCTCCCTCGGATGCCGACCCGGTGGTGCTGGAGCTGGCGCTCGCACTGCTCGGGCGCCTGTTCACGCGCCGCGTGGCGCTGCACGCGATCGGCGTGACCCTCTCTCGCTTCGCCTCGCGCCTGGCCGAGCAGGGCTCACTGTTCGACGAGCGCGAGGCCGGGCGTCGCGCGGCCCTGTTCCAGGCCTTCGACGGCGTGCGCCGGGCGTTCGGGCATGGCGTGCTGGTCTCGGGCCGCGCGCTGCACCTGAAGGGCCGGCTCGACGAGGACCGGCACGGATTCATCCTGCGCACACCGTCGCTCACCAAATGACCCTGGCCCGGACCATTCATGAGCCGCGGGCTCATGAATGGTCCGGGCCAAACCCAGGAGATCTGCCATGAAGCCCTCGGCGTTCCTCGGACTGCGCACCGCCGTCTACTACGTCCCCGACATGGACAGGGCGAAGGCCTGGTATCGCTCGGTGCTGGGGATCGACCCCTACTTCGACCAGCCCTTCTACGTCGGCTTCAACGTGGGCGGCTTCGAGCTGGGGCTGCATCCGGCGGGCGCCGAGCAGCCGGAGGGATCGGCCGGCGCGGTCCCCTACTGGGGCGTCGAGCGCATGACGGTGGCGTGGCCGCGCCTGCTCGGGCTCGGCGCCACGGCCGTGAACGCGCCACAGGACGTGGGCGACGGCATCCAGGTTGCGACGGTGAAGGACCCGTTCGGGAACCTGCTCGGAATCATCGAGAACCCGCACTTCCCCAACGAGGCGTAGGTTGTGCTGGTCATGCTCATGGCACGGGCCCGCGGGGCCGATAACGAAGGTCCATGTCCCTCGCCTCCCGGTTGCCACCCCGCCCGCGCCCGACGCCATCCCACCGCGCCCCGGCGCCCAAGCCGGCGCGGCGGGCCCCAGCGCCCGATCCCGGCCCGCCGCGCGGCATGCGCGAGCGGCGTCGCTGGCGCCGCGGCCAGCTCTCGCGTCTGCTCACGGCGCCGCTGCCGACCGCCGCGCTCGAGGCGCGGCTGCGGTCGGTGGCGCGCCCGGCGCGGCGCGCGCTGCTCTGGGTCGCGGCGGCGCTGTGCGTCGTGGCGCTGGTCTGGGTGGTCGGCGGCGTGTGGTCGCGGGGCGGGTCCTCGCTAGCGCCGCGACACCGGGCCGAGGCGCTGTGCTTCGCTCTCGCCTCGCCGCCACCCTACGCGCCACCGATGACGGTCGAGCCCAGCGCCGCGCTGGTGCGCGGGCGGTTCACCGCGACCATGCCGCCGTCGATGGCGCTGCGCGCGACGATGCAGTTCGACGATCGCATGGTGATCACCGAACGCACCGAGCGGGTCGGCGATTACGACGTGGCGACGGCGTGGCTGCGATTGCCCGGCGCCGAGATGTCGCACCGCTGGCTGGTGGTCGCCTGGATGGAGGGGACCGACCTCGCGGTGTGCAGCTTCCGCTTCGTGGGCGACACGGACGAGCTCACGCCGGCCGAGCGGCAGTGGGGCAGCCGGCTGCTCGCGCGCATCCTCATGCCGCAGAACTTCCGGGCGGGGGTCCTGCCGGCGTTCCGCCTGCGGGGCAGCCGCGACGGCGCGCTGCCGGTGTTCGGGCCCAAGCCGAAGAGCTAGCCCGAGCGGTCGGGGACCCGGTTCGGGAGGGTCCGCAGGCGGCCGCAGCCTGGGACTGGCGGAGGCCGCCGAGGACGAGGGAGGCTCCGCCAGGACGGCGGAGCCGACCGCCCTCCCGAACCGGGTCCCCGACCGCTCGGGCGCAGACCATCTCAGCCCGCCACCGCCCCTTTCGGACCGCGCTCGAGGCAGATCAGCGTCTGCATCCCGCGCGCGCACACGGTGCGGGCGCCGCCCTTGAGCACCACGACCTCGAGGTCGCACACGGTGAGCGTGCGTCCCGGCCGCACGACCTGCCCGCTCGCCACCAGCCGCTCGCCGTCGGCCGGCGACATGAGATTGATCTTGTACTCGACGCTCAGCACCGAGGCGCCCGCAGGCATCAGCGTGTAGGCCGCGAATCCGCCGGC
>CAYONG010000116.1:0-5030 GCA_964405235.1 uncultured bacterium | reverse complement strand
CTGACGACGCGGCGCGGCAAGCAGTTCAACAGCATGGCGCAGGGCGAGCGCGACTTCCTGATGGGGAGCGGCAGCCGCAGCGACGTGCTGATCAACCCGGCTGACGCGTCGCGCCTCGGCGTCGGCGAGGGTGAGCGGGTGCGGCTGCGCTCGGAGGTGGGCGAGTGGGTCGGAGTCGTGAAATTCGCCCCGATGAAGGAGCGGCACCTCCAGACCTATTGGCCGGAGACCAACGTCCTCATCCCCCGCCGCTTCGATCCGGTCTCGGGCGAGCCTGACTACAACGTCATGGTCACCGCCGAGCCGGCGGGCTCATCACCCTAGCCGTAGCGGCCCTCGATGTACTCCGCGGTTCTGGGGTTCTTCGGGCTGAGGAAGAGTTCCTCGGTGCGGTCATGCTCCACCATGCGCCCGAGAAGCATGAAGATGCACTCGTCGCTCACCCGACGCGCCTGGGCCATGTTGTGCGTGACGATGACGATCGTGTAGTGCTCCTTGAGGCCGAACATGAGCTCCTCGATCGCCCGTGTCCCCTCGACGTCGAGGGCGGAGCACGGCTCGTCCATGAGGATCACCTCGGGCTTCAGCGGGAGCAGGCGGGCGATACACAGTTTCTGCTGCTGCTCGAGCTGCAGCCCGGTCGCGGGCGAGTTCAGGCGGTCCTTGAGGTCCTTCCACAGCCCTACCTGCGTCAGCGCGGACTCGACGGCGGTGTCGAGACCCGCACGCTTGAGCTCCCCGCCCTTGGTGTGGAGGCGCATGCCGAAGATGACGTTGTCGTAGATCGACAGCGGCAACGGGTTGGGGCGCTGAAAGACCATGCCGACGACCTTGCGCAGCTCGACGAGCGAGACCTGGGGCGCGTTGATGTTCTCCCCCAGGATATCGATCTCCCCCGTGGTCCGGACGTACGAGTACCGCTCATTGATCCGGTTGAAGCAGCGCAGCAGCGTCGTCTTGCCGCAGCCTGATGGACCGATGAGCGACGTGATGAGCCGCGGTCGGATCTGGACGGACACGTCGAGCAGCGCCTGGAACGACCCGTACCAGAGGTTGAGCTGGCGGGTTACGAGGGAGAACTCGCCGGTCGTACTCATCCGAAGTGTCCCCTCACGTACTCGTAGGTGCGACGTTCGGCCGGTGACTCCGAGAAGATGACCTCGGTCGTGTCGACCTCGACGATGTCGCCCTTCATGAGGAACATCGTGCGATCGGCCAGCCGGCGGGCCTGCTGAACGAGGTTGGTGACGAGGACTATGGTGATGTCCCGTCGCAGCTCCTTCAAGACGTCCTCGATGCGCATCGTGGTCACGGGGTCGATCGCGATGGAGAACTCGTCGAGACAGAGGATCTCCGGATCGTGGGACAAGGCCCGGGCGATGCTGAGTCGCTGTTGCTGGCCGCCCGAGAGCGCCGTGCCCAGGAGCTTCAGCCGGTCCTTGACTTCGTCCCACAGGGCCGCCTGGCGCAGGCAGTTTTCGACGATCTCGTCGAGCGCGCCCCGGTCGCCGAGACCCGCCGCGCGCGGCGCGAACGCCACATTGTCGTAGATCGACATCGGGAGGCCGACCGGCAACGGCGCCACCATTCCGATCTTCCGCCGCAGGGCGTACACATCCCGAACGCGCCGGATATCCTGGCCGTCGAGCAGGATCGATCCGGAGACCCTGGCGTCCGCGTCGAAGTCGATGGTCCGGTTGAAACAGCGAAGCAGCGAGGACTTGCCCGACTGCGCCGGGCCGATGATGCCGAAGATCTCGTTCCGGCGTATGTCGAACGTGATCCCGTGGATCACCTCGCGGGCGCCGTACGACAGCCGCAGATCGGAGACCGCGATCGTGATCTCCGGGGCGCTCACGGGAGTCACCATTTCTTTCGGCCGCGCAGCCAGAATCTCAGCGCGATCGACATGGCATTGAGAGCGAGCACGGTGCTGAGCAGCACCACCGCCGTCGCGAACGGCAGCGCCTCCGGAACGTCAGGCACCTGGGTGGAGAGCGTGTAGAGATGCATGGAGAGCGCCATGCACTGATCGGTCGGCGCGTACGGGAACAGATCGCCGCGCTGAACCGCCTTGTAGAAGACGGCGCCCGTGAACATGATCGGTGCGGTTTCTCCGGCGGTCCGGCTGACCTCGAGTATCACCCCGGTGAGGATGCCCGAGATCGAGTTGGGCAGGACGACCCCCCGCGTGGTCTGCCAGCGCGTCGCACCCACGTTCCAACACGCCCCGCGGAACGCCTGGGGCACCGAGCTGAGCGCCTCGCGCGTCGAGGTGATGATGACGGGCAGCGTCATGATGGCCAGCGTGAGCGACGCCGCAACGATCGAATAGCCGAACTGCGCGGCGTAAACGAAGGCTCCCAGGCCGAACAGCGCGTGGACGATGCTCGGCACGCCGGCCAGGTTGATCACCGCCATGTTGATCGTGCGGTGGAACCAGTTGTCCTTGGCATATTCGTTCATGTAGATCGCGGCCATCACACCGATCGGCGCCGACAGGGCCAGCGCCCCCAGCACGAGATAGATCGTCCCCACGAGTGCCGGCCAGATGCCCCCCGCACGCATTCCCTGCCTCGGCACATCGAGCAGGAACTCGAGCGAGAGCGCCGGTGACGCCTTGATGATCAGATAAACGACGAGCGCCACCAGGGGCAGGATCATCGCCGCTGCCATCGCACCCAAACCTGCACGGACCAGGGCTTCGGTGCGCCGCTCGCTGCGACCAATGGCGGTTTCGGCGAAACGCCCGACTGCGGCCTCGGCCATCGCTCAGCGCCCCCGGCGCACGCCGCGCACCGCGAGGTCCGCGCTCAGGTTGATCACGAACGTGATGAGGAACAGGAGCACTCCTGTGAGGAACAGCACGCGGTAGTGCTCCGACTGAGCCGGAGCCTCGCCAAGCTCCGCGGCGATGTTGGCCGTGAGGGTGCGGACCGAGTCGAGGAGGCCGTGCGGGATATGGACCGCATGTCCGGTGGCCATCAGGACGGCCATGGTCTCGCCGACGGCCCGGCCAACGCCGAGCAACACGGCCGCGAGCAGCCCGTTCTTGGCGGCCGGCAACAGCACCCGGTGAACCGTCTGCCACCGCGTCGCCCCCTGGGCGTACGCCGCTTCGCGGTAGGAATCCGGCACCGCTTTGAGGGCATCCTCGGCGATCGACGTGATGATCGGCACGCACATGAGCGCGAGGATCACGCCGCCATTGAGGACGTTGACCCCCACGGGAGCGCCGGTGAGGTCGACGATGATCTTGCTCGTGACGGTGAGGCCGATGAAGCCCCACACCACGCTCGGGATCGCCGCCAGGAGTTCGATGACGACCTTGAGCGTCTCACGCGCCTTGGGACCCGAAAACTCCGCGATGTAGATCGCCGCCCCGAGACTGAACGGCACCGCGATCACGATCGCCAGGCCGCTCACGCAGGCGGTGCCGACGATCAACCCGAGGATCCCGTATCGGACGTTCGAGACCGACGTGGGGTACCACTCCACGCTGGTGAGAAACTGTCCCAGCGAGAATCGGTCGCTGAACAGCACCGGTGCGGCTTCCCTGAAGACGAAAAAGAAGATCGCGAGCACGAAGATGATCGCGCTCATCCCCGAGAGCCGGATCAGCACCTCCAGCGCCCGCTCCCCCACGACCGCCCAGTACGGTCGAACCGCCCGCGGAACCCGCGACGCACTTCGAGGACTGGATCCACTCATCGTCGGAGCGACTCGCGCCCCATGTGGAACGTCGTCCGGCGGGGTGGCGATCACCACACTCGCTAGGACCCGGCCACAGCCGAGACGGGGACGTACCCGTTCGCCTCGACCACCTTCTGGCCCGCCGGTGAGAGGATCCAGTCGATGTAGCGCTTGACCTCGCCCTCAGGCTCACCCAGCGTGTAGATCAGCAGAGATCGCGCAAGCGGGTAAGTCTTATCCAGCGTGTTCGCGACCGTCGGGGCGACGGCGGCCTGACCGGCCTGCCCGGCGAGCAGGAGCATCTTGACGTCGGGCGTGGCGTATCCCATGCCGCTGTAGCCGATCGCCGTCTTGGTATTGGCGACGAGCTCGACGACCTCCTTGGACCCGCTCATATCGCGCGAGCCGAGCTTGAAGTCCTTCTTGGCGAGCACATGCTCGCGGAAGAACTCGTACGTGCCCGAGCTGGACTGGCGGCTGACGCGGACGATCACATCGTCACCGCCCCCGGGGATCGTCACTCCCAGCTGAGACCACTTCGTGACCGTGCCGTCCTCGGCGAAGATCTGGGCGAGCTGCTCGAGGGAGATCTCACCGATCGGATTATCCTTGTGGACGTACACCGCGAGCGCGTCATAGCCGACGACGAACTCTTTCGGCTCCTTGCCGGTGTTGCGCTTCGCCAGCTCGATCTCCTCGGCCTTCATGTTGCGGCTGGAGTTGGCGATGTCGATGGTCCCACGCTCGAGGGCCGCGATGCCCACACCCGATCCGCCCCCCGAGACCTCGACGTCGACCGCCGGGACCGCGGTCTTGTACTCCTCGGCCCACGCCTGCGCGACGTTGACCATGGTGTCCGATCCCTTCACCTGGATCGTCGTCCCGCTCGTGGCGGCCCCCTTGCCTCCGCCACACCCCGGGATCCCGAACGCGACGCCGACGACCAGGCCGGCCACGGCGACATCCGCCAACCACGCGCTCATCCTCTTCATGTTCTTCCTCCTCTTGTGGAATCCACGAGTGCGCAGGACCGTCACGTCCTGCCGCTGTCCTTGACCGCGGAGACGAGATCGCGGATATGGCTCGCGATGAACGCGTACGCTTTCTCGTAGGCCGCGCGCACCTCGGCTTCGCTCCCGGTCACGAGGCTCGGGTCCTCGATGGGCCACTCGAGCAGCACCGCCTTGCGCGGGCGGCGCGGGAAGGCCCGCTTCGCCTCGGGCGCGAGCAGGACGATCACGTCCTTGTACTCGAGGCTCTGCACGTCGGTCAGCGCCCTCGGCACCGCGCGCGAGACATCGAAACCCTTCGACGCCATGAAGCTCGTCGTCGGCGCC
>CAYONG010000115.1:0-1783 GCA_964405235.1 uncultured bacterium | reverse complement strand
TCAGGATCGCTGCTATGAAGTGCTCGGCGCGAACCGTCCGCAGCCGTTCGACGTTCGCGTGATCGCGGCGACCAACATCAACCTGGAGCAGGCCATCCGCGACGGTGCGTTCCGCGAGGATCTGTACTACCGCATCAACCTGATCCGGGTGCGCGTGCCGTCGCTCGCCGAGCGCGCAAGTGACGTGCCGCTGCTGGCGGCGCACTTCCTCCAGCGCGCGACCGTGTCCCACGGCCGGCGAGACGTGGCATTCGAGCCGGGGGCCCTCGACTGGCTCGCCGGGCAGCCCTGGCCCGGCAACATCCGCCAGCTCGAGCACCTGGTCGAGCGCGCGCTGCTCACGGGCACGTCGGCCCGCATCGGCGTCGACGACCTGCGTCGCACGCTGGCCATGGACCTCGGCTCCGAACGCGACACGCCGCTCCCCTCGGTCGGCAGCATGACCCTGCCCGAGATCGAGCGCGCCATGATCCTGAAAGCCCTGAGTCACCACGAGGGCAACCTGAGCCGGACGGCGGAATCGCTGGGGATGAGTCGCCCCGCCCTCTACCGGAGACTCGAGAAGTACGGGATCGAAGCGTGAGCCTGAAGGCGAGGTTTCTCCTCTACCTCGCCCTCGTGCATGTGGTCTTCGTAGTCGTCGCGTGGATCCTGCTGCGTGAACAGCGCCTGTGGCTGCTGCTGGTCGAGCTGTTCTTCATCGGCTCGTTCGGCTTCGCCTGGTGGCTGACGCGGCGGCTGACCGAACCGGCGGATATGCTCCGCACCGGCGTCGAACTGCTCGCCTCCGGCGACCTGATGACGCGCTTTCGCGAGACCCCCCAACCCGAGGTCAACCGGCTCATCCGGCTTTACAACCGGATGGTTGACCACCTCCGCGACGAGCGGACCGCCAACCAAGAGCAGGACTCCCTGCTGCGGCGACTCATCGCCCTGTCGCCGTCGGGAGTGGTGCAGCTCGACTACGACGGCCGGATCCAGATGCTGAACCCCGGCGCCTGCGAGATCCTCGGCGTCTCGGAGGACGCCGCACGAGGCCAGGCGCTGGAATGGCTCGACAGTGCGCTGGCCCGCGAGCTCGAGGACATGAGCGAAGGCGAGGCGCGCATGGTGACCATCGGCGGGCGTCGCAAGGTGCGGTGCCGCAGGCTGTCGTTCATGGATCGCGGGTTCACCCGCACCTGCCTGATGCTCGAGGAGATGACCAGAGAGCTGCACGCCAGCGAGATGGCCGCCTACGAGAAACTGATCCGCACCATGTCGCACGAGGTCAACAATACGAGCGGCGCAGTCATCTCACTGCTCGAGAGCTGCCTCGCCTACGGCGGGCAGATCGGCGAGCGCGACCGTGCGGATTTCGAGGGCGCTATCGGGGTGGCGGTGACGCGCACCCGTCACATGAACGAGTTCATGAAGAGTTTCGCGGACGTGGTGCGGCTGCCCTCTCCCAATCGCAAGCCGGATTCGCTCGAGGCATTGTTGAGGGATGTGGCTCGGCTGTTCGAACCCGAGTGCGAGCGGCTCGGGATCGCCTGGCACTGGCGGATCGAGGACGGCGTGCGGCCGGTGCGGCTGGACCGGGGCCAAATGGAGCAGGCGCTCGTCAATGTCGTGCGCAACGCCATCGACGCCATCGGCGAGAATGGTGATATCGCGATATCGCTGGCGATGGCGCAAGGCGTGCCCGCGCTGCTGATCGAGGACAGCGGGGGCGGCATTCCCGCCGAGGTGGCGCCGAGGCTGTTCACGTCGTTCTTCAGCTCGAAGCCGAACGGCCAGGGCA